>JAUWPQ010000192.1 GCA_030611515.1 Planctomycetota bacterium | reverse complement strand
AACGGGAAAATCAACATGTACCCAAAGTGGGTGGGTGGCTCTGCGGCCGTGCGAAACCTTTGGAATGGGTTTCGCGGGCCGCTAATCCCTCCATCTAAGAATTCGTAATCCGTGGTCTAGACGAATGGGGCCACCTTAGAGGCTTAGATTGGTCGCGAGTAAAGCATATTGAAATCGCTAGAATTGGCGACTACCACTAACGCGATTACCATGGAAAGGTGATTTATGGCCACAAAATATCCGTATCAGCCAGATTATGCAGTCCCCCCCGGTGCGACACTCAAAGAAACACTTGAAGTCAAGGGGCTATCGCAAGCGGACCTTGCCCTCCGTACTGGACTAGCAGAGAAGACTGTGAGTCAGATCATCAACGGTATAGCACCGATCACCTACGAGACTGCCGCAAAGTTAGAGTTGGTGCTAGGAACGCCAGCGCGGTTTTGGAATGCGCGTGAGCATTCCTACCGAGAGACACTCGTTAGAATTGAGGAAACAGAGCGGTTGGCCAAAGAGGTCGAATGGCTCAAGGAACTTCCTCTTAACGTGCTTGCAGACAAGGGCCACATTAAGAAAGACGACGACAAACGCTCCGTTGTGCGGCAAGCGCTCCACTTCTTTGGGGTTAGTAGCGTATCAGCGTGGCAGGACGTATGGGGCAGACCGTGCGCACAGTATCGCGGGGCTACAACCCAAAAGAAGCGTCCTGGGTACGTTGCGACATGGTTGCGTTTGGGAGAACTTGCGGCGGAATCGGTGTCCTGTGAGCCGTACAATGCTCAGAGATTTCGTGAGGCTTTGCGAGAACTGCGCTCATTGACAGCCGGTTCCGTCGCCGAATGGTGCAAGGAGGTTATAGCCAAGTGTGCGGCCGCCGGAGTTGTTGTGGTGTTTGTCAAAGAGATTGCGAAGGCTGGCGTAAGTGGTGTTGCGCGGTGGATGACAAAGGATAAAGCGCTGATTCAATTGAGCCTGAAATACAAGACTGACGATCAGTTGTTTTATAGTTTCTTCCACGAAGCAGGCCATATCCTTCTTCACGGAAAGAGGAAGGTATTTGTGGAAGACGGTCAGGGCGAAACAGTTGAAGAACACGAGGCCGATAGTTTTGCGGCCGATATTTTGATTCCAGACGATCAAACACGAGCAATGCAATATCTAAAGGACTCATCGGCAGTTGTTCACTTTGCTAAGATGCTGGATATTGCCCCGGGGCTTGTGGTTGGCCGAATGCAACATGACGGACTAATGCCACGAGCTTACTGCAACGAATTGAAACGGAAGGTAGATTGGACAACCTAATGGCGCAGCGATACTTGGCCACCGAAGAATTTATCGTGTGGGCACAGAGTCTAAGCGGAATGCTAACCACGCTCCGTACTTCCTATGGAAGCACAGAGGAGATGCTTGAGCATCCCGATTGGAATGAGGGTAAAACTGAATACTTGCTTCAGCTAGTCCAGTGTTTGCATTCAGACTTGAAAGCGTTGGACGAGGAGATGAGTGAACATGTTAAGGCGAAGAATCGTGAAAAGCTATAACGATCAACTAGTGGACTTCATCAGAGCCTACCAGAAGCAGCATCCAGGCCCCGTTAGAATGAAAAACGTGGCGGCGTGGGCATACCAACAAGGTCTTTGGGAGCCGCGCAAGATTAAACCAGAAGTCATACTGACAAGGGAGCTTAAATATGCCGCAAGGGAAAGTCGCATCACCGATCCGCAGGGGCGCAAACTACGCGCGATGCTTCCTGCAAAACTCGAACGTACAGACATTCACGGAAACAGAATATTCGATGTAGTATGGGATCATGTGTTTGAGATGAGTGCCCATCATGGCCTTCTTTTTTTGAGTCAGCAGTACGAGAACATCGAAAAACAATGCCGTGCGCATAACCGAGTAAAAGCAAGTATCTTGGACAATAACCCAAACTTTCAGAAAGTGCAACTTAGCTTGTTCGACTATGATTTTCGCTACGCAACTGGCGATATCAAGCCGCAGGGCATCGAGAAGATCAGGGAAAGTCCCGTCAAAGCAAAGTAGCTGGAATCATTATTGTCCTGCCCAACGTGCCCGTGCAGCCTTCTTGGCAATTGCCTTGCGTTCTTCCGCTGTCAGTTTAGCGGCACGAGCAGGCCCGCCCTTCTTGCCCCCCAATCGTCCAAGAGCGACTGCGGCGGGGTTCTTTTTGGGCTTCGGTTCAGCATCCGACACAACGGCGTCGAGAACGTGCCGGGCTATCTCGGACGGGTCTTTCTGTTTGCTTGAGCGTTTAGGCATATCTCAAGTATACGCCTATTCGCCAACACAGGCAACCTGGCTTTTCAGAATCCGAGAATCAAACTGACCCACCCACCACCACTTAGGCACCCCTTGTCAGGATGGGGTGACTGGTGGAATAATAAAGGATTGCGTATCGGTTGAGTTAGCGAAGGATTTTGGAAAATGGATCGGCCCCCGGAGGAATCAAACTCCCATTCCCATCTCCTGGCTTGGATACCCGAAGTCGTCCGGCTGGGGCAGAGTCGTTTTCGGACTCAGGCACGGCTGCTGGGGTTGGCGATCCTGGTCGGACTGGTCGCGGGGCTTGGGGCGATCGTCTTTTACGTGGCTACCCGCGCGGCGGAACATTACGCCTTGGGCGTGGTGGCCGGCTACGATCCAACGCCTCATCCGGCGGGCGAAACGGCCATCTCGTCGCTGCCCGAGGTCAACACCACGTTTCGTCCCTGGCTGTTGATAGTAATTCCGGCCGTGGGCGGACTCCTTAGCGGCGTACTGGTTTATACTCTCGCGCCGGAGGCCGAAGGACACGGGACCGACGCGGTGATCGAGGCCTATCACCATCGGCAGGGAGAGATCCGTCCGCGGGTGCCGTTGGTGAAAATCATCGCCAGCGCGATAACCCTGGGTACGGGCGGATCGGGGGGACGCGAAGGGCCGATCGCCCAGATCGGGGCCGGCTTCGGCTCCGTGCTGTCCAATCTGTTCCACCTACGTCCGGCCGAACGGCGGATACTGATGGCGGCGGGGATGGGCGCCGGCATCGCCGCCATCTTCCGCGCGCCGCTGGCCGGTGCGCTGTTCACCTCCGAAGTGCTCTATCGCTCGCCCGAGTTCGAGCCGGAGGTAATCATGCCGGCGGCGATCGCCTGTGTGGTTTCTTACTGCACGTTCGGCATGTACGCCGGTTGGAAGCCGCTGTTTGCCATGCCCGACCTGACGTTCAGCAGCCCCTTGCAATTGGGGCCGTATTTGTTGTTGGTGCTGTTCGTGGTCCTGCTGGCGATGCTCTACACGCGGACGTTTTACGGGTGCGTTAGCGCGTTCCGCCGTCTTCCGCTGCCGCCGCATTTTCGGCCGGCCGTCGGGGCGTTGCTGACCGGAGGCGTCGCCGTCGGCTTGTATTACGCCCTGGGAGGCGAGAAGCAAGTGCTGTCCGTCCTCTCGTTCGGCTACAACGCCGTACAGAATGCGATCACTTCGGACACCAACGTCAGCGCCGGGGTCTTGCTGGTGATAGCATTGGGGAAAATCCTGACCACCAGCCTGACGATCGGCAGCGGCGGCTCGGGCGGCGTCTTCGGCCCCTCGATGGTCATTGGCGGCTGCGGCGGCGGGGCGCTGGGATTGCTGCTGCACGGTTGGTGGCCGTGGCTGGTCCCGCATCCGGCCAGTTTCGTCATCGTGGGCATGGCCGGCTTCTTCGCCGCCGCCGCGAAAACCCCTTTCTCCACGCTGATCATCGTCAGCGAAATGACCGGCGGCTATCACCTCCTGCTGCCGGCGCTGTGGGTCTGCGCGCTGGCGTTTATCCTCTCCGACAAACAGTCGATCTATTCCGCGCAGGTCGAGAGCCGTTCGCGCTCACCGGCCCATCGCGGCGCATACATCCGGCAAGTCCTCTCCGGAGTGCGGGTGAGCCGGTATCTCAAGACCGGGCATCCTCCCCTCACGCTTCATCCCGACGATCCGCTCAGCGCGGTGCTGAGCCGACTGAGCGACGCCACCTACTCGGTCCTGCCGGTGGTGGACGACGAGAATCGGCTGCTCGGCGTGGTCAACCTTGAGGAGGTCCATCTGGCCGCGCAAGCCGCGCACTTGCAGCCCTTGATACTGGCCGCGGATTTGATGCGGACCGACGTCGTACCGCTGCAACCCCGCGATCAACTGGACCGGGCGCTGGAACTGTTCGTGGAAAACGATCTCATCGCGCTGCCGGTGGTCAACGACTTGCAGCGTCGTCGGCTGATCGGCATGGTGCGGCGCTTCGAGATCGCCAGCGCATATCTGAAGCACATGCACGGCTCGAAGTCGGGCGGCGAAGTGTAATTTTCCGTTGCGGATAATTTTGTAGGGTGCGTGAAACGCACCATGCACAACTATCCGGTTCTGGTGCGTTGCACGCACCCTACGCGAGTTGTGGGCAACGTTGATTTTGTGTACAATAGAAACTGTTGAATCCAACCGTTTGTTTTCGCGTTTCCTGCCTCAATTCACTTCCTCAAAATGGGAGACCCGCCATGAACCGCCGCGAATTTCTCGACCGCACGAAACAAACGACGCTCGGCCTGGCCGTCGGCATGACGATCCTCGGCGATGCCCGCTCCGTTTGGGCAACGCCGGCCAACGACAAGATTTCGCTGGCGATAATCGGCGTGCGCGGCCGGGGACGCTCGCTCGGACACGGATTCATCGAGCGCGGCGACTGCCGGATCGTCTACGTCTGCGACGTGGACCGGAAGATCGCCGCGATGCGTGCGAAGAGATTCGCCCAAGCCCAGGGCGGCGCGCCGCCGAAAGTCGAGCAGGATTTCCGCCGCGCGCTAGACGACAAGTCGGTCGACGCGGTGGTGCTGGCCACGCCCGACCATTGGCATTGTCCAGCCACGGTTTGGGCCTGTCAGGCGGGTAAGGACGTGTACGTCGAGAAACCGCTGGGGCACAGCGCCTGGGAGGGACGCAAGGCCGTCGAGGCCGCGCGGAAGTACAAGCGGATCGTCCAGGTCGGCACTCAGAACCGCAGCGCGCCGTACAACTTCGCCGCCAAAAAATACATCGAGGAGGGCAAACTTGGCAGGATTCATCTATGCCGGGTGTTCAACCAGAAGGGGAAGCGGGACTTCCGCCCGATGCCCGACTCGCGGCCGCCCGAGTGGTTCGACTGGGACATGTTCAACGGCCCGGCCCCCGATTCGCCCTACAACGTCAACTACGTGAACCACTGGCACAGTTTTTGGCGTTACTCGGGCGGCGACATCATCAACGACGGCGTGCATCAGTTGGACCTTGCCCGATGGCTGATCGGCGTGGATTATCCGAAGACGGTCCACTGCGCGGGCGGCCGTTTCGACTCGGACGGCGCCGACGAGACGCCCGACACCCAGGTGGCCACGTTCGAGTTCGACAAGCTGCTGATGACTTTCGAGATGACGCTCTACACGCCGTACATGCTGAAGACCTCGCCGGCCACGCGTGAATCGTTGACGGCGTATCCCTATTGGCCGCAAAGCGCTACGCGGATCGAAATCTACGGCAGCGAGGGGGTGATGTACGTCGGCCGGCACGGCGGCGGCTGGCAGGTGTTCGTCCGCACCAAGGCCGAAAAACCGGTGGTCAAGGCCGAGGAGAACGGCCGCTTTCCCGACCCCGAGCACAAAGAGAATTTTGTCCGGTGCATCCGCAGCCGGGAGTTGCCCAACGCCGACGTGGAGGAGGGGCACCGCAGCACGCTGTTGGCTCAATACGCCAACATCAGCCTGCGGCTGGGCGGAGAGAAGCTGGTTATCGACCCGAAGTCCGAGCAGATCGTCGACAACGCCGAGGCGGCGCGGATGTTGCGCCGCTCGTACCGCCGGCCGTGGGTGATCGCCGACGAGGTTTAGAGCCGCACGGCATTGCGATGTCGAAATAGCCGGGGGCTGTTAGCCATCGGCTAATTTCATTTCCCGAAAAAGAATCGCGTCAGGCGCTTTTGGCGATCGGCATCGCGCGATCGAAGGTCGCGCCGTCGTGCTCGTCCTTGTGGATTCGCAGGCCGCCTTCCCACATCCGCCGCACGCAGCGGATAACGGAGTCCACGTCCAGGCCGTGGATTTTCCGCAGATATTCTTGCTCGCCGATGTGTTTGCCGAACTCCGAAGGGAGTCCGATGCGTTGGAAGCGGACGTTGCGGACTTCTGATTCGCAGAGGATCTCGGCGACCGCGCCGCCCAATCCGCCTAGTATGCTGTGTTCTTCGAGGGTGACGATCCGCCGCGTCCGTCTTGCCGATTCGATAATCGCCTCGGTGTCGAGCGGCTTGATGGTGTGCATGCTGAGGACTTCGACGCCGATTCCCTCGGTGGCCAGTGCGTCGGCCGCGTGGACGGCGGTCTGGAGCATGGCCCCGGTCGAGATCAGCGTGACGTCTTCTCCCCGGCGAACGGTCAGTGCCTTGCCGAGCCGCCAGGGGACTGGTTTATCGTGGACGAGCGGTTCGCCGGCGCGTCCTAGTCGGAGGTAGACCGGTCCGATTCCCGCGGCCGCGGCTCGGGTGGCGGCCTTGGCCTCGAACGGGTCGCCCGGCGCGACCACGGTCATCCGGGGCAGCGAGCGGAGGATGGCGATGTCCTCGGTCGCGTGATGGCTCATACCCAACGAGCCGTAGGAAAGCCCGCCGCCGACGGCCACCACCACGACGTTCGTGTTGTGGTAGCAGACGTCATTGCGGATCTGCTCCAGGCACCGCAAGGTGGGGAAGTTGGCGATGGAATAGGTGAAGACGATTTTGCCGGCCATCGCCAGCCCGGCGGCCAGTCCGGTCATGTTCTGCTCGGCGACGCCCGCGTTGAGATATTGTTTGGGAAACCGCTTGGCAAAGTCGGTCACGACGCCGAAGCCGAGGTCGCCGACGACGAGCGTGATCCGCGGGTCCTCGGCGGCGAGTTCGGTCAGCGTTTCAATGAAAGCCGTTCTCATACGGTTGCCTCCAATTCATCGAGTGCGCGTTGGTACTCTTCGCCCTGGGGGCTGCGATAGTGCCAAAGCACGGTGTTTTCCATGAAACTCACGCCTTTGCCTTTCACGGTGTGTGCGATGAGGCAGCTTGGTTTGCCCGGCTCGAAGGGCACGCCGCGGAGCGTTTCCTCGACTTGCCCCACGTCGTGTCCGTCCACCTCTCGGGTGGCCCAGCCGAAGGCGCGCCATTTGTCGGCCAGCGGTTCCAGGCCGAGCACGTCCTCGACGCGGTCGAGGCTCTGGATTTTGTTGTAATCGACGATTGCGACCAGGTTGTCGAGTTTGTGATGGGGCGCGAAGAGGACGGCTTCCCAGATCGATCCCTCGTCGCATTCTCCGTCGCTGAGGACGGTGAAGACGCGGAAGGGGCGATCGTCCCGCTTGCCGGCCAGTGCCAAGCCGCAGGCGATTCCCAGGCCGTGTCCCAAGGCCCCGCTGGAGACCTCGATGCCTGGAATTCCCTCGGCGGTGGCGTGGCCGGGCAAACGCGCGCCGTCGTGGTAGAAGTCGTCGAGCCACTCGACCGGAAAGAAGCCGCACTCGGCCAGCGCCGCGTACAGTCCGGCGCAGGCGTGTCCCTTGCTGAGGATCAGCCGGTCGCGGTCCGGGTCTTCGATCGTTTCGGGCGTGATCCGCAGAACCGAGCGGTAGAGGACCGCCAGCAGTTCGGCTATCGACAGCGAGCTGCCTACGTGCGAGCTGCCCGCGCGGTGGGTCATGTGGATGACGTGAATGCGTATTCGGCGCGCCAATTCCCGGCAGGCGGCGTCGTTATGGACCAATGGCGGCATTGTCGAAGAGGGCATAATCATGAGTCTCCCGTCAGAGAACGGCGTAGGCGATATATGGGTCCCATTCCATGCGCTGGAGGCGAAGTCGCCGATTACCCAGCGTATCCAACAGCGCCTTGGTTTCGCCGGGCCACATGGGATTGTCCAACTCGTCGAAGGCCAAAATCGAGCCGCTCGGCATACGGGGAACGAAATGTTCGATCGCCGCCTTGGTCGGCTCGTAGAGGTCCAGGTCGAGAAAGAGCAAGCTCACCAGCAGGTGCGGGTGTTCCGCGACGAACTTCGGGATCGTTTCCAAGACGTCTCCCTTGACGAGATGGACCTTGTCGATGTGTCCCAGGAAGCGATCGCGGTCGTACTCGGCGATCAGTTCGTGTAGTTCATCGTGGGAATTGGCCGCCAGCGCCCCTTTCTCCGGCATGGCGACGGGGTTGGCGTCGTGCTCGCTTGCGTCTGGAAACCCGGCGAAGCTGTCAAATCCATAGATGCGGCGAGTGAGGTTTTCCGGCTCGAGCATGGCGCTGAGCTTGGCCCACGACATGAGACCGAAGCCGCGAAACACGCCGCACTCGACCACCGAACCTTTTACCGGCAGCGCCAGTTTGAAGAGTTCGTAGAGGGCGAGGAACCGCTTGAGGTGCTGACGGCGAACGTACTTTGGGAAGTTCTCGAGCTTTATTTCCGCGGAATCGGGGCAATTCTCGAAAATCCGCGCTATGTTGCGTCCGACCTGTTGTTCGGCTTCCGTGCGAAACTTCTTCATGCCGGTTT
>JAUWPQ010000052.1 GCA_030611515.1 Planctomycetota bacterium | reverse complement strand
GCCAGCCACCACAACCGCTGCCGTTGCCTCGTAAAGTCTGGATCAACCCCCCGGCCGATAGGCCGGAAACCCGAGCCATAGCACTACCGCGCTACACTAATTCCGAAAAGCAGTTGTCTCAAACTGGTTGACACGTTCCGGGCGGTCAATTCGCCCTCCGGCACAATCGCCGACAGCGACGAGCTGGCCTACGACGACGCCGGTCGGCTCTTGACCGCCGAAAGTGGGCGATACAATAATACTGTGACCAATGTCTACGGCGACGGCGCGGGCCGGGTGACTTCTGAAAGCGTCACCGTAAACTTCGGCTCGGAAACGACTTATACCAATCCCGATTAAGAACAGCGCGTTTCGTCGACATAGGGGGCGGAACAGACCGTTTTCATCAAGCCTTTGTCGAGCACCGCGTCTCGCCAGGCCGCGATGGCTGTCCTTTCTAAGGGGCGAAAAAGGTGTCAGGAACCGTTTCTATAGGTAATCGGTATCCGGCTAAGGAAAATAGCGGGAAAAACGGTTCCTGACACCCCCTGACCGGCGCGTTTACTCCGCCCCGATCTTCGCCGCGCACTTTCGCAGGTATTCGATGCTTTCCCGCGTCAGCCGCTCCGGGCCGGGGGTGTAGTCGAATACCTCGACCGATACCCAGCCGCGATAGTCGATCTCCTGCAACGCCCGTAGGATCGGCACGAAATCGAGCTTGCCGAACCCGGGGCCGCGAAGGTTCGGGTCGTTGGCGTGAAAATGGACCAGCCACTTGCGATTCGCGCGTATCAGTTCCGGGATCGGCGTCGATTCGGACGACATCGCCTTGCAATCGAGGATAAGCCGGAAACGGGGTGAATCGACCAATTCGATCAGTTTCACGCCGTCGGCCGCGGTGGTGATGAAGTTGGTTTCCGCGGGAGCCAGCGGTTCGATGGCCAGCGTCACGCCGGTCTTTTCCATCGCGGGCATTGCCGCGCGGAACACTTCGGCCGCGTACTTCATCCCTTGTTCCTTGCTCATTCCGGGCACGAGGTCGCGCTGCTTGGGCGAACCGAAGATCAGGAGCTTTCCGCCCAGATCGGCGCAGAAGCGGGCCAGTTCGCCCAGATATTTCGCCGTGTTGCGGCGAACCTCGGCGTCGGCCGAGGTGAGGTGGAAGCCCGTGGTCTTGGCCAGCAGCCAGTGCAGGCCGACGATTTCCAACCCGGCCTGCCGTGCCTGACGTCGCAACTCGGCCCGGCGCTTGGCCGTGACGTCGGTGACGAAATGGGAGATCGTGAACGGCGCGATCTCGACGCCCGTGTAGCCGCACTTGGCCGAGAACTCGCAGACCCGCTCGAACGGCCAGTCGCCGAAGGTCTCGTTGCAGATGGAATACTTGAACGTGGCCGGCGGCCGGTCATTCTCGCCCAGGCAATTTTTCACGTGGGCGGGGAGCAAGTTCATGGCCGCGCCGACACCCGTCGCCATCGCAGCGCAGGAGAGGAGCCGGCGGCGGCTGAGAGGCAAAGTGTTTGATGTTTGCATTGGTGTGTCCTTTGTAATAAAGTTGCCCTACCGTTCGACCGACCGAAGTTTCGGTAAGGCCTTTTTCAGTTTTTCGATTCCGGCTTCCGTGACTTTGGTGTCCCTGAGTTCGAGCTCTTCGAGTTGGCTCAGTCCTTCGAGGTGTTTCAGTCCGGCGTCGGTAACGCCGGTGGTCCAGAGGTCGAGTGAGCGGAGTTCGGTCAAGCCTTTGAGGTGTTTCAGTCCGGCGTCGGTCACGTCGGTGAAACCCAGTTCGAGCCGGCGAAGTTGGCCGAGTCCTTCGAGGTGTTTCAGTCCGGCGTCGGTCACCCGAGTGCGCCAGAGCGAGAGCGACCGCAATTGTTTCAGACCTTCGAGGTGTTTCAATCCGGCGTCGGAGATGACCGTATCGCCCAGATCGAGCCGGCGGAGTTGGCCCAGCGGCTCGAGGTGTTTCAGTCCGGCGTCGTTGACGTCGGTGTGCCAGAGGATGAGCGTCCGCAGTCGGCACAGTCCTTTGATGTGCTTCAGTCCGTCGTCGGTGATTCGGTTGCCCAACAGATCGAGCCTGGTAAGTTGGTCGAGTCCTTCAAGGTGTTTCAGTCCTTCGTCGGTGACGGCGGTGTATCTGATGTTGAGCCGTCGCAGTCGCGGCAACTCTTTAAGATGCTCCAATCCGTCGTCGGTGATCTTGGTGTGTCCGAGGGTGAGCGATTCGAGCCGGCTGAAAACTTTGAGCCGTTTCAGCAGCGAGTCGTCGGCCGGACGATTTCCCAGTTCCACCCGGAAGACAGGCCGATCCAACCGCTCCTCGTCGCGTGTGATGATTCCGCCGAGTTGTTTGATTTCGTCGATCGTCCGCTGCTGTTCCGTCCGCTGGTCCGCCGTGCAGCCGGCGAGCAGCGAAACGATCAGGAGCGAAGCAGTGAGTTTGGCGAGGAAGGAATTATTCATGTCGTTGACAGGCTCCCCGATTCGTGGTCCAGTTTTTGGGGTCCACTATACATCTGCTACCTCGCGAAACGTACCTCAATGAGGGTCAGGTCATCTTCAAACCGAATTGCGTTGGAATACTTCAGCAGTTCCTCTTCCAGAGCAGCCATGTCGATGCCGCGTTCAGGATAGCCTTGCTTTCTCAAAATGGCGACAAGTCCATCGATGTTGAGCATCTTCCCATCGGCGTTCTGGATCTCAATGGCGCCATCACTGAAAAGCAGGAGACAGTCGCCTTCCTGGATATCAATGCTGACTTCCTCGTATGGGGCGTCTTTCATGATCGCCAGAGGCAGCCCTGGACTCTCAAGGTATGCGCAAGTCTCGTCGGCATGCATAAGCACAATTTGCGGACCTCCCGCGCCGGCGAAGCGAAATGTCCGGTCGTTCAGGTCAACCAGAGCACAAACTGCCGTGGCAAACGACTCGTCCGTTTTGGTAACTCTGGCAAGTTCATTGTTTACCGTGGCTGCGAACTCAACCGGGTGCTTGAGGAGGTTGTGGTATCGCTCCCATAATTGACTAAGATGCATCGTGTAAAGGGCCGCGGCGATGCCGTGCCCCATCACGTCGGCGAGCATTATCGCATATTGGTCGTCGCCGAGCTTCTGGATTGCGTAGTAGTCCCCGCCGACGATTGAGTGGGGAATGTAGTGTGTCGTGAACGCAACACGAGCATCGTCGGGCCTATCATGCTGGAGAGCGACATGCTGAATTGCTTTCGCTCTCTCCAGGTCGTGGGCCATTTCGGAGTCGTCCCGGAAGGTCTCTATCCCGCCGATAACCTCTCCGGCATCGTTGTGGATTGGGGCGACAGAGACTTGCGTTGGTACGCGCTGCCCATCTTTCTTCCGAGCGTACACAAAAAGCGAGCCTTTGCTGCGGGTGTCGGTTACCATCGACCGGTGCAAAGGACAATACTCCTTGCCGCAGAGCAAGTGGCCGTCCTTGTCGATATGGCAGAGAACGTTATCGAAGCAATGCGTTCCGACGACATCCTCTGCGCTCCAGCCCGTAATCCGCTCGGCAGACTTGCTCCAGTAGATGATCTTTCGGTCTAGATCACATACATAGACTCCATCGATCAACGAATCGATTATTTCCTTGATGTCCAGACGAGCTAGGTCTTCCATGGCAGTCCTCCCGGGAAACGTCATGAAAAGCGTGCGGCACTGAGGCACGTTGCAGGCCTTCGGCCACCCGCCACTATCTACTACCCACCATCAAAGCCCCTTTGCCGCCAGGTAGCGTTCGGCGTCCAGGGCGGCCATGCAGCCGCTGCCGGAGGCGGTGATCGCCTGACGGTAATAGTCGTCGGCCACGTCGCCGGCGGCGAATACGCCCTCAACGCTGGTATAAGTCCGAGCGGGCGTGGTCCAGCGGATGTAATTCTTCTCGGTCAACTCCAGCTTGCCATTGAGGAACGCGGTGTTCGGCGTGTGTCCGATCGCCAGAAAGACGCCGGTGACCTCTTTCGTCAGGTCCGGTTGGCCGACGGTGCTTTGCAGCCGCACGCCGGTCGCGCCATTGGCGTCGTCGCCGAGGACTTCGGCCAAGGTGCGGTTCCAAAGGATTTCGATCTTCGGATTATCGGCTGCCCGTCGGGCCATGATCTTCGACGCCCTAAGCTCGTCGCGGCGATGGATCATGTAAACCGTGGAGGCGAACTTGGCCAGGTAGTCGGCCTCCTCGACGGCCGAATCGCCGCCGCCGACCACGGCCAGCGGTTTATTGCGGAAGCGCGGCAGCGCGCCGTCGCAAACCGCGCAGGCGCTGACGCCTCGGTTCTTATACTTTTCTTCGGAGGGGAGTCCGAGGTAATTTGCCCTCGCTCCGGTGGCCACGATCACGGCGTGCGACTCGTGCGTCGCGCCGTCGGAGGTGGTCAGGCGGAATGGCCGGCGATCGAAATCCACCTCCACCACATCGTCCGTAACCACTCGGGCACCGAAGTTCATGGCCTGTTGGCGGATGAGTTCCATCAGTTCAGGTCCGCTGACGCCTTCCTTGTTGTGCGGGGGCATCAGGCGGCGTCGGTCCTCGGCCACGGCGGAGTCGAGATACGCGCCGAGGTCGCCGACGGGAAAGCCGGGATAGTTTTCCACCTCGGTGGTCAGGGCCAATTGGCCCAGCGGCAGAGTGCCGGCCAGACGGTTTTCCTCGGTAATTGCCCCTTCGACGACGAGCGGTTGGAGCGCGGCTCGGGCGGAGTAGATGGCCGCCGTCCAGGCGGCGGGACCACTGCCGATGACGATTACTTTTTCGGGCACTTCTTTTTCCTCTGGCATGACGGGTTCATTCGACGGAAGCCGGGTGGCACGTCCCTGAGCGGAGCGAAGGGCGTGGTTCCTCGGGGCCACGCCCATCACTTCGTTCTGGGCGTGCCACCCAATCGTTTGGTTATTATATGCTGTACGGTCATCGCGTCCACCCGGTGGCGGTTGTGAAAACCTTCTCTGCGCGTTATGGTTGCGGTCGGGTCGTATCGCGGTTGGCCGAGGCCGTTGCGTGGAAGGGAGGTCGGGGAGTGTTGGAAAACGCGGCCTTTGTAGCCATCGGGTCTTTCGCCGTGCTCATCGCGGCGTATTTCACCTACGGGCGGTTTATTGCCCGGCGGGTATATCGGCTCGATGCGGATCGGGTCACACCCGCCCATTCGATGCGCGACAACATCGACTACGTGCCCACGCGAATTCCGATCCTCTTCGGCCACCATTTCGCCTCGATCGCCGGGCTGGGACCGATCCTCGGTCCGGCCATCGCCGTGATTTGGGGCTGGGGGCCGGCCGTGCTTTGGATACTGGTCGGGTCGATTTTCATCGGGGCCGTACACGACCTTGGTGCGTTGACCGTGAGTTTGCGCTATCGGGGGCGTTCGATCGGCGAGGTCTGCCATCATCTGATGGGCGGCCGCGCCCGGCTTCTGGCCCTGCTGATTATCTTCTTCATGATGTCGCTGGCGATGGGCGCGTTCTGCAACATCATCTCCAACTTGTTCGTCAACTTTCACCCCGACGCGATCATTCCCTCGTTCGGCCTGATGGTGGTGGCGATCGGCGTGGGCGTGGCGGTTTACAAGTTTCGGTTCCCGCTGGGCCTCACCACGGCCGTCGCGTTGGTGTTGTTTGCGGGGTTGATCTTCTGGGGCGTCGAGCGGCCGGTCTGTACGTATCGGTGGTTTCTTGAGCCGGAAACCCGCGCCGCGCTGGACGCCGCGGAAGAAGCCACGCCGGCGCCCGGCGTGCCGGCGTTCGAGTTGCCATACGGGGCCGCGGCGGCCGTGGCACATCTGAAAGCCGTCGGCAACGAAGCGGCGGCCGCAAACGTTCAAGCCGTCGTCCCCGACGCACAACTCGGCTGGATCGGCGTCCTCTTGTTCTACGGTTTTCTGGCATCCGTGTTGCCGGTGTGGCTCCTCTTGCAGCCGCGCGACTATATCAACAGCTTTCAGTTGTATTTCGTGTTGACGACCATGCTGCTGGGGATACTGATCGCCGGGTGGACGGGCGCGGCGGTGAATCACATCGAAGCGCCGATGGTCCGCTCGGACGTGCCGGACGCACCGAGTATTTTTCCGTTCTTGTTCGTCACGGTCGCCTGCGGCGCGGTCAGCGGTTTCCATTCGTTGGTCTCCAGCGGCACGACCGTCAAACAACTCGACCGCGAGAGCGACGCCCTGCCGATCGGTTACGGGGCAATGCTCGTCGAGGGGGCGCTGGCGGTGTTGGTGATTCTCGCCTGTGCGGCCGGGCTGGGAGCAAAATACTGGGCGCCGGGCGGAGCCTATTCCTCGTGGCAGGGTATCGCGGGCGGCGAACTCAGCGCCGTGGTCCGCGGCGGAGCGAACTTCCTCGCCCAACTCGGGATACCAACCTCTCACGGCCGAACCGTCCTGGCGGTTACGATCGTGGCCTTTGCCATGACCACGCTCGACTCGGCCACCAGGCTATTGCGGTTCAACGTCGAGGAGATGGGCCGCGCATTGCGGATCAGACTGCTGGCCAACCGCTACGTGGCCTCGGCGGTCGCCATCTCGGGCATCGCCTTCTTCGCCCTGGTGCCCGCCGGAAAAACACTCTGGATTCTCTTCGGCATCACCAACCAACTGCTGGCCGGACTGACGCTGTTGACGGTGAGTGTTTTCCTGTTCAAGCTCCGCCGGACAATCGTCTACACGATAATCCCCATGACGATCATGCTGGTGTTGTCCGCTTGGGCCATGGTCTTGAGCTTATGTAAGTTTTGGGAGAAAGGGCAATGGTCGCTGGTCGTTGTCTCGATCATTGTGCTGGCGATGTCATTGTGGCTGGCGGTCGAGGCGGCGATCTCGTTCAGCCGGGGCCGAGGTGGGATCGATCTGGACGGAGAAGAGATGCCCATGTCGGCCGAGGAGCAGGCGGCCATCGACGCGGCACACTTAGGATGAGGAAGTTAATTATGTATTTGATATATTTCGACGAATCTGGCAATACGGGGAACAACCTTAATGACGCCCAGCAACCTGTCTTCGTTCTTTGTGCTCTAGCGGTGCCGGAAATCAAGTGGGCTGACGTTGAACGAGACTTGCAAGCTCAGGTCGAAAAGATATTCCCGTCACCACGACCACCCGATTTTGAGATACACGCCACCGATCTGATTAGCAGTCGGCGGTGGTTTGAGCAAATGCCATTGGACGACAGATTGGCTTTTCGTGATGCTTGGTTGTCTGTTGCGGCAAAACATGAGTTGAGAATCGTTTATCGCGCAATAGAGAAAAAAAGATATGAACGCTGGATGCACTCCACCTTTGGAGCGGGAATCACAATTAATCCTCATGTTGCCGCCTTTCCCTTGGTTGCACGCGTGGTTGACGATTTGTTGTCATCGCTCCCCAATTCTCCCTTGGGAATATTTATTGCAGACGAAAACAAGGAAGTTGTCCGCGACTTGGAAAAGTCACTCAAAGTACTACGTGGCCTCGAAGGAACTCTTAAACTAAACCGAGTAATCGAAAAAGGATTTTTTATCGATTCATACAAGAGTGTTGTTCTTCAGCTTTGTGATCTATGTGCTTATACTTTACGAAAAAAGAGCGAAGCCGAAGTTGGATTACGCGATAATCCCATACATCACGACGGCATCGCATTACTTGAACCACTTATTTACCGAGGAGATGAGTCTCTAGGGGACGTCTTGGCGTGGTTGTCTGCAGAAGTAAAAAAAGAAGCGGCCAGGGACAATGTCCAGAGTCGATCGAAACCGGCCCATACTGGTCGCTACTTATAATATATCAGTATTATCAATAGAGTCAAGCCACTCTTTTTGGTGGATTCAACAGTCCAGCTTACCATGAACCAACAAAACAGACCAAAAGAGGCTTGGGGCTCTCGACTGGGCGTGATTCTGGCGGTGATGGGCAGCGCCGTGGGACTAGGAAACTTCCTCCGCTTCCCCGGACTGGCGGCGCAGTACGAAGGCGGGGCCTTCATGATCCCCTACTTCATCTCGCTCCTGATTCTCGGCCTGCCGTTGGCCTGGGTCGAATGGTCGCTGGGCCGCTACGGCGGATCGCACGGGTACAACTCCACGCCGGGCATATACCGTGCGGTCTGGAAAAACCCCATCGCCCCATACTGCGGCGTGTTGGCGATCATCATACCCGTGATGATCTACATGTTCTACGTCTACATCGAGGGCTGGTGTTTGGCCTATTCGCTACGATACCTGTTCGGGCAAATGAACCTCGGCGATAAACCGCAGGTATACGAAAATTTCTTCAACAATTTCGTCGGCATGAACAAAGACGGCGCGGCGATACTGTCTCCCGGAGGTTGGCCGCTTGGATCGGCTGTTCTGTTCACGGCGGCTTGTTTCGTTATCAACTTCGTTTTGATCTACCGCGGTTTGGCAAAAGGGATCGAGTGGTTTTGCCGTTGGGCAATGCCGCTGCTGATCATTTGCGCTATCGTCATTCTGATCCGTGTGTTGACCCTCGGGGCGCCAATCGAAGGTCATCCCGAGCAGAATCTGACCAACGGATTGGGGTATATGTGGAACCTTGACGTAACAAAAGAAGCGTTCTGGGTGTCGTTGTGTAATCCACAGATGTGGTTGGAGGCGGCGGGGCAAATCTTTTTCTCGCTGTCGGTCGGTTTCGGCATCGTCATCACTTACGCCAGCTATATGAAAAAGGACGACGACATCGCCCTATCGAGCCTGACCGCGTCGGCGGGCAACGAATTCTGCGAGGTGGCTTTGGGTGGACTGATTATCGTGCCCGCGGCGTTCATCTTTCTCGGAAAAGAGTTTTTCAATAAATCGCACGATGCATTTTCCCTCGGATTTAAAACCTTGCCGAATGTTTTCAATCAAATGCCCTATGGGCAGGCGGTCGGTTTCCTGTTTTTCTTCCTCTTGTTCCTGGCGGCGGTGACCAGTTCGCTGTCGATGTTGCAACCGGCCATCGCCCTGCTGGAGGAAGGACTGGGATTGCGGCGCAAGGCCTCGGTGGCCATACTGGGATTCATTACCGCCGTCGGCGCAGCCTTGGTGGTCTACTTCTCGAAAAACCTGTTGGCCCTGGATACGCTCAACTTCTGGGTGGGTACGTTCTGTATATTCGTGCTGGCCACCTTCCAGGTGATTTTGTATGGTTGGGTGCTGGGCGTCGATCGAGGGTTCGAGGAGCTTGACCGCGGGGCCGAAATTCGTATCCCCCGGTTCGTCAAATTCATCATCAAGTACGTCTCGCCGACGTATTTGTTGGTGATTTTCGGTCTCTGGATACGCCAGCAGTTCTTCACGGCGTCGGAAGACCCCGAGGTTTTGACCTGGCCGCAAAAGATTCAGCAAAGCTCCGTGGTTCAAATAACGCTGGGGTTCATCGTTGTCGTTATCATCCTGTTCTTGTTGTTGATTGCCCAATCCGTCAGGCGCTGGAGGGCGGCGGAACGGGCCGAAACGGAGGCCGCGCCATGAACACAGGCGGATGGATCGTTATGATACTCGCGGTCGGCGGCGTGACCGGGATGTTGTCGTGGTGCATCTACAAGGTGGTCGCCACCCCCGGCTCCACCGAACACCTGCATTCCACGGCCGACATCGAATCGCCCGACATCGAAGAGGACGAAAAGCTTGATTGAAAAGCACTGCGGGAAAGCTGTTTCGGCAATCAGAAACTCAATGATTGCAGCTTCGGGTAATCGCCCGGGGAGACGATTTCCTCCAGTTCAAAGCCAAGTTGATAAAATCCGCCGCCGATGGGGTTGAGGTGCTTCGCCTTGGCGTGAATGTAGGTCATTTCCCCCTCGAAGCGGAAACCCAATACGGCCTCGTCCATCCCGCGCGGGTGATCGAGCACGATCGCCACGCCGGTGGACGAAAACTCCTTGGTAACGGCCATCAACGCCTGGCCGACCTGGAGGGCCTTGCCTTCCAAGGGAATCACCATCACAACCACCGTCATGTTGATCCGGCTGTCCCGTCGAGGCCCCTCGATCAGCGCTTTCAATTTCGGACAGTCGTTGTTAACCAACTTAATGACGAAACTCTTGACCCGGGACACTTTGTTTTTCGTGAACAGCGGCATGGATGGTGTTTTGGATTCTCTGGAAGTCGTTTAGCCCAACACTACTTCGTCAACAGCAGTTTGCCGGGCGATTGGAGGTAGTCAATAACGTCGTTGAGAAACCGGCCGGCGGCGGCGCCGTCCACGACGCGGTGGTCGAACGAGAGACTCAGCGGCATCTTCAACCGGCCTTCGATCTTCCCCTCGAACACGGACAGCATCCAGCGCGAGCGGCCCAGCAACAAGATGGCCACCTCCGGGTGGTTTATGATCGGCGTGCTGTAAACACCGCCGACCGCGCCCAGATTGCTGACGGTGAACGTGCCCCCGCGAAGCTCGTCGACCGTGAACTCGGCCGAGCGGGCACGGGCCGCAAGCAGCGTCAGCTCGCGGGCAATATGCAAAATGCTCGTCCGATCGGCGCCCTTCAGCACCGGCACGATCAGGCCGCGGGGCGTATCGACCGCCACGCCCACGTTGACGTACTGCTTGTAGATGATCTGTTCCTTTTCCTCGTCGATGCTCGCGTTCAGCAACGGATGCTGCCGCAACGCCAGCGCCACCGCGCGGATGACGAACGGCATCGCCGTCAACTTGATCGTCGGGCCAAGGTATGCCGGTGGGATGGTTTTCCGCATTCGTTCCAGTTCGGTCACGTCGGCGTCGTCGAAGTTGGTAACGTGCGGGATGATGCTCGCCGAAGTGACCATTCGGGCGGCGATGATGCGGCGGATTTTCGACATCCGCTCGCGGCGGACCGGGCCGTAAGAATCCTCACCCAGTTCGCCCGGCGGGACGGCCGGTTCGCGGCTGCCGCGCTGGGCGGGGATACCCGCGGACGGCGAGTCCTCGGCGGCACTGGCGGACAAGCCGCCAGTGGCACCCGCCGCGGACGAGCCGACGCCCGCGGCGCGGACGTCTTCGACGGTGATCCGTCCCCGCTTGCCGGTGCCTTGCACCCGGGCGAGATCGACGCCCAGTTCGCGGGCCAGACGCCGGGCCTCGGGACCGGCCGGCGCGACCGACGGTCGCGGCTTTTTGACCGCTTGCGGCTTCGCAACCGTCTTGGCTTCGACCTCGACGGTCAACAGCGGTTGTCCGACCTTGACGGTTTGACCTTTGGCGACGTGGACCTTTGTGACTTGTCCGGCCAGGGTGCAGGGGATTTCCAGCACGGCCTTGTCGGTCTCCAGCTCGATCACCCCGTCGTTGGCGGCGATCACGTCCCCCTCGCGCACCAGCACGCCGACCACGTCTCCGCCAGCGACATTTTCGCCTATTTCGGGCAGTTTGAATTCTGCGTCCATAGTCAAGTTTACACCATAATTATGCGCGGCGGAAAAACGATTTTTTCGTTAATGCCGGACCATCCGGCGCAACAGAACGACCGCGGGAATCGAGAGCACGACGTTGCCCGTCCAAAAGGAGATCGGCGGCAACGTGCCGGAGGTAGAAAGATCCTCGCCGAACATCAGCAACGGATAGTAGATCGCCAGGATCGGCAGGAAACAGACAAAAAAGTTAGTCAACGCGTCGGCGTGACGCCAAAGCATGGCCACCGGCGTGCCGATCAACGCGAAGCAGAGGCAAGTGAACCCGTTCGACCAACGGCGGTACGGCTCGGTTTTCAGGCGTAATATCAGATGGCGATACTCGGCGATCTTGTCGGTTTTCGCGGTTATCTCGGCGGCGTCGGTTTTCGATTCGGGCGTTCCCAGGGCCTTGTTGGCCTCGCGGAGGTTTTCGAGTTGCCGCAACTCGGCCTCGGTATTAGCTTGCTCGGATTGTAGTATTTCGATCAGGCGGGGTATGCTTCCCAGCGAGACCCAATCGCGGTGGAACGGCGGCGTCGGCGACACGACGATCGGCACGGTATACTCTTGCTCGTCGGGGAACGACATCCGCATTTGCCCCTCGATGTCGAATTCCCCACGGCGACAGACGATCCGCAGCAACTTGGCCTGCCAATCGGTGCGCAGCTCCGCCTCGGCGGCGGTGAGCATGATTCGCGGCCTGCCCGGCTGCTCCTTCAGAATAATCGTCGGCCGGATCAGCCGCCGGTCGTCAACCCGCTTGACGGTAATGCTGAACTGGTCGCAGTCGTACGAACCCTTCTTCCGCAACATGCCGTAAGCGATTTCCTCGATCGACTCGTATGCGATCCGATGCACGTTGGGCTTGCACCAGGTGGCGGCGATCTCGTACATCCAGACCGTGCCCAGGCTGAGGAACGCGGCCAGCACCAACACCGGCCAAACGGCCGCCATCGGACTGATCCCCAGCGACTTCAGGGCCACGATTTCGTTCGCCCCGGTCATCCGGCCGAACACGCTGCTGACCGAGTAGAGCATGGCGGCGGGAATGGTGATACCGAGCATCTCCGGCAGCATGAAGGGCATGGTCCGCAGCATCACCAACGGCGGCAGGCCCCGGTTCATCCCCTCTTTTACGCCCATGCCGATGGTGACCATCAGCGTCAGCACCGCCAACGCCGCCAAAAAAAACTTGAAAACCTCCCAGACTAGGTGCCGCGTCAAAATGTACATGGGTTGAATTGTGTGGGGCGAGCGGGTAGGGGTCAAGCTCAGTTGATCGGGCGAAGGAGAATACCGATGTGACAAAATCCAAAACCCCCCGCGACTGCGGTCGCGGGGGGTATGGTTGGGATGGCAGTACAACTGCCGTCCCAACGAGAGCTTTGCCGCCGCGTCCGTGCGGCAATTGCTACCCGACCAACACGGCGCATGTTAGCCATCCCGCCCGTCTTTACATCTCGTGATCCCCTGATATTGACCCGTTTTGGTGCAATAGGTATTCTCCGCTCCATAAAACCGCCTCTCCGAACTGCGGGACTCGCATGGATGTGTATTGGCTTTCGGTCTATCTGACCCTGTCGGGGCTGGTGCTCGTCTGGTCGCTGCTGCTGGCGTTACAGACTTGGGAGCATCGCCGCTACGTGCGGAGTTGCATGCGCGACATTCATCGGCACCAGCCGACCGGGCGCGTGGCACTGTTCGCCCCATGCAAGGGCGTAGATCTCGAACTGAAAACAAACCTTCGCGCGCTGTTCGAGCAAGACTACGATAATTTCGAGATAACGTTCATCGTCGAAAGCGTCAACGATCCGGCATACCCGGTCATCCGTCGGGCGATGGCCGGCCATCCTTGGGTGCCGGCGAGGGTGGTCGTTGCCGGGCGGGCCTCGGACAGCGGCCAGAAGGTACACAATCTCCGCGTCGCCACGGAGCATATTTCGCGGCGAGTCAAATACATTGCGTTCGTCGATTCCGACGCCCGACCCAGGCCCGAGTGGCTGCGGATGATGGTCGCGCGATTGGACGAGCCGGGCTGGGGCGCCGTCACCGGCTATCGCTGGTTCACGCCCGAACGGGCAAGCGCGGCAAACGCCTTGGTCTACAGCATGAACTGCGACGTGCTGTCGCTGCTGACCCGCAGCAGCCACTACCTGATCTGGGGCGGCTCGTGGGCGATCCGCCGCGACGTGTTCGAGGCCGTCGGCTTGCGCGAGGCATGGAAGGGTACGCTCAGCGACGATCTGGTCGCCAGCCGGGTTATGCAACGCCATCGGCTGCCGGTCCGCTTCGAGCCGGCCTGCGTGGTGGCCTCGCCGCTGGACGAATCGCTCGGCAAAGCAATGTCGTTCATCCGCCGCCAATATCTCATCGCCAGACTGTACACTTTCAACTGGTGGCTCTTCTCCTTGGTGTCGGCCACATTCACGAACCTTGTTTGGCTCGGCAATTTTGGCGTGTTGGCGTGGAGTCTGTTGACCGGTTCGCCACCGCCTTGGATTCCGCTGGCCGTGGCCGCGGCGTTCTATATGGTGGCGGTCTACCGCGGCGCGGTGCGTCAAAGCCTGGTGAAAACCTATTTTCCACACTGGGAAAAGGCCTCGCGACGGATCCAGCGGTTCGATATATGGGCCAACCCGCTGGTGGAACTGGCCCATTGGGTTGGCATCGCCAGCGCTTCGGTCGGACGCTGGATCAACTGGCGCGGCATTCGCTATCGCGTCCTCCCCGGCGGAGAAGTGCAAAGAATTGTTCGAGACGACGGCGAAGTAGTACGACCGGAAGAAGCTCCGCTGCTTTACCGCAAGGCGGGATAAACGCGCCCGTTCATAAGAACCGTAGGGTGCGTCCGTGACGCACCGAGATTTTTGGTTGTGGTGCGTCGAGGACACACCCTACCGAATCACTCACCCGTCGAGTAATTTCTCGTATATCCGGTACGTCTTGTACCGTTTCGCGCCGACGGCCTCGATCGGACGGTTCACCAGATCGTTGTCCTCGAAGGTCCAACTCAACTCGGCGCTGGTGTAGCCGAGCACGTTTTTGCCGTGGTCGAGCGTGCGAAGGATCAGCATCTCGGCCACTCCGCGGCGGCGATATCCTTTCAACACGTCGAGCACGACCATCCGCGCCGTTTTGATCCGCCGCTTGCGACGCAAGAACCGCAGCAGTCCCAGCGGCAGCCCCCAACTGGTCAACCGGCCGTTCAGCGGGCGGATCGCCTCGTTGATGTCGGGCATGATAATGGAGAACCCGACCGGCCGACCCTCGATCTCGGCCAAAAGCACCTGGTCGGCAATGGCCATTTTCGACAGCCGTTTGGCGAAGTATTGGAACTCGGCCTCCGTCAGTTTGACGAATCCCCACAGGTCGCCCATCGCGTCGTTGTAAATCTCTTGGCAGCGGGTCACCTCGGCCGCGAAATCGTCGGTGCGGAAGGGACGGATCACCACGCCGCTGCGCTTGGCAATTCTTTCGACCCGCTTTTGCCACCGGGAGGCCAAATCGTGCGAATCGACGAACCACCAGGCGTAAAGGTCCTTGATCTTCCGCAGACCCCATGATTCGAGCAAGTCCGCGTAAAAGGGGCGATTGTGGTTCATCATAATCCGCGGCGGAGTGTGGAAACCCTCGATCAACAGGCCGCAGGGGTAGTTGGTCGAATAGTCGATCGGGCCCATGACGATCGAGCGGCCGCGCGACCTGAGCCAGCCGGCCGCCGCGTCGAGCAGGGCATGGGCGGTGGGTCGGTCGTCGACGCACTCGAACATGCCGAAGCAGCCCACGTTGGTGTCGTGCTGCTGGTTGTATCGCGAGTCGTCGCTGACCAGGATACGGCCCACGCATTGATCGCCGCGAAGGGCGATGAACTGCGTTGCTTCGCCGTGTTTGTAAAAGGGGTGCTTGCGACGGTTGAGGAACTCCTTGACTTCAACCAGCAGTGGCGGAACCCAGTGCGGGTCGTCGGCGTAAATGCGCCACGGCAGCCGAATGAAACGGTCGAGATCGCGGCGGTTGCGGACCTCGCGGATCTCAAGAGGGGCGAGGGGCGAGGGACGAGGGGCGAGGGATGAGGGGAGACTCGCGGCGCCCTTGCCTTTCGCTTCACATCCTTCTTCTCTCTCTCCTCTCCCCTCTCCCCTCTCCCCTCTCCCCTCTTCGTCCAGATCGTACAACCGATAGGTTTTAGTAATCTTCGCTCCGCCCTTTTTCAGACTGCCGTAGGAGAGAGAGTTCGATTCGAGAACCCAGGAGAACTCGGCCTCCTCGAGGCCCCATTCGATGGCCTTGGGGACCAGCTTGTGCAGCAGAACGAGACCGACGCCCATCCGCTGATACTCGGGCAACACGTTGGTGCTGATCAGGCGGATGCGTTTGATCGCCTGACGGTTCCGCAGCAAATGAATAAAGCCGAAGGGGAACAGCCGGCCGTCGATCTTCTTGATCCGCGGATTGTAATCGGGTAGGCCGAAAGAGACGCCGACCACGCGCCCGTCGATCTCCGCCGCGATGGCCATCTCGGGGACGATTATCCGTCGCAGGCCGCGGGCCATGTGGCTGACTTCCTCGGCCGACATCGGCACGAATCCCCAAGTGCCCACCAGCGATCGGTTGTAGATCGACAGGAACAACTCCACGTCTTGCTGGAACCGGGAGGTGTCCATCGTGCGCAGCTTGACGTCGTACCGTTCGATGATCTGCTCGGCGATGGGGTTGAGCTTTGCCCCGATCTTGGGCAACATCTCGATTTCACCCCAGAAAGCGTACAAGTCCTGGGTCTTGCGGAATCCGTGGTTTTCGATCAGCCGTTCGTAGTACGGCGGATTGTAGGTCATCATGAACGTCGGCGGCGAGTCGAACCCGTCGATAAGCAGCCCCAACTCGTAGTTCAACGAGGGGTTGGTCGGCCCGCGAAGTCGATGGATGTCTTGGTCGGCGAACCAGCGGCGCACGGCATTGAACAGTCCGTCGGCCGCCTCCTGGTCGTCGATGCAATCGAAAAATCCGAAGAAACCACGGCGGTCGTCGTACTGATCGATGTGTCCCTGGTTGAGGATCGCCGCGATCCGGCCGCAGACCTCATCGCCGCGATAGGCCAGAAACGTCTGGATCGTGTTCCGCACGTAGAAGGGGTGCGGACGGTAACCGACCACCTCCCGCTGGTTCCCTCGCAGCGGCGGAATCCAGTTGGGGTCGTCCCGGTAGAGTGTCCAAGGGAATTCCAAAAACTGCTTCTGCTGGCGGCGGGTTGCGACGCGCTCAATCGTAAGGTTCAACATGGAGGGAAATTGTACCCCTTGGGAGGGAAAACCGCAATTTGGATTTTTCGTTCCCGTGTTCCCACGGGAACACCGCATGATTGAGCGCTTGACGCCCGGCGTGATGCGATATATACTCGCGGCGCTTTGTCAAACTTTAATTTTCGAGTTGACCGTGTAGCGGGGCCGCTTGCGGCCCGTTGCCGCTGATCGCACAATAGCACAAAAACACGGGCCGCAAGCGGCCCCGCTACACCCGAACATTTAAGCGTGACAAAGCACCAGGAGTTTTTTTCTTGTCTGAACAAAAAATGAAGCCCGTCCATCCCGGCGAAGTTCTCCAGAAGGAGTTTCTGACGCCGTTGGGGCTGAGTCAGCATCGGCTGGCGCTCGATATCGGCGTCGATCCGCGACGCATCAACGAGATTGTCTTGGGCCGACGGAGCGTCACGGCCAATACGGCGTTGCGGTTGGCCCACTACTTCAACACGTCGCCCGAGTTCTGGCTTGGACTCCAGTCGCAGTACGACTTGGACCTTGAGGAGGACGAATTGGGCGGCCGCATTGCGAGAGAGGTCAAGGTGTACGCTGAAATTCATTGAGAGAGCAATGGGGTCGAGTCCAGAGTAACACGGTCGGGATAAGACTTGCAGCAGCGGAAAAAGGTGTTAAACTTACGGTGACAATCCGAAATTGACACGCGAGTGTCAAACTGCTTCGCCGAAAACAACCACTTGGGGCCGCAAGGCTCTTGAAAAGAAGCAGCTTGGCCCGCCCCCGTAAGGGGCGCGGCCGTGCTGTTCTTTTCGCCCCGTGGTTGGGGTTCGGCGAGCGGCCGGTTCGCGCCCTCTCTTTTTGTTGCGGGGTGTTGCGTGACAACCCAACTGGAATTGCTCGGCTGGCGGGTGCTTGACGCAGGGCGGCAGGAAGACGGCCGCTACTGTCTACTCGCCAAGAGTTGCGGGCATTTCTTGATTGCCTTCGCCGACACCCGCAATGATGCGTGGTCAACTGCCTGTTCGATGGCGCTTCAGCTTACACGGGAGGGACTATTGCGTCTGCCGTTTCGGCTTTAGCTGCCGTGTCTGCCCCCACGGGGCTGGGTCGGCGGCAGGCGCGTTTTGTGCAAGAGGGTTGTATGGAAGACGACAAGACAAAATTAGCCCGACTGACTGCCGAGTACGAACGTCTCCGCAGACTCCTACGCGACTTGGACGCGCAAGCCAACACGGTTGACGGTCGGCTTGTCGAGATAGAGAGGAAGTTGCCGGAAGACTACGTCCACCCCGACGATTTGCCGCAAGATCGGCTGTAATTCGACGCGGTAATAGTTTGCGGCCGGCGTCTCGCCAGTGCCGGCTGCAACACGGGCAGGATGCCCGTGCCACCCGTGCCGCTTAACGGTTACCCGCCTTCGGCCTTCTTTGTTTTGGCCGTGGACGGAATGTCTTCCGCCGCGCGGCGGCCGGCGGCGTCGGCCGTGCCGGGCACAATCCGCGCGCCGGGTAAATTGGCGTCGATCACCTCCTTCAACTCGTCGGCGCCGATGACTTCCTTCTCGATCAACCGCTCGGCCAAGGCCACCAACGCCTGGCGACGGTCGCGGAGGATGCCGCGTACGCTTTCCAGCGATTCGCCGATAATCCGCGAGATTTCCTCGTCGATCTCCCGGCAGGTCTGTTCGCTGTGCGTCCGCTCGCGGGGGAAATCCTCGCCGCCCGGCAGGAAAATTGAGCGGCGGTTCTCGCGGAAGTTCACCTTTCCCAGCCGGCTCATGCCGTAGTCCATGACCATGCTGCGAGCGATCTCGGTGGCGCGTTCCAGATCGTTTTGCGCGCCGGTCGCCACGTCGCCGAAAATCATCTCTTCGACCATCGTGCCGGCCAGGAGCGACTGGATGCGGCTCTCCAACTCCGCTTGGGTGTTGATATACCGGTCCCCCTCGGGGCGAGACATTGTGTATCCCAACGCCGTAGGGCCTCGGGGAATGATCGAAACCTTGTGGATCGGATCGGAATTCGGCAGGCTGTAGGCGACCAGCGCGTGGCCGCTCTCGTGGTAGGCGATGCGTTGTTTTTCATCGGGATGTATCACGCGCTGGCGCTTCTCCAGACCAGCCACGACGCGTTCCACTCCCTCGTTGAACTCGATCATGGTGACGGCGGACTTGCCCTCGCGGGCAGCCAACAGGGCGGCCTCGTTGACCAGGCTGGCAAGATCGGCCCCAACGAAGCCGGGCGTGATTCGGGCAATTTCCCTCAGATCGATCGACTCGTCGAGCGTCACCTTGTCCACGTGGACCTTTAGTATTTCCTCGCGTCCGCGGACGTCGGGACGGTCGATCAGCACGTGGCGGTCGAAGCGGCCCGGGCGCAACAGGGCCGGATCGAGCGTTTCGGGGCGGTTCGTGGCCGCCATCACGATCACGCCGCTGTTCGAGCTGAAACCGTCCATTTCGACCAGCAGGGCGTTGAGCGTTTGCTCGCGTTCGTCGTGACCGCCGACCATGCCGGAGCCGCGAGTTTTGCCCAGCGCGTCCAACTCGTCTATGAACACGATGCAGGGGGCCGTCGTCTGGGCCTGTTGAAACATGTCGCGGACCCGCGCGGCGCCCACGCCGACAAACATCTCGACGAAGTCGGAGCCGGAGATGCTGAAGAACGGCACGCTCGCCTCGCCGGCGACCGCCTTGGCCAGCAGCGTCTTGCCCGTGCCCGGAAGGCCGACCAGCAAAACGCCCTTGGGAATCCGGCCGCCGAGGCGCTGGTACTTCTCGGGCGAGCGGAGGAAATCGACCACTTCACGCAACTCGTCGACCGCCTCGTCGATGCCGGCCACGTCATCGAACGAGATGCCGAGGTCTTCTTGAGCGTAGAGTTTACCGCGGCTGCGTCCGAAGGCCATCGCCGACCCCGCGCCTCCGAGCCGGCGCATCATGAAGAAGAAGACCACCATGATCAGAATCATCATGGCGAACATCAGCCCCATGCTGCGCAACCCGCTGGGCGCTTCCTCGGCGTCGATGTTCGTAAAACCCTTCTCCTTCGCCAGATTGAATAATTCGTTTTTGTCGTTTTCGAGTCCCCACCGCGGGGTATAAAAGGGGACTCTCGGTTCCGCTTTTTCGCGTTTGTCCGCGGGTGAGATTACCTCGCGGGTTACGGTGCCGGTGATTTGTTGCGGGCCGAACTTCAGATCGTCCAAGTACGAGTAGAATACTTTCGTTTCCTTGCCGGACACTTTTTCATGCACGTCGATGGCGCCTTCCGGGCCTTGCTCGATCAGCCTTTGCAAGTCGACGATTTTCAATTTGACCCGGCCGCCGTTATCCATCAGGACGTACAGGAACAATGCCCCAACGGCGAAAATGAGCAGATACCAGGCGACATTCATGCCCGTGGTCAGGCCCGTCGCGGGGGGCTGGCGCGCCGGGGGGGGTGTTTTTTTCGGGCTTTTTTCATCGTTCATTCGCGTAGTCCTTCACGGAGCAATGCTCTGCCGAGCGTATCACATCCTATATTGTACCATGCCCGGCGTGCGACGGCTTGACCGATTATGC
>JAUWPQ010000136.1 GCA_030611515.1 Planctomycetota bacterium | reverse complement strand
GGGTGGGTGACAGTGCCGGCTTGTCCAGCAGTGTCCGCCAACATTGAAAAGCCCGGGGTTCGGTTGGGTGTCGGGCGAATTCTGAAAAATGGCCCAAAAACAAATCTTGAAAAACCCGCGGCGATGTCGTAAAGTAACGCTCGATGACGACGCACGCCAAAACCACCGGCAACGCGAAGAAAGTGGCGCAGCTACAAGCGGTCATGGCCGAGGTCCTGACCGAGGCCCTGCGGCGCGGTTTCTTCGGCACCGCGGCCGTCGAGTTGAGCGTGCAAGACGGTACGATCCAAAACATCCGCCGCAGGGTGGAGCGGATTGAGAAGTAAATGTTCAATGTCCAAATTCCAATGTTCAATGTTCAGAAATCATTTGGTCATTGAACATTGAAATTTGAACATTTTTCCCCCTGGTATCTAGCGTAGCCCGTCGTTTGACGGGTATCCGCCAGAGCCCGCCGAGAACCATCGTTGGTTCCCCGCGGGCTTTTTTTGTCGATTTACGAAAGGAACCGCCATGACGGACATGTTGCAGGAGTATTGCGATTCGCGCGGAGTGGCGATGCGGGTGGACCGTCACGCGGGCATAATCCGCGGCGTTAAGGTGCTGGGGCTGAAATCGCGCAACGGGCGGACTTATCTACCCGAGGCGCTTGCCCAGGCCGCCCGGCTCTACGAAAACGCCAAGGTAAACGTGAACCATCCCCGCGGGAACCCCGGCGGACCGCGCGACTACCGGGACCGCATCGGTGCGATCCGCAACGTCGTGGTGCGGCCCGGCGAGGGGCTTTTCGCCGACCTCCAATTCAACCCCAAACACGCGCTGGCCGAACAACTCGCCTGGGACGCCGAGCACTCGCCGGAAAACGTGGGCTTCTCCCACAACGTTGAGGCGCGCTGTGTCAGACGCGGCGATTGCGTGGTGGTCGAAGCGATCACCCGCGTGCAGAGCGTCGATCTGGTCGCCGATCCGGCCACCACCCGCGGGCTGTTCGAGTCGAAATCCGATCGGGCGAAGGGCGCCGTCGCCGAATCGGTCAAATCCGAGGAGTCCCCCGATTCCGACAACGCAATGCAAAAGAATCCCGAATTGGCCGAAGACCTCGACCGGGAACGGGTGGACGAGTTGCATAGGCTCCGAGAGGAACTGAAACGGTTTCGGGCGGCCGACGCCCTTCTGCAAAAGCGGGACGCGGCACGGCGGCTGCTCCGCGAGTTCGACTTGCCCGACGGGGAAGCGGCCGATCCCTTATCGAAAACCGTCGGCAGCGAGCGGTTCTTGGAATTGCTCCTGGCCGCGCCCGACGAGCAAGTGATGAGAGAGATGGTCGAGGAACGGGCGCAACTGGTGCGAACGCTGACCGGCGTCGAGACGCAGCCGCGGTCGAAGGACCAGCACCAAGTGTACGCTGCCGCGCCAAGCAACGCAAAGAGTTTTGTGGAGGCGATTACGTGAAACAGAGGGGAGAGAGGAGAGAGGAGAGAGGAGAGAGAAATGCAAAACATGAATGACAACGAGCCTGGACTTTTTTGTTGCCGTGTTCATTCATTGTTCTTTTTCTCTCTCCCCTCTCCTCTCTCCCCTCTCCCCAACTCTTAACCTCTATCTGGAGATTTTGAAATGAGCGACAAAATGCGTTGGCGTTATGGAGACACGAACCCGGTGGTGGCGGCCGTGGACTCCGACACGGTTATCGAAATCGGCGACCTGCTCTGGCAGGACACCGACGACGCCAAACCGGCCTCGGACATCACCGACCAGGGGACCGAGACGGCCAATCAAACGGCGCTGGCCGACGCCTTCCTGGGCGTGGCCATGCAGCGCAGCCGGAGCGGAGACACCGCCCCGGTCCGCGTGGCGGCCACCGGGGTCTTCGAGTTCGATTGTCCCAGCGGCACTTTCGAGTTGGGTGATCTGGTCGGCGCGGACGAAAACGCCGGCGGCGATGCCCTCTTGAACCAACAAGTGGATTCGGTCGCGGCGGCCGCTTACGCGATCGGACGGATCGCCAAGCGCCAGGCCTCGGCCGTCACCAGCGTCCTGATCGACATCCGTTCCACCGTTATGACCGGCGGAGTGGAGGGCAGCACGCCCAGCGCGTAGTGAACATAGGGGCGAGGGGCGGGGGACGAGGGGCGAGGGAGAATCCCGACCCCCGAATCCCGAATCCCGAATCCCGAACCTTTTTACTTGGAGAACCATATCGTGAGAGCGATCAAATACCGCGAACTGAAACGCATGTACGAGACCAACGGGCCGGAGAAGACCGTGCGGCATTTGCAGGAGGCCCTGCAATCCGGCGACCTGAAGCCGGAAGATTTCAGCGTCCGCGAACTGGCCGAGGCGACCCTCAGCCCGCAGCGCGTGCGCCAGATGGACCCGCGCCAGGGCGGCGCTACCCTGCTGGAGGCCGGCGACGGCGTCGACGTGACCGCCTTCTCGAACATCACCGGCCAGGTGGTCCAGTCGAAAATCATGGAGGCCTATGCCCAGGAGGCGTTCGTCCTCTCGCGGCTGGTCGACACCATTCCCACGCGGCTCGACGGCGAGTTGATCCCCGGCATCGGCCGGATCAGCGACGAGGTGGCCGAAGTCCACCCCGGCATGCCCTATCCCAGCCTGGGTTTCGCCGAGGACTACATCGAGACGCCGCAGACGACCAAGCGCGGGTTCATCGTACCCGTGACCAGGGAGGCGATTTTCTTCGACCGCACGCACCTGATCCTTCAGCGCGCATCGGAGGTCGGAGAGGTGTTGGGCCTGAACAAGGAGAAGCGGTTGCTCGACCTGTTGATCGGCGCGACGAACAACTACAAGTGGAAGGGCGCCGCCTACAACACCTACAGCAACGCAGGCACCGGCGTGGCCCCAGACGGCGACTGGATCAACGAGATGACCGAGGAACTGGTCGATTGGACCGACGTGGACGCCGCCGAACAACTGTTCGCCGACATCCTCGATCCGAACACCGGTGAGCCGGTGCTGATTCAGGCGACCACCGTGCTGGTGATGCCGGCCTATCGCCACGCCGCGCACCGCGTCTTCAACACGGCCGAGATCACTTACTCGACCGGCAGCGGAGCGACGACCACCACGGTCGCCAACCCGCTGGGCAACTACACGGTGACCGAAAGCCGGTTAGCTTACCGCCGGATGCTGGCCGCCGGTTACGCCGCCGACGACGCCAAGAAGTATTGGTTCATCGGCGACTTCCGCAAGGCCTTCGCCTACATGGAGAACTGGCCGATCACGGTCGCTCAGTCTCCGCCGAACAGCGAGGCCGAGTTCAACCAGGACATCGTGCTGCGCTTCAAGGCCAGCGAGCGCGGCGCCGCGGCGGTCATCAATCCCCGCTACGTCGTCAAAAGCACCGGCGCCGGAAGCTGATCGCAAGTTGAGGAAGGGGCGGACCGTCCGCCCCTTCCATTCCCCACTTTGAACCCTGGATCGTTTCGTCCGGTTGAAAAAATGGCGTGAAAAATGCCTCCACTTGCCCACTACAAACTGAACGGCGACGCGAACGACGCCAGCGGCAACGGCAACCACGGCACGCCGACCGACATAACATATCCAAATAGCAAGCCAGGTCTCAGGCAGGCGGCGTTGTTCAACGGGTCGAGTAGCAAAATTCGTGTGGCTAGCGAAATCCTCCCCCTGGGGTTGGGGCCGTGGACACTGGCAACTTGGATCAATCTCAGCGTGATATACGCAAATGATGGCTTGTTCAACAATGGCACCGGCACTGCCGCAGGCGTAAGAACATCCTGGTTGTTTTTCGCCGATAACCGGATGCGAATAAACATCGGAGACGGCACGAGTTATCTGGCTATCTATTCCACGGCTGGAGCGTCTCTTTCTGGATCATGGAAGCATTTAGCAGTGACGCGAGCAGCCGATGGGTACATCAATTTCTATCTAAACGGACAGCCGCACGGTGGTGGCGCAAATACGAAGTCGGTGCCTGATGGATATGGCAGTTCAGAAATTGGGAGGAATTATTTTAGCAATTCGTTTATCATCTCCGGCCTGCTTGATGACTTTCGTGTTTACGCCGAGGCGTTGCCACTTTGGATGATCAAGGACATTTTCAACTTTGGCCGTGGCAGTGAAGAGTGCGAGCCGTGGCAACGGCTGATTCGGCCGACGATCCAGCCGGTGATCAATGACCAATGACCAATGACCAATGACCAATGTTCAATGTCAATCCCTCGTTAAATTGAACATTGAACATTGGAATTTGAACATTTGATTGGAGTGCGGCATGGCAATCGAGCAACAGAACGGCGATTACAACCTCTACGCCTCGGCGGCCACGGTCTATAACAAGACGGCGGCGGCAGACGGCCAGTGGGAACTGGACATCCGTGTCGGCGACGGGTCGAAAGACCTGCACACCAACGCGGCCACGCTGACTCTGGTTGTCACGGTCGGCGGGGCGACCATCGGCGGCGGCAGCGCGTCCACGGCGAAAGACGCGGCCGTTTTGCGGGCCTCGCTGCGCACCGGGCCGATTTTCGTCGCCAACGGACAGGCGATCACCGCCACGCTCCAGAGCAACAACAGCAACGACACCGACGTTGACGTGACCGTGACACCGAGGCAAGTGCTCGACGTGGACAACGTCGCCGACGCACTGCTGGATCAAGATGACGGAATCGAAACCGACATGACCGTTCGCCAAGCGATGCGGGTAATGGCCGCCGTGATGGCCGGCAAGGTCAGCGGCGCCGGCAGCGGACTGGAAATATTCAAGGGGCTCGACGGCTCGACCACCCGAGTTCAAGTCACCACCGACGCGGCGGGAAACCGGACGAACGTAAGTTACACGCCAGACTGAGAAAGGTCCAATGTCCAATGACCAATGTTCAATGACCAAAACATTGAAAATTGAACATTGGAAATTGGACATTGAACATTAAACGATGAAACTTACTTTCGCCCCAAAGACTCTCGCCGCGAGATCGTTCCGATGCGTAACTTTCGGGGGACCGGTGGTCCTTGGGCCGTATCGTTACGACGAGGCCCAACCGGCCTGCACCGGCGCCGCGTCCGGACAGGAGTTTTGCGTGGGCGCCGTGATCGGCCAAGACTATCACTCCGGCGCCGAAGCCGGACAAGTTTAGCAACCCAATCGCAACTGTAAGGCTCCGCAATGGCTGAAGCACTCGACATACACGGGACGGCGTTCAAAAACGGAACGGTAACGCTGCTGGCGCGGGTCGTCGGCGACGACGCCGATCCGGTCACGATCGCCGACATCAACTCGATCGAGTACACCGTTTACCTGTTGGACGACCAGAACCCCGACGACCGCATCGCGGTCGAGGGACACACCGACGTGACGCTGACGGTCGCCGACGTGCTGTTCAATTCCCTTCAGAACGATTCGCTCTGGACCGTCGACGCCACCGGCTACAACTTCCGCCACACGCCGGACGTTTCGACGCACCCGGCTTTCGCCGTCGCCGGCCGGCGATACCTGGTCGAGTATCAACTCACCCCGGCAGTCGGACAAGTAATTGTGGTGCGTTTTAGAATCAATGTAACTTAGGAAGGGGGGACTCGGGATTCGGGACTGGGGACTCGGGGAAATCGCATTCCCGAACCCCGAACCCCGAACCCCGAACCCCGAAACTCCCATGTCCACCGACGCCCAACAAATCGCCACGATCAAAAGCCAGACGTTGGCCCGCATGGCCGAGATCACCGCCCAGCCGAAACCGACTTATATGATCGACGGCCAAATGGTCGCCTGGAACGGCTATCTCGCGCAACTCCAGCGGACCGTCGATTGGTGCAACGAAAAACTGGCCGGCGAAACGCCGTTTGAAGAACGTTCGCAAGGTTATACGTAGGGAGAGTGGCCAGTGGTCAGTGGCCAGTGGTCAGTTTATTGCTTTAACTGGCCACTGACCACTGACCACTGACCACTAAGAAACAATGTCACTCGACTTCGACCCATCCGCCGATCTCACGGCCGTCGGCGACGGCACGGAAACGGTCACCCTGCTGCGGCGCGGGAGCACTCCCGGCGCGGGCGGCACGGCGATCGCCCATGCACTGCGCAGGGCGATCACCGCCGGCCAGGCCGCGATCGTCAACCGGGGCGACGTCCGCAAGTACGTGGTCAGCGGCGGCTTGTACACGGCCGTCGATCTGGTTTGGCACTTGCCCGTCGCCGAGTTGCCCGAATCGCCCCGGCTGGGCGACGTGATCCTCGACGGCGACGACCAGCGATGGACGATCTTGACGGTGAAGCAGGCAACCCTCGGCGCCCGCTGGCGCTGCGAGACGCGGAACGTCTCGGTCGCCTTCGGCTTGGACGACACGATCTCCGTCTTGAAGGCGGTCGACGAATCGAGTTGGCGGACCTGGCGGACCGGTGTTCGGGCGAGGATTCAGCCGATCGAGACGAAGATCGACGCCGACGATGTAACTCCCAGCACCACTACCCGCTATCGGATATTCGTCGAGGAGGACCTCGTTTTGGACCACACCTGTTGCATCCGCGGCGCGGACGGGACGATCTACTCTGTCACAAGTGCGATCGGCGCCCAGCGGATCGGCGAACTGCAAGTGATCGAGGCGGAAGTAGTGGATAGTGGGTAGTGGGTAGCATTCCGCATTGCCGCAATGTGCGGTGATTGGTCATTTCATTGCAGTGGCGATGCTGATCAGGCCGTCGATAATCGTGGCGGCCGCCGGTGATTTCCAGTCGATCTCGGCCTTGCCGCTATACGGGCCTTCGGTGTAGCAGACGCAGTCGTCGAATATCTGTAGCGGTCCCTGGTGACTGAAGAATCGCGGCGCGGTCGATACAAACCGCAAGGCCGCCTTTCGAACCTCCGGCGAAAGCAGTTTTTTGACTTTCTCCCCGTCGTTGCCCTGTATGATAAATGCGGCGTCGAACTCCGCGTCACCGGTTACAATGCCTTGTTTGCCGAACAGGCCGAACGCCTTGGCCAACTTCGCGGGCCACCGCTCCGGATAGACATGAAGCCCCAGGTCCAGCGGGCGGTTGAAGTACACCTTGGTCTCGATCGTGGCGGTAGCGATGCCTCTTTGAAACACAAACGGAGGAGCGGTCGTGCCACCGAAGTACATGTTGCCGCGAACGAGCAGCCCTTGGTGATGGTTCCGGTATTCGTCGCCCAGCCCATCACCGGAATACTCCTTCAGTTTCCGGTTCATGCTCTTGACTTCGCCGACGTCGAGAAAGAATCCTTCACACTTGGGACAGAAATCGAAAACGATGCCCACGAACGTGACCAGCCCGACCTTCTTCATCGGTTCACCGTCGCAGCGGGGGCAACCTCTCTGGGGCAGCTTATCGACCGGGGCGACATGCTCGACCGCATGAACCACGTCGGTCCAAATCAGCGACCGCCCTTCGACATCGCCGGCGATGCCCGTGGCAAACTCGTTCAGTTCGCCCTTGTCGAAGAACCGTCCACCGCAACCGGGGCAGACATCGACGGTCACGTCCGGATCGTCTGACGGGGACATAGGGGTGCTGCAATTCGGGCACTTCATCGTGTTCATCCGGTCGACTCCTTGCACCCTTGGTTCGAGAACGTATCAGACCATGCGGGCCATCCATCAGCGCGCAAATATCTTGGCGACGCCGTACGTTGCGGCCGGCACTGCAGGCACTACAATACCCGCACCCTTCCCGGACGACGGAGACAATCCGCTCCAATTCCTGCTGTTTATCGTTTGGAAGATGTGCAAACATCTTTTCATAATCTTGAATATACCGCATATTGGTTGAGGCGAGTAGGGTGGGATGACGGCAATATTGATCGGCGAGCCCCACCGAACAGATTCATCGACTTCTACTCACAACACGATGGAACGTCAATCAAGCTGCAAGCACTGGCAAAGCCAGTGGCACTCCATCTCAACCTCTTACGTCAGTGCCACCCGTCGTGGGAACAAGTTCACTATCCACTACCCACTATCCACTATCCACTATCCACTATCCACTATCCACTGTTTTCTCGTAAAGCACGTCGAGTATTCCGGCGGCGATTTCGACATAACGGCTTTCCAAAAGAACGTCGAACTTCTCGTGCAATTCCCGCTTGCGGTTCATGTGGCGAACGGCGGCCAACGTCCCTTCGACGGTCAACGCGCCTCCCTCGCCGACCCGGCCGTGAAGCTCGTTGAAATCGGCCTCGGTCCAATTGTGGAACAACTCCCGGTGTTCTTCAACCACTTTGGCCACGACGGGATTCGTGCGGCGGTCGAAACGGCGGTAGAGCAGTTTGGCGGGATCGACGAAGAACTCGTCGATCTTCACCCCCAGCCCCTTGGAGAGGCGGTGTAGTGTTCGCGCGTGCGGCTTGTGTCCGCCGCGGATAATTCCCCGAACCGTCCGCGCGTTTAGGCCCGTTCGTTCGACCACTTGGCGTTGCGAAAGCCCGGCGGCGGCCATCAGACGCAATAGATTTTCCCGGGCATACGACGTCATCGGCGGCGGCCCTCGATACTAATATGTACCTATGTATACTGCAAGCAACGTGCATTGTCAAGCGAAAATGATGGAACCTAATGGCACAAAAGCAGATATGCAAAGGGGGGCGGCGATGTTTGGCACAATGTACCCCGAGAAAACACGGTGTCGGGCGTGGATAGTCCGGTATAATGGAGAGCCTTCACCCGGATTACGGGGGGTTCCGGCCGGTGCGGTTGCCATTGAATCGGCGGAACAGGGGATCCCCTGCGAATCCCAATTTACCCTCCAAAGTAACTTTTGATAACATGCCCCCAAAGACTATTTGGAAACATACAAGGTCCATGTTTTCGGCCAACCGTTTGCCCGCGAAATGCGTTTTTCGACCGAAAAATGGACCAGTCCCCAGCCAACCCGTGAACGGTTACCCATGGCCTTGCATAATAGGCAGGTTGCACAAGCCACCCCCCCGATTAGCAAAATGTAATCCAGGCCTCTCGCCCAAGCTGCTGCAATTGACAAAATCCAATGCCGTGCGATAATCTAGTTCTGGCACATTGGGTTTGTCGTCAGGCAACAGGAGGTTCCACAATGTCGAACCCCACTTTTTTCATCCAAGAGTGTCCCACGTGCGGTCGTCGCTTGCAGATTCGCGTGGAGTATCTCGGCAGAAAGCTCGTTTGCCAGCATTGCCAGGGGCAGATGATCGCCGCCGATCCGACGAACCTACGCTGGGATTGTGCGGAATCGAACAACGTATTGCTTCACCGAGCGGATGAATTGCTCGAAACCGTCACACACCGGAAATCTGAACTGCAACAATACTCGTAGTAGACTCGTTGAAAAGGTAGGAGGCGACTCCTACAACTTTTCCGACGGGCGGCTATCACTCTTTCAACGGGTTGATAGTTCTTTCAAATTGCGAAAAAAACTCGGATAAGTCTTCGCCGCGCAGTCGGGGTTTCGGACAACCACTCCCGGAACAACCAGCCCGACCAACGCCAGACTCATCGCCAGGCGATGGTCGTCGTGCGGATTGATCTCGGCGCCGCGTAGGGGGCGGGGCATAATCGTCAGCCCGTCGGGGCGCTCCTCGACCTCCGCGCCAAACTTCCGCAACTCCGCCGCCAAAGCGCCGATCCGGTCGGACTCCTTGAGGCGAATATGGGCAACGCCGCGGATCGTCGTCGGCCCGGCGGCGAACAACGCCGCGACGGCCAGCGTCGGAACCACGTCGCTGATCGCGCCCATGTCGATCTCGATGCCGTGCAACGGCCGGCCGACTACGGTTACCCGGTCCGAGTCATACCGCACTTCGCAGCCCATCCGCCGCAGACATTCGCAGAACGCCAAGTCGCCTTGCAGACTGCCGCGAGAGAGGCCCTCGACGGTCACTTCTCCTTGGGTGATCGCCGCGGCGGCGAGGAAATAGCCGGCGGCAGTCGCGTCCGGCTCGATCGCATATCGTCTGGCTCGGTAACGTTGAGGGGCGGAGACGATGAAACGCCGGGCGTCCGGCTCATTCGCAACGACGCCGAACGACGCCATCACGGCCAACGTCATATCGACGAAGGGCCGGGAGACCAGGTTTCCGACAACCGCGAGTTCCACGTCGGTCTCGGCGTACGGCGCGGCCATCAGCAGGCCGCTGAGGAACTGGCTGGAAACGTCTCCGGCCAGGGTAGCCCGGCCGCCTCGCAACCCCCGGCCGCGAACCACCACCGGCGGACAGCCGTTACCCGATTCCGAAACCGCCTCGGCACCGAGTTGACCGATGGCGTCCAGCAGGTCTCCGATCGGTCGCTGGCACATGCGCGGCGAGCCGTCGATTCGGTAGGTTCCGTGGCCCAGTGCCGCGACGGCCGTGAGAAACCGCGCCGTCGTGCCGCTGTCGGCTGCGTACAGTTCCACGTCGTCGGAGGGCAGCTCTCCGCCGCGGCCGGCAACGCGAATGGCCGCCGCGGCCCTGTCGTGTTCGACCGCGATGCCCAACCGAAGCAAGGCCTCGATCATTGCCCGAGTGTCATCGCAGTCCAATGCCCCGGTCAGCACCGATTCTCCCTCGGCCAGCGCGGCACAGACCAGCGCCCGATTGGTGATGCTTTTCGATCCCGGCGGGCGGATCGACGCCCTTAGGGGGCCGGTCGGTCGGATTTCGACGTGGTCAACCATTTCCGTAAGTATAGTGTTCCGCGTCGACGGAAAACAGCCTCAAGGATGAAAGGAGGGTGCAGGAACGGACTTCCTGTCGGTTTTGGGCTGGTTGGGTTGGGATCGGAGATTTTGGGCTCGGGTGGTAGAATTCGTGACGATTTGGGTAATCCGGCATTTCAGGAAAGGAAGCCACCATGGGAATGGACTCCCAAAACGAGATGGAAAAATCAATGCTGTCGCCGGAAGCACAGGCCATCATCCGCCCGTTGTTGGCGGAGATCGCCGAGTTGAAAACGCGGATTGCGAAACTCGAATCTCGGTTGGGCCTGAACCCACAAAACTCCTCGCTGCCGCCCAGTTCGCAACATCCTCACGCCCGACCACAGCCGCCGAAACGCAAATCGAAGAAGAAACGCGGCGGGCAGCCCGGCCACGAAAAACACGAACGCCCATTGATTCCGGCCGAGGACTGCGACGATGTAAAACCGCTCAAACCCGCCGAATGCCGACGCTGCGGCGCGAAACTCTCCGGCTCCGACCCGGAACCGCTGCGACATCAGGTGTGGGAATTGCCCGAGATCAAGCCGCTCGTGATCGAGTATCAGCGGCGACGGCCAGGCGAAATACCTTGGGCATCGCTTGCGACGCGCCACCTGCGAGTTGTTCGAGCATCGTGGATGGTTGTGGGCGTTTTTGCGGCATGAAGGTATTGAGCCGACGAACAACGCGGGCGAGCGTTCGTTGCGTCACGCGGCAATTTGGCGGAAGCTGTCGTTTGGAACTCAAAGCGTAGGGGGCAGTCGATTTGTCGAGACGATGTTGACGGTGATTGAGAGTTGTCGTCAGCAGCGCCGCGATGTTTTTTCCTTCGTCACATCCGCCGTCGAAGCTCATCTCGCC
>JAUWPQ010000137.1 GCA_030611515.1 Planctomycetota bacterium | reverse complement strand
CCCACCAACAGCGGAAAAAGTTGGAGGTTAATTGGGTGCCATGGGTAAGCACAGCTTACCCGTGATGCAACATTGAGACACACGGGTAAGCTGCGCTTACCCATGACACCCCTCATGGATTATCCGGGCTAAAAAGCCCTTTTACCAGGGAGGATTTGTGGTTCACATCGCCCAGATTGCGGACGCCGTGGTCATGGTCCGGCCGCGCGATTTCGGTTTCAACGAAGAGACTGCGCTGGACAACGAGTTTCAGACCAGACCCCAGGCGGCCGACTCCGAGATCAACCGTCGGGCAAACGTCGAGTTCCAAAACATGGTCGATCGGCTCCGGGCCGAAGGGATCGACGTTATGGTTCTGGAACCGGATGACCAGGGCCAAATCAAGGTCCCCGACGCCGTGTTTCCCAACAATTGGTTTTCCACGCATCACGACGGCGCGCTCATCACCTACCCGATGATGGCGCCCAACCGTCGGGTGGAAGTGCGACCCGACGATCTCCAGCGGCTGCTGCGGCAACACGGCCGGACGGTCAAAAACCTCATCCGCTTCGGCCGCGCAGGCGAAGACCAACCTGAAAAATTCCTCGAAGGGACCGGGGCACTGGTCATCGACCGCGTGGACCGGGTGGTCTACGCCGCCCGATCGCAACGCTGCGACGTGGAACTGTTCGAGCGATTCATCCGCTTCCGCGCGTACAAGGAGGGAATCCTCTTCGATACCAAAGGCTCCTCCGGCAAACCGGTCTATCACACCAACGTAATGATGAATCTCGGCGGCCGATACGCAGTGATCTGCGCCGAGTCGATCCGCGACGCCGTACAACGTGATCGGGTATTGCAATCGCTCGGGCGTTCGTTCTACGTGCTGGAAATCTCCCTCCAGCAGATGGAGCGGCACTATTGCGGCAACGTCCTTCAGCTCCGCACCCGCGACGGCGAACTATTGATCGTGATGTCCGCCCGCGCCGAAAAGGGTTTTACGCCCCGGCAGCGTGAGCGATTGTCCGTTTACGGCAAGATCGTCAGCGTCGATCTGGAAACGATCGAATCGATCGGCGGCGGCAGTGCCCGTTGCATGTTGGCCGAGGTTTTCCTGCCGCGGGGCGAATCCCTTGTTTAGCCACTCAAAGTCGTTTAACCCGGAGCCAGCGGCGACGGCGGGGCGACGGCGGGAGATGGGTGACATCCCCGTCGCCGATGGCTCCGGGTTAAACGATAAAAACCGCTCTCCTCCCTTTTCGTCCCTCAGTTGTTGCCCTTGTTTTCAAAGTGGACAAAATCGATCAGGAATACCGCGCCGAGAAATAGGGCCTTCAATTCAACGTCCCATTCCGCGGGGAACTCGATGCCGAAATTGTCCGCGTCCGTGAAACCTTCCTTCATCAGTCCGCTCCACTTTTTTGTTATCCTTCCGATCTCGACGTCGTCGTGTCTGATCTGGAACGTCCAGGGATGCAGAATGGGACCGAAAAGCTGAAACCTCTCTTGCCCGGAAGCGTCAGACACGGAATAGACGCGTCGGAGCAATGAAAACCGCCGCTCTATCGCCCCCAACGATTGCCCTTGAGAATCAAAGACCTCGGCGCGATGGAAGTAGAATCGGAACGGCCTGCTGACCCGCAATACCGCCCGGCCGTCTTCCGACATAACGGTAATGGAGAACGGGCGCAGGGCCTTGAGGAACAATCGTAGCAGGGTCGAGCCGCTCTCCTCGGCCGCCAGATAGAGCCTTGTGCCGGAGACATCCGATACGATGTATTTGTTTCGGGTCTCGAAACCGGTGAGAATCTCGCCCCACTCTTTCTGTTGACGTACAATCAACCCCGCGGCGGTCGATAATTTTTCCACGATTGCACTCCTCGGGGACAACTGGCCGCTGAAGCGGCCAGCCCTCCGCCTTCCAGTTATGCTTCCATTGTGGTCAGTTCCTCGACCAAAACCCGCAAGAACGGTTCCACGTCGGTCACCAGGCCGGAGGTTTGGAACGAGCCGCGGTCGGAGAGCTTGATGACCGCCGAGGGGTTGATATCCACGCAGACGACCTTGACCGAAGCGGGCAGGAGATTGCCCACCGCCACCGAGTGCAACGTGGTGGCGACCATCAGGCAGAACGTCACGTCGCGGATTTTCTCCCGCATCCGCTGCTGGGCCACCAGGGAGTCGGTAATTACGTCGGGCAACGGGCCGTCGTCGCGGATGCTGCCGGCCAGCAGAAAATCAATGTTGTTGCGGACACATTCGTACATGATGCCCGACTTCAACAAGCCGCTTTCGATGGCTTGCCGGATGCCGCCGGCGCGTCGAATGCGGTTGATCGCCCGCAGATGGTGTTCGTGTCCGGCTTCGGCCTGACGGCCTTCGTCGAGATAGACGCCGAGGCTGGTGCCGAACATGGCCTGCTCGATATCGTGTGTGGCCAGGGCGTTGCCGGCGAAGAGCAGGTCGATGTAGCCGCGGCGGATCAACTGCTGGACCCACTTGCCGCTGCCGGTATGCACGATCGCCGGCCCGCCGACCAGCAGGGTCTTGCCGCCGCCGGCACGGTTTTCCAGCAACGTCCGGGCGATCTCGCGGATGGCGATACCCTTGGGCTTCTCGGTCGAGACGTTGCTGTCCATGAAGGCGAATCCGTGCGACTCGCGCGAGCGCTCTTGCGGAAAGACGCGGACGCCGGCGTGGCCGACGACAACCGACTCGCCCACGCGGACCGCATTCATCGGCAGGCAGCGCGCCGTGCCGGCGGCGGGGTCGATCAGAATGCCGCAGTCCATTTCCTGATCGGCCACCGGTGTCCAATCGCCGTCCAGCCGGACCTCGGTCCGTTGATTGGTGGTGCTGTAAAAACCCTCTGGAAAAACACCGTCCACGTCGGCCGCGACCGGCGTACAATCCTGGGCCGTGGTGGGCATCGCCCCGTGATCGGCGATCTGCGAAAGGATGTGGTCCAACGTTTCCCGGTCGGCCGCCTGGACCACGATCAGGGCATGGCTGGGATCATCGTTGGACTGGCCGACCTCGACCCGCTTGAGCTGGAAGTTGCCGCCGTTGTTCAGAATGGCGTCGAGAACCTTGGGCAAAATCAGGCTGTCGATGATGTGGCCGTTGAGTTCGACTTCTTCGACGACAACTGGCGACTGAAGGCGCGAAGGCGCCGGATGGCGAACCATAACTCCTCGCTGGAAAATGGGATTTTTCTCGTTTACGTCCAAACAAGACACTTTCGCAGCTTAACAAAACGGCCACCACGCGTCAATCACGCGTGCCAGACTGGCCGATGGCTGCACGTGTGCCACTGGCTTTGCCAGTGCCGGGGCATCAAGAGGTTCCTTCCAAACACTGGCAGAGCCAGTGGCACACTCCGACAGATCCCTCTTAAACACTGGCTTTGCCAGTGCCGCCGGTCCCGATACAATACCGGCATGGCCGCCGAACGTTCCGCCGCCGAACAGCTTGCCACGCCCGTCCAGTTTCTGAAAGGGGTCGGACCGGCGCGGGCCGAATTGCTCGAACGGCTCGAACTGCACGCCGTCCGCGACGTGCTCTTCTTCTTCCCACGCGACTATCAGGACTTCAGCGACGAACGCGACGTCGAACAGCTCGAAGAGGGTAAGCTGCAAAGCGTCCGCGGCGTGGTCGAGGACATCGACTTGCGAAACACCAGCTCGGGCGGTTGCGTGCTGGGCGTCTCGCTCCGCTGCCGAACGGGACAACTGAGGGCCATCTGGTTCAACCAGCCCTCCATGCGAGACCGCTTCCAATTCGGACAGCGGGTGATGTTCTCCGGCAAGCCGAAATACGAGGGGCTGGTCTGGCAAATGACACACCCGAAAGTCGAGACGCTCGACGCGGAAGAGGAGGAGCCGGCCACCAAGATTTTGCCCGTCTATCCGCTGACCGAGGGCCTGTTGCAATGGCAGATGCGAAAGATCGTCCGCGGCACGCTCGAGACGTACATGGAGGTGCTCGACGAGGTCTTTCCCGAGGAATATCTGCAAGCGCACGACCTCTGGCCGCTCAGTCGCGCGCTGCCGCAGGTGCATTTCCCCGACGATCAGGAGAGTCTCGACCGCGCCCGACGACGATTGGTCTATCAGGAGTTGTTCATTCTGCAATTGGCGTTGGCCGTAAAGCGTCGGCAGCAGCACGACCAGCGGAAGGCCCCGACGCTGGAGGCCACGGCCAAGATCGACGCGAGAATCCGACGGTTGTTCCCCTTCGAGTTGACCGCCGGCCAAGAGCGAGCCATCGCCGAGATCGCCGCCGACATGTCCGGTCCGATACCGATGAACCGGCTGTTGCAAGGCGACGTGGGTAGCGGCAAGACGGTGGTGGCCGTCTACGCCATGCTGCTGGCGGTGGCCCACGGCTGCCAGGCGGTGCTGATGGCCCCCACGGAGGTCCTGGCCCGGCAGCACTCATTGACGCTGGACAAGTTGCTGGCTGACAGCCGCGTCCGCCGCGCGCAACTGACCGGCGGATTGCCGCCCGGCCGGCGGACCGCGCTGTTGGAACTGATCGCCGCGGGAGAGGTCGACGTGATCGTCGGCACCCAGGCGATTATCCAGGAGGACGTCTCCTTCGCCAACCTCGGCCTGGTGGTGATCGACGAGCAGCACAAGTTCGGCGTCCGTCAGCGGGCGGTGCTCAAACACGCCGGACTCGACCCGCACTACCTCGTGATGACCGCCACGCCGATCCCGCGCACCGTTACCATGACCCTCTTCGGCGACCTCGACGTTTCGACCATCGACGACAGCCCGCCGGGCAGGCAGAAGGTCAATACCTATCTGGCCAACGAAGGCCAGCGGGCGAAGTGGTGGGACTTCTTCCGACGCAAACTCCGCGAGGGAAGGCAGGGATACGTCGTCACGCCGCTGGTCGAGCAGTCGGAGGCGACCCGTGCTGCAAGCCTCGACGAGACCTACGAAACGCTGGCCAACGGCGAATTGGAGGCCTTTCGGATCGGTCTGATCCACGGGCGGATGTCCTCGGCCGAAAAGGACGCCGCGATGGATCGCTTCCGCAGCGGCGAGATTCAGGTGTTGGTTTGCACTTCGGTGGTCGAGGTCGGCGTGGACGTGCCGAACGCCACGCTGATGACCATCGAGGACGGACACCACTTTGGCCTGGCGCAGTTGCACCAGCTCCGCGGGCGGATCAGTCGCGGCAAGTATGCCGGCTTCTGCTGCGTCTTCGGCGACCCGCAGACCGAGGAATCGCGCCGGCGGCTGGGGGCGTTCGTCTCATCGACCGACGGCTTCGAGTTGGCCGAGACCGATTTCAAGTTGCGTGGCCCCGGCAACATTTTCGGGACGAAACAGCACGGCATGCCCCCACTGTGGATCGCCGATCTGCTGCGCGACCAATCGATTCTCGAAGAAGCCCGTCGCGACGCCCAGGCTTTGACCACGGCCGATCCCGACTTGGCTCGGGAAGAGCACACTAAACTGCGGCAGATGATGATGGCACGCTACGGCAAGGCGCTCGATTTGGGCGACGTGGGGTGAGGGAGAGGAGAGAAGAGGGAAGAGGAAAGAGAGAGCGGGTTGTTTTATCGTTATTGGCTCAATAAGCCGCTTGCGGTTTCGCAACCTTCGCCCGCCATTATTCAAACCCGCGACGGGCTGGTCCACGTCGTCTACACCTGACGGCGGAAGCGGATCAAGCACGTCGTGCTCGACCCGCGGAGGCTCAAATCAAATGATGCGCGGTGACAAGAATATCGAAGATGTTCCTGGCTAGAAGGAAAAATCACGTTGGCCGGATGAATCTTCCTTGAGGGCATCCCTCCAGAACTTCAAGCCGAGTTCGCTCTTTGAGGCGTATACGAGTCGGTAAAACGGCTTGCCGCCGTCTTTCATAACTTTTTCATCGAAAAATTGATATCCGAGAAGTCTTTGCAATTGCCTTTTGTAAATATCCGCAAATATCTTTCGACGCTCGATAGAGTTTGCGGGTGTCGATTTAGGGAGTTCTTCACGCCAGTCTAAATCTGGTCCCAGAAATTTATCGAGTTTGGAATTAGGGTTCTGACGGTACACGTGTTCCATGTTCCGATTAACGTCGAGAGCATCGGCAAAAAGCACGACAAAATCCACCCTTGCATTTTGCGACAGTGTCGTGATAGTGTTAAATCGGGCATCGAGCCCCTTGGGATCGACGAAGGCCAAGGTCAATGTTCGCGGTGGGATCAGACGGACGACATCCTCGATTAACTCGTTACAGTCACCCACCAGAACGCTACATCTTCCCGCAGCCGGAGTTTTATCAAGTCGAGTGCGGCACGCATCCGCCATGGACGGATCCATTTCGCATACGATTATCTTCGTAAAAGGCATCGGCGCGTGTGCCGCGATGATTGCTGAACCCGGGAATCGACTGCTGGGACATCCTTTTGGAGTACACACTCCTGGACCACCGAACAGGTCCACATAAACCAATCCACCAGGAAAGGCTCGGCGACCGCTTGCGCCAGACATGGCCTTTGTCGTCGTGTCGATGTATCGCTTCCAAAAATACAGTTTATCCTTGGTCCACTGGCCACCCTCTTCCCAGGTTGGAAGACCATCCGGCTCTTTGTATGCCTCGCAAAGGTCACGCCACAAGTCGATCGCGCGTTCCATCACGGCTCTCCGTCACCATAGGCATTTCGTCCCAAAACCTTCCGTCCAGCTTGCGTCCTGCAAGGGTCTTCCGTACGCCTCCCCATTGCTTGAAGAAAAATGGGACTCGTTGCGTAAGGCAACGGTCTCGAATCCGCCGAATCCAATCGGCTTGTATTGCCCTTGCTTTTGGCCCCGATTCGCCGCCGACAATAACCCAGTGGATGCCTTTCAGCGGCAATCGCGGTATCGGGCCAAGAAGCGGCTCCAGGGAAAGGAATCGAACATCGACGGGGATCTGAACCAGAGCGCGAATGCGGGAAACGTAGTCCGCATTTTCGACCGTAGCGCCCATCCACACGTTGCTGGGCCACAGCAGAGAGGAAGCTAGTTTGGCCGCCCGTTCGGGGCGCTTTGTCAAAACCTGAAACGTGTGCTGCGATGCCCGCTGCATAACCGAAAAACACCTTTTTATGAACTCGGTTGGAACATCCTTGTGAAACAGATCGCTCATCGAATTGACAAATATCATTCGAGGACGTTTCCAGTGAAGCGGAGCATCTACTGCGTCCGGCTGCAACGTGACCTTGAATCCGTTGCGGTAACGATCTTGGCCCATGGCTTGGAGCCGTTTTGCCATTCGCTCGGCATAGCAATGCGCACAGCCGGTACTGATCTTCGTGCAACCGGTAACGGGATTCCAGGTGGACTCGGTCCATTCAATCGAAGAGGCTTGCGCCATGGTTCTTTCCTCCTTGGTAAATAAGGCGGGAAGGATAACGGTCCTGGGGGTTCCTCGCAAGATCGGTATTGCTGATTTATCGCGACAAGAAAAAGCTCACTGCCACGGACGTTCTCATTGAAGTGAACGTTAGTATATATCCATAATTCGGTGCCGTCAAGAGGTTCCTGCATACAGATATCTGAATGGGAATTCGTTCGGGCGGGATTGCTCAGAGGAATCCCATCGTGGGCATGTTGGCAACTACCTCAGCCGGAATGCAACTGTAGCGGCGGAAAAGAGCGGATACCCCCGGCATACTCGACTCATATTACCCCCCCTTCCACATCAAAAGAATAGTTGCAGTCGGCAAAAATGGAACTCGATGAAAGAATAAGGTGTATTTTCCGCATCTCGCCGCCGGGTTACTATGCCAAGACTCCTTTCCGCAATTTCGTGGGGATTGATTCTCGCCTCTGCGCTGGCCGGCTGCGCCCGACGCTGCGCTTGTGTAAGCGGCGGCGGAACGAGCGGCGCCGTCGCAGCGCCGATGCCCACCGAAACGCGGGCGGAACGGGGCGGCATCGAGACGGATACCACGGCGCTGGCGAGCTACGAGGAGGTGGATCGGGCGCTTGGCTCGCCGCCGTCGCCCGTCGGGTATCGCGTGCTGCGGGCCGTGGAGGTCCAGTGTCTGGCCGCCGCCAACGCACCGATCGCAAAGCTCTATGACGCGGAGAGCGAGGCGGTGCTGGCAAACTCGAACCGCCGCGGACAACGGGCGGCCGTCGCGCTAAGCAAGCTGATGGCTTACCGCGCCATCGACGAGCGAAACAAGGCCGCCGCCGCCGCGCTCGAACTGTTCTACTCGCTGGCCGAGGCCGAAGCAAACCGCGATATCCTGCAACGAAGCGTCGAGCAGATCGATCGCGCCGCGGACAATCTGGAGGAACTCAAACGGAGCGGGCTGAAAATGCCCGTCGACCAGACGACGCTGCGGCGTCAAAAACTCGATTGGATCGACAGGCATATTCAACTGAGCGCCGCCATCCGCGGGATTCAGGGACAATTGCAGCAACTCTGCGGATTCGAGATGGACCAGACCACGCCGATCTGGCCCGAGGCCGATCTGACGGTGATCGTAACGCCGGTCGATGCGGAAGCGGCCGTGTTCGAGGGCTTGGCGAACCGTGCCGATCTGGGCGCGCTTCAGATGCTCGCCGGATCGCCGGATGCCGACACGTTGCCTGCGGTGCGGAGCGGGATGCAGGCGTTCAGTCCCGGTTTGGGCGCGTCGATCGCCGCCAAGCGGTTGCTGGGCGACCGCTCGGCCGACTACGGAGAAGCACGGTCGCGGCGATCGCAATTGGCCCAAGCCCAAGTAGACGCCGAGCTAAACGCCACTCGGGAAATACGCGAGGCCGCCTGGAACGTCGAGACCCGGTTGCGTGAGATCGCCGTGGCCAAGGAGCGGCAAGAAGTCTGGCGGCAGCGTGGCGCGGCGCTCGAGGAAAAACGCGAATCCAACGGCGTGACGGCCTTCGACCTCGCCGCCGCGCGCTTGGAACTGCACCGCGTCGAGAGCGAGTTGGTCCACCGCGTGATCGCCTGGAAGATTGCCCAAGTCAAACTCACGCAAACCCAAGGGCTGTTGGCCGTCGAGTGCGGTTACGGCCTGCCGGGTCGCTGCCGGTAAGAACGCGGAGAGGGCTTGAGGAGTGCTGAGTATGCCCGGAGGGATTCGAGCCCCCAACCCTCGGTTCCGAAGACCGATGCGCGTCTGACGTAAAGTCTAGCCCGCATTTCTCACATCCCGCTCGTCGAACCGGACGTGCGGATTTCCCGCATCCGGCTCTCGGACAAGGATTCACGTTGTCGCCCACGGGAAGTTGCGCGTTCGCATCTGAAGCCGAACCAGCCCCAGGGTCTGTTCAAGATATTCATCCGGGAAGTGTGACGTTCCCTGGCCTTGAACCTTATGCTTGGCACACAACCACTGTCGAAGCCTGTGCCGAGTGTGGCTGTCCACGATTCGGTAGACTTTGCTGACGGGACCCAAACGGAAGTAGTTGGCCCACCCCACTAACATGCGGTTGAGGCGGCTTACTCGATCCGTCGCGTCCATCAGCGTCCACCGTCGGCCGGTCATCTCGCCGATCTCACGACAAAGTCGCAAGACCTTCTTCCGCGACGGCCGCGTGCCCAAGTAGGCCCGGCCCGTCCGCGTCGAGTAGCACCGGCCAATGGTGTATCCCAAAAAGTCGAACGATTCGTATCGCTCCCTCGAAATCCGATTGACTTCCCTGCGCGGGTGTTGCCCGATGTTTCCCTAAGAACGTGTTTTAAAATCATTCATTTAGCCCGCTGTGAATACACGGCGGGGAAGTGGTTTTTCGCACCCGACCGTGCCCCGGGTGTATTCACCAGGGACTAAATAGCTGTTTTTTGCCGGACAAGTCGCCGCAAAGCCGACGCAGAATTCGCAATCCGCCCAAGCCAAATCATCGATCGCGGCACGGTGGCCTACATGCGATTTTCTTGCGGGGTGACAACTGGCTGTCACCGCACCGTGGTAAACTACATCTGACTCATACTGATCGGTTGCACTCGTATGGGGTCAAGGGTGCGAGTGGCCTACGCCTCGTCCATGGTCGGAAATGGACCCGGCCGACGTTATTGCTCCCATTGGGACCGCTTGGAAACCTTGGCCGGCGCGCAGTAGCGCGGATGTGGAATTCTTGCTCGGCGAACGGGTGGCCGCCGAACGGATCGCCAGACGATTGTTCCGCCGACCGCTCGAACCGTGCGAATACGCCGGACTGGCGGGCGCTCCCGATGACGCCCGAGTCGAGATCGGGACCTTGCGCGGAATGCTTTACATCGAGATGGGCGCGCCGGCCGCCGGTTATCGCGCGCACTACTATCTTCGCCGCGTCGGGCGGGATATTGTCTTGCTCAACGACGGCTTCCATATCTATGCCCGCGAGTTGCGCGGCCGCGGCCTGGGATTGCACGTCTTCCATCGCCAGGTGCAAAACGCCGCGGGATTGGGTATTCGGCGCATCGAGACGGTCGCCGGCCGGCGCGGCGGCGAGAACGGATATTATACGTGGCCCCGATTCGGGTTTGACGCCGCGCTGCCCGCCGATATCCGTCGTGTCTTGCCGCCGGGACTTGAAAACGAACGCACCGTGTTGGGGCTGATGGAACGTGAGCAGGGCCGCCGCTGGTGGCGCGAACACGGCGCGACGATCCGCGTGGCGTTCGACTTGGCCCCAGGCAGCCGATCGCAACGGGCGCTGAGCCGCTACGTGCGGACGAAGAAAAAAATCGCCGGTGGCCCAAAAACAAATCTTGAAAAGCGCGCGGCGATGTCGTAAGGTAACGCTTGGTAATGCGCGCACGGCATGGTCCATGCGCGCACGCGGTACATCATCGGGCACAACCCCATGACACGGAAGAAGAGAGCATCCAAGAGACGGCAACGCCAGACGGCCCTGGTGCCGAAGAGGCAGACGCCAAGGCTGGCTGACCGGACCGGCCAAGGTTCGATCTGGAGAGGGCCGATATAGCCCTGCTCAACCTGCTCTGCGCCACTGGGTTGCCGGGTGCCGAGAGCCTGGATATTCCACGCCTGCTGGGCAAATTGGACGAATGGGCTGAGTTGGTCCGCTTGGACACGGACCGAAACTACTACAGGTTCACCGACTCGCCGGGGCGGTTCAACAATTCGCAGGCGTACTTCTGCGTTCTGCAGATGATTACGGTGCTGCAAGAGGATTGCGGCGTCCGTTACAACCCCAAGTGGACGTGCATCACGATCGACAAACCGATCCCGCCGGAGTTCGGCCAAAATGCCGAAGACCAGTTCATTCACGCCATCATCGACGGTCCCGGCGGGACGTGCGGCTCGCTGCCGGTGTTCTATGCCGCCGTCGGGCGACGGCTGGGGTATCCGCTGAAGATCGTGAAAGCATTTCGGCATATCTTCCTGCGTTGGGACGATCCTGACGGCAAGCACTGGCTCCATCCCGACCGGTTC
>JAUWPQ010000333.1 GCA_030611515.1 Planctomycetota bacterium | reverse complement strand
GAACCGGTCGGGATGGAGCCAGTGCTTGCCGTCAGGATCGTCCCAACGCAGGAAGATATGCCGAAATGCTTTCACGATCTTCAGCGGATACCCCAGCCGTCGCCCGACGGCGGCATAGAACACCGGCAGCGAGCCGCACGTTCCACCGGATCACGTCGGGTGTGGCGTCGGTGTAGACCAGTTCGATCAGTCGGCCCGCATCGTTGAATAGTCGAGCAAATGCGACCACGGATTGTCAGTCCACATCCTTGTCTATTTTGCCAATATCGGACCTGTCCCGTTTTTCATCCCCGGATTCCTTTGGGGCGTCTTTCTTAATCCTCTTCCAGCAAAGGCCATCTCTGACGTAAGTCCCTGAGTAAGTCTCTGATGGCTCTTGGGTGTAATCAGTGAACCTGTCCCAAAGGCCATCCGCGTCAAGGTCTACATAGGAGAACTTCGTCTCTCCCTTGACCTCAACCGCAAATACAACGTTGTACATCTTAGAGTCTTCTACACTCCGGGCGAAATCACATCTATAGGCCAGATCGCCGCAGGAAAAGAAGTAATGCCGATTCAGCACCTTCACGCCTCCCCTGCCTTCTACTTGGCGCAAGTCGCTGGCTATTGTTTTGGCCTTTCCGAAAAGATGGATAAAAAATCTGCCATCCGGTGACGCCCATGCGTCGATGGGATATTTGTGGACTCGAATGGTCATGTCCTCGAATTGCCTCACAAACTCCGCCGTTTCATCACCGAACATTTCCCTCATTTTTGCCACATATTTCTCATTCGCAGATTTCACATCAGAAACGGCACGGCTATCGGGCGTATGCTGCCGTTCAAGAGGGTTCCACAACACTCCAACGGTCAGCCCCGATAGGAAGAAGACCACAGGATATACCAACTTCGCGATGGACATTGCATCCTCCTGTTTGTGTGGGACGTGGAAACGCGACTCCGAAATGGTGCAGCGTTAGAGACGGCAAACAATTGCTTGAGGTCGTCCCGGAATTGCACAGCCGTAAGCCCTTATTCTCAATGACGTTCGTAGACCAAAACACACGGCTGCGAACACTGCCGCCTATGTGAGTCTGGGAAGACTGGATCAACCCCCCGGCCGATGGGCCGGAAACCCGAACCATAGCACTACCGCGCTACACTAATTCCGAAAAGCAGTTGTCTCAAACCGGTTGACACGTTCCGAAACGTCAATCCGCACCCCAGCACTGGCTGAGCCAGTGGCACACAACTTCACTCCCTTTCGTTAGTGCCACCCGCCGTCGAAATCAGTTGTGGGAGTCTTTCTTATTGCTGGAAGACCGTTCTTTTCCCGTTTTGTTTGTTTCTGCGCCTAACCCAATTGGGAGCATAATCAGTTCGACCTTACCGCCATCCTTCGCAGTAAGCTGAATTGCGATTCCTTCGTCAGTATTCCGCCACAGTGTCATATCGAGGGCAGCAGAGACCGTCTTACGTTGCTCCATCCTTTGCCATTTTTTATGGTAGCGATTTACTGCATCCTTCACTTCCTGATAGGTAGTCCCTTCCGGGTACTTGGAAAGAATTCCGCATATCTTGCCCTGGTGTATATCGAATTGAATCATGTCGGGAAAGACCGGTGTTGCAACATGTTTCGCTAGAACTATAAGGTTTGAATTTGCTGCGTCTCCTCCGAGCAGCCGCCAATTTGGCAGTACAACTTGACCGCGCGCAAGCGATGAAGCATTACAGGCCGCACCGACAAAAATGAGGACAACAAAGTATACACGCCAATGTTGCTTCATCGTTACATCCTCCTTATGGTTGAAGTGGTGTTTGGAACGCCAGTTAGGCTACGCTCCTGATTCTGTTCTGCCTACCTTTGACGGTAATATACGAGAAGACAGTTGTCTTACTTATTCTTTGTCGGGACACAGTTTTTCTTCGTCGGGGGATAGTCCTTTACACACCTTCTCGCATTTCTTCTCTTCTGTTCCTGCTGCCAGGCAAGTACACATGCACAGTTCTTTTGTGCCAGGCTTCTTGCCGCCGCCCCAACAATCCATACAAATCTTCCGGCATTTGTGTTCCTTTGGTGCATAGATACAGTGGCACTCGCATCGCTTCTTCTTCGTCGGAAGCTTCATACAGTGTTTGTGCCAGTAAACAATGCTCTGTAAGCCCGTGGGATCGGTGGCGTTCGTCGGGCTGTTGCCGCAGTAGCCATACAAGTTTCGTTCCCTCATTCGTTCGGCCACGTATTCGTGGCTGTACAGGACATCGACGCCGTTCGGCGACGGCGGGTCGCGCTCGGCTATCTGTCCAGGTCCAAGATTAGCGTACATCGTAGGGTTCCTTTTTACAAGAGAGGTTCTATCTGAAAAATTTGATCTGACTCAATGGCTGAGGCACGCCCATCGGCAATGACGGCCCGTGGGGGATTGATGGAATCGGCACGCCGCCGAAGGGTTGAAGCGGCAATGGCCCGTGCGGCCATGGGTCCGACCGACGCTCGGCCTGATTGATGATGGCCGGGGCCATTTGTTCCAACGGCGTCAACGGCCGGCCGAGAATCTCGGGGGACATGGGGTAAATTCGCCCTCCGGAGCACGAAGCCTGCACCAACACCTCTTGTCCGTTGGGCATCTTGACCCAACGAGGCACTTTGGGACCAGGGTCGAACGGATCGACGGGATTCGAGAGGAACAGGTGGCCCCGTGCGCGGAGTTTGCGGTGCGTTTCCCAATTGTCGCACGTTCTTCGGAAACGCCGATTGTGGGGCGCGAGTTCCACGGCCTTGCGCATCGCTTTGACCGCATCGGCCAGCTTGCCGTGCTTCACGATGCAACTGGCCCGTGCGGCGATGAACTCCGCGAGTTCCTCCTTGTGCGTCAGCGACTTGAGGAAGATGCCGGCCTCGATGTCTTCGGGCGGAATCTCGTGCGGCCACGTCTTGTAGTGCTCGTCCGGCAAGCAGTGAATGCCCGGCCCGGTCGCCTCGATATTGAACCGGTCGGGATGGAGCCAGTGCTTGCCGTCAGGATCGTCCCAACGCAGGAAGATATGC
>JAUWPQ010000271.1 GCA_030611515.1 Planctomycetota bacterium | reverse complement strand
GAATACGGCATCCTCGCCTTGCTGGTGGGCACGGTGTCGGTCACGGCCCTGGCGATGGCGATTGCCGTCCCGCTGGGGCTGGGCGCGGCCGTGTTCATCTCCGAGTTCTGCTCCGGCAAGCTCAAGGAAATACTGAAAATCGTCATCGAACTGCTGGCGGCCATTCCCTCGATCGTCTGGGGTTTCGTGGGCTACATGGTGCTAGGGCCGATTATCATTTGGGCTACCGGCGCCGCCGTGGGCGTAAACCTGCTAAACGGCGGCATAATCCTGGCGCTGATGAGCGTGCCGATCATCGTCTCGGTCGGCGAGGACGCCTTGAAGGCCGTACCCGACTCGTACCGCGAGGCCGCACTCTCGCTGGGCGCCAGCCGCTGGGAAATCGTCTATCGCGTGCTCTTTCCGGCCGCGAAGAATGGGCTGTTGGCCGCGGTCCTGTTGGGCGTCGGCAGGGCCATCGGCGAAACCATGGCCGTGTTGATGTGTACGGGCCACGCCGTGCAAATCCCCCACGGCCTGCTCGATCCGATCTGTACGCTGACCGCAACCATCGCCTCCGAACTGGGCGAATCCGTGTCGGGCGGAATGCATTACAGCGTGTTGTTCTTGATCGGTTTGGTGTTGTTCCTGATAACGTTTACGGTCAATCTGGCAGCCGATCTGGTGGTTAAGGGGGTTCGCAATGAACAACGCTAGAGATAAGTCCCCTCTCCCTTTGGGAGAGGGTTAGGGCGAGGGCTATTTGAGGAAAAGATGGCATTCCACAGCAACTCAATCTCGCCGCCGCCCTCACCCCCTACCCCTCTCTCAAAGGGAGAGGGGAGGAATCCCTTCGCCCCGTCGACGCTGGAGAAGCACAAGAAAATCAAGGAAACGGCGGCCCGATGGGTGCTGGCCGCGATTACCTTGATGTTGGTCGTGCCCGTGGTGGCAATCCTCGGTTTTTTATTGTTCAAGGCGTTGCCCGTATTGAGTTTTTCCTTCTTGTTCGACAATCCCGCCAACCGCATGACCGCCGGCGGGATTTGGGCGCCGCTTGTGGGCACGTTCTTTCTCGTGCTGATTTCGCTGGCGGCCGCCGCCCCGGTCGGGATTCTCGCCGGAGTCTATCTGAACGAGTACGCCCGCGACAATTGGATCACGCGCTCGATCAATCTGGCGGTGATGAACCTGGCCGGCGTACCGAGCATCGTCCACGGACTGTTCGGCGTCGGCGCGTTCGTTCTCTTCGCGGGCATGGGCCGCTCGCTGTTGGCCGCCTCCTGTACGTTGGCCGTGATGACGCTGCCGGTGATCGTCACCAGCACGCGCGAGGCGCTGGCCGCGGTGCCAATGTCATTCCGCGAGGCATGTTGGAACATGGGCGCTACCCGCTGGCAGACGATCCGCACGATCGTTTTGCCCAACTCGATCAGCGGCATACTGACCGGGGTGATTTTGCAAGTCTCTCGCGCGGCCGGCGAAACGGCGCCGATCTTGTTCACCGGAGCGGTCTTTTTCACGCCGGTGGCCGACCACGGCTTCAGGTCGTTCTTTCCTTACGGACTGGACGACCGCTGCATGGCGCTGTCGATGCACCTGTTCACGCTGGCCACCCAGGTCCGCGGCGTCTCGGATGAATACCTCTACGGCACGGCGGTCGTGCTCGTCGGGCTGGTGCTGGTGGTCAATAGCGCCTCGATCACCTTGCGGGGCTACCTGCGCTCGCGGAAGAAATGGTAATAAAATGTAGCACGGCCGCCCTCGGCTGTGCCCGACAAGTTTACACAGCCGAGGGCGGCTGTGCCACAATGACATGAATCCCCACGTCCACTTCGAGAACGTCACCGTGACCTATGGCCGGAAAACGGCCCTGGAAGACGTCTCGCTGGAAATCCCCGAGAAGCGGATATTCGCCATTATCGGCCCGGCCAACTCCGGCAAAACGACGCTGCTGAAGTGCATCAACCGCATGATCGACTTCATTCCCCACGCCAAGGTCGCCGGTCGCGTGCTGATCGACGACGAGGACGTTTTTCGCATCCGCAACGTCTACCAGTTGCGGCGTCGGGTGGGCATGGTCTTTCCGCTGCCGGTGGGTCTGCCGCTTTCGGTCTACGAGAACGTGGCCTACGCCCCCCGCCGCGCCGGCATCCACCACCGCCACGAGCTGGATGAAATCGTCGAGACCTGTCTCCGCCAGGCAATGCTTTGGGACGAGGTGAAAGACCGCATGAACATGCTGGGCACCATGCTCTCCGGCGGACAGCAGCAGCGGCTCACACTGGCCAGGGCGCTCTCGCTGCGGCCGGAAATCCTCTGCCTCGACGAGTTCTCCATCGCCATCGACCCGGTCACCACAATGCGGATCGAGGACATCCTCCGCGAATTGAAAAACCAGATGACGATCGTGCTGGTCACCAACCTCGTTCAGCAGGCCCGGCGGCTGGCGGACTACACCGCCTTCTTCAGCGCCTCGCGGCTGATCGAGGTCGATGAAACCGAGACCATTTTCACCAACGCCGCCAACCAACTGACCGAGCGGTACGTGACGGGAGATTTCGGATAATATTCCGACAGCGGTTCGGGCGAGCGCACCCCCCCTTGAACCGGCGTGATTCCATGACGGCGGGGAAAATGGTATAATCTTGAATGATGAAATGTAATTTTGGAGTCTAGGCCATGACCACTGCCCAGTTGCGAGAACGTGCCACGGAACGATTGAACAACTTGCCGCCGGACAAGATTCGCGTTGCCGTCGAATTCTTGGAATATCTTGATACCGCCGCCAGTCGGGACGCCACCAACGAGCTGCTCAAAGTTCCCGGCCTGGTTCAAGATGCGAAAGACGTCTCGAAGTGCGTCAAGAAGGGGCAATATAAAGACTGGCGAAAAGTCCGCAAGGATGCATGATGTATACGGTCGTTCTGTTGCCCAAGGCGGAAAGATTCTACGTCAAGGCCGACGCTCCGCTTGCCGCGAAATTGGCCAAGGCGTTTGAGTTGCTGGAACTCAATCCTCATCGGCATCCGAACATCAAACCGCTTCTTGGACCGCTCAAAGGGTTCTTTCGATTCAGGGCGGGAAATTATCGTCTCCTCTATCAAATCAACGACAAAAAGAAGCTTGTCTACGTCGTGCGAATTGCCCACCGCGGAGAAGCGTACAAATGACTTTTTCGCAACCGGCTGAAACTGCAATGCCAATCGCCGCCTTAACGCCGACCTACACCATCCAGACCCGAGGGCTAAACCTCTGGTACGGCGATTTCCAGGCGATTAAGGACGTGACGATCAACGTCAAGCCGGGGATCATCACGGCGCTGATCGGCCCCTCGGGCTGTGGAAAAACCACCCTGCTCCGCTGCTTCAACCGCATCAACGAACGCTACGGAAACGTCACCACCACCGGCGAGGTCACGATCCTCGACAAGAATATCTACGACGCGGACGTCTCGCTGAGTACGTTGCGGAAAACGGTGGGCATGGTCTTTCAGCGTCCCAATCCGCTGCCGATCTCGATCTACGAAAACGTGCTCTTCGGCGTCCGCTCGCACACGCCGCGCGGCGCGTTCACCCGCCGACAGCGGAACGAGATGGTCGAATCGGCCCTGTGCGACGTGCAGCTTTGGGACGAGGTGAAGGACCGGCTGCGGCGTCGGGCCACTCACCTTACGCTCGAACAACAGCAGAAGCTGTGCATCGCCCGGCTGCTGCCGCTCAAGCCGCGGATCATTCTCATGGACGAGCCGTGTTCGGCGCTCGACGCCGAGGGGATCGAGCGGATCGAGGCGTTGATCGACGGGCTACGGAAGAAGTTCACGATCTTGATGGTCACGCACAACATGGCCCAAGCCCGCCGGGCCAGCCACGAGTGCATCTTCATGTTCATGGGCCGGATCGTCGAGCACGCCCCGACCCTCGATATGTTTCTCACACCCAAGCAGCCCGAGACCGAACTCTACGTCCGCGGCCGATACGGGTAGAGCGATCTGGACAATGCCGCCCGCAAAGCGCATCATGGTAATAATGAGTTAGGAATCGTCCATGTGTAAGCGTTCGCGGGCTGGCTGGGTGCCACTGGCTTTGCCAGTGTTGTCGAGGCAAGCACTGGCAGAGCCAGTGGCACCCGCGGCGGTCAAGCGATTCTCCAAGGCAATGTTCCTCGCGCCGCGAAAATTGGGACAGTCCCCTGTTAATGAGTTAGGAATCGTCCATGTCCAACGACCCACCAGACATTCCACCCGATCAACTCCCACGCCACGTCGCGGTAATCATGGACGGCAACGGACGCTGGGCCGAGAAACAGGGATTGCCGCGCATCGAGGGACACCGCGCCGGAGCGACCAGCGTTCGCCGGATCACCGAAGAGTGTGCCCGGCTGGGTATCGAACAGCTCACGCTCTTCTGCCTGTCGAGCGAAAACTGGAAACGTCCGACCGAGGAACTCGATTTCCTCATGCAACTGCTCCAGCATTATCTGGCCGAGGAGCGGCCGCGGATAATGAAACACAACATCCAGGTCCGCTGGATCGGCCGCCGCGATGGTTTGCCGGACGACGCGGTGCGGGGTTTGGACGAAATCGTCGCGTACAGCGCGGCCAACACCGGCCTGCGCGTCTGTCTGGCGATCAACTACGGCGGCCGGGCGGAGTTGGTCGACGCCGCCCGACGCCTGGCAGAGGACGTCGTCCGGGGTGAACTGGACGCGGCCGCGATCGACGAGCAGGCCCTCGCCGCGCGGCTCTACACAGCCGGCCTGCCCGACCCCGATCTTTTGATCCGCACGGCCGGCGAGATGCGCGTCAGCAATTTCCTCCTCTGGCAGATCAGCTACGCGGAAATCTGGGTGACGGACGCCTGCTGGCCCGATTTCGACGAGGCCCAATTCCACGCCGCCCTGCAGAGCTACGCCTCCCGGCGGCGGCGGTTCGGGGGATTGCCCGATTGATGCGGCTGCCGAATCATTAACCACAAAGACGCAAAGACACAAAATATTTTTCGCTTCTTTGCGTCTTTGTGGTAAGAGAACAATGCACTTATTGACGGAATCCGCCGATTGTCCTCCAATCGCTCCCTCGCTGCCGCGGCGGGCGCATCTGGTCGGAATCGCCGGAAACGGAATGAGAGCGCTGGCCGACGTGCTTGTCGGTTGGGGATGGACCGTCAGCGGATCGGATTTGGACCCGTTCCCGGCAAAACATCTCGTCGCCGCCGGAGCGA
>JAUWPQ010000085.1 GCA_030611515.1 Planctomycetota bacterium | reverse complement strand
CAGCGAACTGCCCAAGCAATACGACCACGCCGCCGCCCAGAAACGTTGGTATCCGTACTGGGAGGAGCAAGGTTTTTTTCATAGCGAACCGGACCCGGTCCGCAAGCCGTACGCGATCGTCATTCCGCCGCCGAACGTGACCGGCGCGTTGCACCTGGGCCACGCGCTGAACAACACGCTGCAAGACATCCTCATCCGCATGAAACGGATGCAGGGGTTCGAGACACTCTGGATGCCCGGGGCCGACCACGCGGGCATCGCCACCCAGGCGGTTGTCGAGCGGCGGCTGCTGCAAGAGGAAAAGCTCAGCCGGCACGACTTGGGACGCCAAGGACTGGTCGAGCGAATCTGGGAGTGGAAGAACGACTACCAGACTCGGATCGTTGGCCAGTTGAAACGGATGGGTTGCAGTTGCGATTGGGCGCGGATGCGGTTCACGCTCGACGACGTTTGTGCCCGGGCGGTGCGCGAGACGTTTTTTCAACTCTTCAAGGAAGGAAAAATCTATCGCGGCAAGCGGCTCGTCAACTGGGACACGTATCTGCAAACCACCGTCAGCGACGACGAGGTTTTCCACGAAACAGTGTCAGGTCATTTTTGGCACTTCCGGTATCCGGTGGTTGATCCCAAGCCGGGCGAGCCGACGCACATTACGATCGCCACCACGCGGCCCGAGACCATGCTCGGCGACACGGCCGTGGCGGTGCATCCCGATCCAGCCGCCGCGTTGGAGCAGGCCGAAAAAGAGTTGCGCCGACGGTTGGACGAAGTACCGGCCAAGGAAAAGCCGGACCTTCAGACACAAATTGACGAGATCGAGCGACGGCGCGAGATGCTTCCGCAATTAGAAAAGCTCCGCGACATGGCCCTCGCCGGCACGAAGTTGGAACTGCCGCTAACCGGCCGCAAAATACCGCTCATTGTCGACCAGTGGGCGAAGCCCGAGTTAGGCTCCGGCTGCGTGAAGATCACCCCGGCGCACGATCAGAACGACTACGACGTGTGGCAGCGAAACCCAGAAATCGGCGCGATCAACATCCTCAATCCCGATGGCACGTTGAACGAGAACGTGCCGGAAAAATATCGCGGAATGACGGTAAAAAAAGCTCGCGAGGCCGTTGTATCCGACATGGAGCGGGCGGGTTTGTACAATCCCGAAACGGATTGCGAGGACCGCGAGATTGACCTCGCCCACAGCGATCGCTCGAAGACGCCCATCGAGCCGTATCTGGCCGATCAGTGGTTCATCAAAATGGACGAGTTGTCCCAGACGGCCATCGACGCGGTGGCCGACGGCCGGGTGAAAATCATCCCCGAGCGATACGCCAAGGGTTATATCGACTGGCTTAGCGAGAAGCGCGACTGGCCCATCGGCCGGCAGCTTTGGTGGGGACATCGGATTCCGGTGTGGAGGGTAACGATAATCGAAGAAAACGAGGTGCATTCTTTTTTAGATGCATTAAAAGTTTTTGCTGGCGTTTTTGGAATTAAGAATGACATTACATATGCACCAGTTGAAGGAGCAACTCGAGAATACTATATCTGCGCTCGCACAGACAAAGCTATTAATGTTATCAACGATTTTCATGAACGACACACACGCAAAGAACCTGTCGGTCCAGAAATTAGTGCTCCTTTCCTCAGCCCAGAAGACCCACGTGTTCTTATAGATCGCAATCTTGCTCAATATATAATTATGTCAGATCAAGAAAGTGATGTCCTAGATACTTGGTTCTCCAGCGCCCTCTGGCCCCACTCGACGCTCGGCTGGCCGGAGCCGCCGCCGGAACTGAAAGACTGCTTGGAATACTATTACCCGACGAACGTACTGATTACCAGCCGCGACATCATCACGCTTTGGGTAGCGCGGATGGTGCTGATGGGGCTGCACAACGTCGGCGAGATTCCTTTTCATGAGGTCTTTATCCATCCGAAAATCCTCGACGGCTACGGCGAGGGGATGTCGAAATCGAAGGGGAACGGCGTCGATCCGATCGACGTGATGGATAAATTCGGGGCCGACTCGCTGCGGTTCGGTCTGGCGTACCTGACCACCGAGACGCAAGACGTGCGGATGCCGGTCGAGTTCGAGTGTCCGCACTGCGCGAAATTGATCGCACAGACCAAGAAGAACCGCGTCCTGCCGACGATCGAGTGCAAACATTGTGGAAAGCGGTTTTCCACCCAATGGGCCGAAAAGCCCGAGGACAAGGCCCTGCCGCGCGGGGCGGTCGTCAGCGAACGATTCGAGCTGGCCCGGAACTTCTGCAATAAACTGTGGAACGCCTCCCGATTCGCGCTGATGAATCTCGACGGCTTCGATCCGGGCCGAGTGGCGGACGACGAATTGTACGTCGAGGATTCGTGGCTGTTGAGCCGGCTGGCGACCGTAACCGAGCAGGTGAGCGAAGCGTTGGAGCAATACCGCTACGCCGACGCTGCCCGGACGCTCTATGATTTCGCCTGGGACGAGTTTTGCAGTTTCTACGTCGAGATGGTCAAGGGGCGGTTGCAGGACGACGCGGGGCGGATGGTCGCCCAGCGCGTGCTGGCCCACGCGCTCGACGTTCTGCTGCGGCTGCTGCACCCGATGATCCCATTCCTGACCGAGGACGTTTGGCAGCGGCTGGGCCGCTTGGCGCCCGAGCGGGGGATCGACGAACCTCGGCCGGCGGTGGAAAGCATCATGACGGCGCCCTGGCCCCAGTGCGATCCGATGCGGCAAGACCCGGAGATCGAGGCCCAATTCGCGCGGTTTCAGGAGGTGCTCCGCGCGGTGCGCGACATCCGCGCCCGGCAGAACGTGCCGCCCAAGACGCCGATCAGGTTCTCGGTCCGCTGTGGGGCGGACGTGGCCGAACTGCTAGCCCCGATGAAGCCTTACTTCTCTTCGATGGCCGGCGCGGAGCCGGTCGAGTTCGGCCCCGACGCGACCGCCCCGGCGCTGAGCGCGGGCGCGACGCTGCCGAACATCGAGGTCTACGTCGATCTGGCCGGATTGATCGACGTCGAGGCGGAGATCGCGAGTAAGCGGCGGGAGGCCGAAAAAATCGCCGGCTTCATCGCCGCGAAGGAAAAGAAACTTTCCAACGCGGGCTTCGTCGAGCGCGCGCCGGCCGAAGTGGTCCAAAAAGAACGGGACAGTCTAAAGGAAATTCAAAACCAACTCGCCGCGGTCGAGCAGGTGATCGAACGACTGACCGACGCATCATAAAGCCGCGCTGTGGTAGTCGTGGCACCTCGTTGGGGTGGCAGTTGAACTGCCGCCCCTTGCGAAACCGCAAGCGGTTTTTGAGTGTGTTGCGAAGCCGCAAGCGGTTTGTTGATCCGATTCTGCTCAGACCAGTTCCTTGCGGACCGCCCAAACTGCCGCTTGAGTCCGGTCCGAGACGCCGATCTTGCGCAGGATGTGCTGCACGTGTTCCTTGACCGTCTCGTAACTGATGTGCAAGGCGACGGCGATTTCCTTGTTCGTCAGTCCGTATGCCAACTGGCGGAGGACTTCGCTCTCGCGTTGGGTCAAGGGGACTTCGACGTCGGCGGCCAGCCGCGGAGTGGCCAAGGCGCCGGTGACGCGGCGAAGCTCCTCGCGGGTCCAGGCGCTCTCGCCGGATGCAGCCGTGCGGATGGTCGCGATCAACTTGTCGCGGGTGCATCCCTTCAACAGATACCCGGCCGCGCCGAGGGCCACCGCCCGGGCAATGTAGGTCGGGTTGTCGAAGGTCGAGAGGATCAGGATCGGCAAGTCTGGCTTGTCGAGCTTGATCCGCCCCAGCGAGGTCAGTCCGTCTCCGTCGGGCATGCGAATGTCCAGCAGCACGACGTCCACCTCGTTATCTAAAGCATACTTGACGGCGGTCGCGCCGGTAGCCACTTCGCCGACCACCTTTATCTCCGTACCGGCCAACATGGTCTTCAATCCGCTGCGCACCACTTCGTGATCGTCGGCGATCAACAATCTGATCTTGTTTGTCATGGTTTACTCCCGTAATCTACGAATGTTTTATATCGCCAAGCCCATGCCCCGCCGTTTCATGGGGGGTTTGGCGGATACTTATTAGTCTGCCCCCAGAACTAGTCAAGGCAGCTTACCCCCACAATCATAGCAGAGATTATGCTGGGGGGTAGGCCCGGAGTGAAATTTTGGGGGAAGGACTTTCGGGTGGAATCGCTGCTTCTTACCCATCAATTGCCATTCACCCACCAAATTACCATACAGTAACCCACCAATAGCAGGCAAGGGGGTTTTCGGATCGTCTCTTGCAACTCGTTGCAGATAGTCGATTTAAGGCTTATAGTGGCAGCGCCATCAGCCGGCATAATCGCACAATCGGGGGGGTGGTAATCTCCGGGGGACTATTTGCTGCAATCGCAAGCGTCGAAACATATCCTATAACTGTAGGAAACAATATCTCGGCGGCGACGGTTCTTCTTTTTCCTTGCCTCTCCAACTCGGCCATTCGGACGGTTGCCCACAAGTCATGCATGCCACCGCCACAACATACGATCTTGTGTCGATGTTAATTTCGCGGGCATTGGATGACCGGCAGCGTCTAGCGGCCTTCGAGGAATTGGTCTCCCGCCCCATCACCGTGGAGAACTTGAGTGAGGCCCGACGGGCTTTATTTGAGCAGATGACGCCGGTGTCGCTGTCCGGGGAAGCCATTGATACCTGTGGCGCCGGCGGCAGTGGAAAGAAGACCATCAACACGTCCACGCTGGCGGCGCTGATCGTAGCCGCGGCGGGCGGGAAGGTGGCCAAGCACGGGAATCGTTCCGCCAGCGGGAATTGCGGGGCGTTCGACTTGCTGGAGCGGCTTGGGGCCAAGATCGACCTGTCTACCGACGAAGAACGGCGCCTTTTCGACGCGCTCGGCATCGTATTTCTTTATGCCCCGCGACATCACCCGGCAATGCAACGGGTGGCGCCATTGCGGAAGGCTTACGGCAAGAAGACCATCTTTAACTATCTCGGACCGTTGAGCAATCCGGCGAACGTCAAACTTCAACTCATTGGAACCGGGACCCCCGACGCGGCCGAGCTATTTGCCGAGTGCCTGCGTCGGGACGGGGACCATCGCGTCTTGATTGTCAGCGGCGAGGACGGGCTGGACGAAGTGACCGTGACGGCGCCTACCACGATCAAGATCGTGGAGGGACGTTCCGTCACGGAGACGCGGTTTTTTCCCGGGCAGTTGGACCTCCCCTGTTTTTCGCCCCAGCAGATCGAAGGAGGGACGGCCGAGGAAAACGTCGCGTTTTCCCTCGACCTGGCGGCCGGACGAGGAGACGAGGCGAGGAAATCGCTGGTTCTGGTCAATGCCGCCCATGCCTTGCGGTTGGCCGGTCTGGCGGCGTCATTGGCCGAGGCATACTCATTGGCAACAGAGACGCTTGCCTCGGGAAAGGTGGCCAGGCTCATTCAGCGCTACTGTCGTCTTACCAACGACTTGTCATCATGAGCATTCTCGACCGCATCGTGGAGACGAAGAAGGCGGAAGTCGCCCGCATGTCGGCCTCCGCGCCCGCTTTCCGTGCGCCGCGCAAGAGCTTTATCGAGGCGATTCGACGGGGCAAGCCCGCCATTATCGCCGAGGTGAAGCCTAAGTCGCCGTCCGCCGGCGAATTGATTGCCATTGACCGCGTGCCGCGGATCGTCGAAATCTACGACCGCCTGGCGGCGGCGATATCCGTCCTGTGCGATGAGACTTACTTCGGCGGCGGCTACGGCCTGCTTGCCCGGGTGGCGTCGCTGACCGGCAGACCGCTTCTGGCCAAGGAGTTCGTCATCGACCGTAAGCAGGTGGTCATGGCGTCGTCGCTGGGGGCAAGCGCGGTGCTGTTGGTGGCGGCGATTCTCGACGGTCCCGAGTTGACGGCGCTGATCCGCGACGCCGCGGGCCTCGACTGCGACGTGTTGCTCGAACTGCATGACGAAGACGATCTGAGCAAAGCCGCCGCCGCCATCGCCGCGCTCGGCGCGACGGAAAGGCAACGGATCGTTCTGGGGATCAACAATAGGAATCTCGATTCCCTGGAAATCGACCTTCGGACCACGGAACTGCTGGCGCCGCTGGTTCGAGAACGGTTGGGCGGCGATCGGCCGTTGGTGGCGGAAAGCGGGATTGACTCGCCCGAAGCCTGCCGGCGCTTGGCGCCGTGGGTCGACGGTTTTCTAGTCGGCACAGGCCTTCTCCGATCGTCGGAACCGGAGGAATTACTTTGTTCACTGGTGCATGCATGCGACCACGCGTGAAATTTTGCGGCATGACTCGCGCGGAAGACGTCCGCCTGGCGGACGAGCTTGGCGTGGATTTTATCGGCTTGGTGCTGGTTCGGTCCTCCCCGCGATGCGTTGCCCTCGAACAAGCCGCGGCGATCAGAAAAACCATCCGGCGTGCAAAAGTGGTGGGCGTGTTTGACGGATCCAACGCGAAGCTGCTCAATCAGGTCGCCTCCGAACTTGCGCTGGATTATATTCAGCTTCACGGCGATCCCGATCTGGAACTCTGCCGACGCCTCGCGGCGCCGGCGATCCAGGCGTTTTGCGGCGTTCCCTCCGCCGAAGACGTGGAGCGATTCCTCGACTGCTGTCCCTACGTGCTGGTGGACAAGCAGAGGGGCGCGGCGGCGGTGGACCTCGACGCGGCGGCGGCGTTGCCCCAGCGGCTGCGCGCCCGCATGTTTCTTGCCGGGGGCATGACCACGGAAAACGCGCGGCAAGCGGTGGAGCGAGTCGGGCCGTTTGCCCTTGACTGCGCCAGAGGCGTGGAATCCAGTCCGGGCGTTAAAGATTCAGGAAAAATGCGATTGTTTCTCCAGCAGTTAATATCATGAAATCTCTGGGACGTTTTGGCAAGTACGGCGGCTGCTACGTGACGGAGCTGTTGATTCCCGCGCTGACCGCAGTCGAGGAAGCGTTCCTCGCCTGCAAGGACGATCCCGCCTTCAATCGGGAACTTCACCGTCTGCTTCAGGATTTCGCGGGACGGCCGACTCCTCTGACCGAGATGAAGAGGCTCGGCGGGCAGTGGGGATGCACCTTGGTCTTGAAGCGCGAGGATTTGCTGCACGGCGGCGCGCACAAGACGAACAATGTAATCGGCCAAGCGTTGCTCGCCGAACGCATGGGAAGAAAGGAACTCATCGCCGAGACGGGCGCCGGCCAGCACGGCGTCGCCACGGCCATGGCGGGCGCCCTGTTCGCTTTGCCGGTGAAGATATTCATGGGGGCCGCGGACATAAAGCGGCAGTATCCCAACGTCCAACGCATGGAGCTTTTCGGCGCGGAGGTCATTCCCATCACGGCCGGATCGCAAACGCTCAAGGACGCCATCAACGAGGCAATGCGATACTGGACGGCGCACAGCAAGGAGGCGTATTACGTTTTCGGGACCGTCGCCGGCCCGCATCCCTTTCCCACCCTGGTGGCCCATTTCCAGAGCGTCATCGGAACTGAGGCCCGCGCGCAGTGCTTGGAGAAATTCGGCCGGCTTCCCCACACCGTTTGCGCTTGCGTGGGGGGCGGGAGCAACGCCATCGGCACCTTTCGGGCGTTTCTGGCCGACAGCGAAGTGCAACTGGTGGGCGTCGAGGCGGCCGGTGAAGGGCTGGATTCGGGTAAACACGGCGCCGCCCTGAACCAGGGACGCCCCGGTTCGCTGCACGGCGCTTATAGCCGCTGCCTGCAAGATGAAGACGGACAAATCCGCGAAGCCCATAGCATTTCCGCCGGACTCGACTATCCCGGGGTCGGTCCCGAGCACAGCCAACTGAGGGACAGCGGACGTGCCCGCTACGTCGCCGCCACGGACGACGAGGCCCTGGCGGCGCTGTTGCTGTTGACGAAGCAGGAAGGGATCATTCCGGCCTTGGAGCCGGCTCACGCCCTGGCCGCCGCGCAAAAACTTGCCCTTTCGCTGGCCCAAAACGACATTCTCCTGATCACGCTCTCGGGCAGAGGCGACAAAGATCTCGGAGAAGTATTCTCCTGGCTGGAAAATCATGCTCAAAAATAATCCCTACGCCGACGTGCGGAGCCGAATCGGACGGCCCATGTTTATTCCCTTCGCCGTGGTCGGCGATCCCGATCCCCGCCGATCCCCGGACGTAATCCGCACCTTGATCGAGCATGGAGCGGACGCACTGGAACTGGGTTTTCCCTTTAGCGATCCCCCGGCGGACGGCCCCGTGATCCAACAAGCGGATTTGCGGGCATTGCGCGCCGGAACAAAAATCGACGACTGTTTCCGTATTCTTGGCGAGGTCCGTAAACTAACGGACGTTCCCCTCGGAATTCTGGTCTACTACAACCTGGTCCTCCAGCGCGGCGCCGACCGGTTTTATCGCGATTGCGCGGATTGCGGAGTGACGTCCGTTCTTGTCGCCGACCTTCCGCTGGAACACGCCCAGGAAGTGCTCCCCGCCGCCCAGCGGCATAACGTCGCGCCGGTCTTTATGGCAAGCGAACTGACCTCCGCGGAGCGGTTCGAGCAGATTGCCGCCGTAGCCGACGGGTACTTGTACGTCGTTTCCTACCTTGGGGTAACGGGAGTCGAGAACTCGGCGGTGGAGGAGAAGATGGGGCGTGTTCTCCGCGCCGCGCGGCAACACGTCACCCTGCCGCTCTGCGTTGGCTTCGGCATTCACACTCCCCGGCAGGTCGAAGCCGCCGTCCGCGCCGGAGCGGACGGAGTGATCGTCGGCAGCCGGATCGTGCGGGAATCACCCGACCTGAAGAAAATCGCCGCCGTTTGCGACGAGTTGCGAGCGGCGATTATTGGATAGTCAGCTTCATCGCCGCCGCAATGGCCCGCAACTCCTTCATGCAGCGTTGGAACTGATCCGAGTTCAGGGATTGCTGACCGTCGGTGATCGCCTCTTCGGGGTGGGGATGAACCTCGATGATCAATCCATCGCATCCGATCGCCGTCGCCGCGCGGGCATATGCCCGCACCCAATGCGAATTACCGGCCGCATGGCTCGGATCAACCACGATCGGGAGATGGGTCATCTCCTTCAGCGGCGGTATGGACCCCAAGCTGAGCGTGAAGCGGACATCCGTCTCGAAGGTCCGGATGCCTCTCTCGCAGAGAATGACCTGGTCGTTGCCTCCGGCGAGGATGTGCTCCGCGGCCAGCAGGAGTTCATCCAGCGTGGAGGCCAGTCCGCGCTTCAACAGGACGGGCTTACGGGCCTTGCCCGCCTCGCGGAGCAAGTCGTAATTCTGCATGTTGCGCGCGCCGATTTGAATGAGTCCGCAGTATTCCTGAACCAGTTCGACGTGGGCGGGACTCATAGCTTCTGATACGGCGACCAATCCGTATCGACGGCTGATCTTTTGCAACAGCTTCAGCCCTTCCACTCCCAATCCCTGGAAGCAATACGGACCGGTGCGCGGTTTGAACGCGCCGCCGCGGAGAATGTGCAGCCCTTGTCCGCAGACCATGGCCGCGGCCTCGTCGAGTTGGGCTTCGGATTCGACGGAGCAAGGCCCCGCCATGACGGTCATGGTTCCTTCCTCGCCGATGGCGCAATCCTCGCCGACCCGGATGACCGTGCGCTGGTCGGGGTAACGCCGCGCGGAAATCAGAACCGCGGCCGGCGGCGCGACGGGCTGCCCCAGAAAAATGGCCCGTCGGCCTTCCTTACCCTCGCGGGGAATGTCCAGGAAGCGGCGGAGAATCAGTTTTCCCTCGGGAGTGCCGATGGATTCGGGGTGAAACTGCACCCCCCAGAGCAGCCGCTGCGTGTGTTCGATCGCCATCACTTGCCCGTCTTCCACGCTCCGCGCCGTCACTCTCAGCGTCTCTGGGAGCGTTGCCTCCTCGACTCGGAGCGAGTGGTAGCGCATGACTTCCAGCGGCGCGGAACATCCTTCAAACAGCACGGACGGCGGATCGAGAAACACCACGCGAGAGGATTTGCCGTGATAGAGGTCCGGCGCTCGGGAAACGCGGCCCTCGAAATGGACCGCCAGCACCTGATGCCCGAGACACACGCCCAACAGCGGAATACCGGTTTCCTCGGCAAGCGAAATCAAGTCGTGCGAGATGCCGATGTCCCTGGCGACGTAGGGGCTGCCCGGTCCAGGACCGATTACGATGTGCGAATACTGTTGATCGCGCACCTCCTCGATCGAAATCTGGTCGTTCCGGCACACCACCGGCTCGCCGCCTAGCTCGCCGAGGTATTGGTGCAGGTTGTAAGTGAAGGAGTCGTAATTGTCGAGAATGAGGGTCTTCATGGCTCGGCGAACGCATGCGCGCAATGGACTGCCGCCAGGATGCTTCTGGCCTTGAAAAGGCATTCGTTGTCTTCGTGCTTGGGTACGCTGTCCTTCACGATCCCCGCGCCGACGCGCAACGACGCCGTCCCGTTGCGGAACAAAATGGTGCGAATGGTGATGGCCAGGTCCACGTTCCCGGCGAGGTCGATGTAGCCGAGCGCGCCGCCGTAGACGCCGCGAGGAGTCGATTCCAACTCGCGGATGATCTCCATCGCCCGCAGTTTTGGAGCGCCGGTCAACGTACCCGCCGGAAAGACGGAACGGACCACGTCCAGAGAACTTACATCGTCGCGCATTTCTCCCAGCACGTCGGAAACGATATGGAAAACGTGTGCGTATTGCTCGACGTGGAACGGGTTCTCGACGCGAACCGAACCGATTTTGGATACCTTTCCCACGTCGTTCCGCCCCAAATCCACCAACATCTGGTGCTCGCACCGTTCCTTGGAATCGGTGCGCAATTCCGCCATCATCCGCTGATCGTGCTGGGCCTCTCCCGTCCTCGGACGCGTGCCGGCAATGGGGCGATAGGTGATCCGCCGCCCGTCGACGCACACCAGCATTTCCGGGGAAGCGCCCACCAGCGTAAGCTCGGGTGCCCGAAAGTAAATCATGTAGGGCGACGGATTGATGTCCCGCAGCGCGGCATAGACGGCATCCGCCGCGGGCGGCGCGTCGAGGAGGAACTCTTGGCTGAGGACGATCTGAAAGATTTCGCCCGCCGCAATAAGCTCCTGCGCCTCCGCCACGGATCGGCAATATTGCTCCCGACTGGTTTGACGCAGAGGTTCAAGGTCTTCCAGAGTGGCAAGATGCAACTGTCCCGTCCGCAGCTCGGCCGTCCGTCGGTCATCCCGGAAAGAAGAACGCTCGATTACGCGTTCAATATCGGCGATATTCTCCTTGGTGTCCCGGTGCGCAATGATCGCGATCTCATGCCGCTTGTGATCGATTTTCAGCAGTACCTCCGGGAGGATGAATTGAGCGTCGGGCAATGTTTCATCCACCGGCAGGTCGATGGGGTTGAAATGCCTCGCGGCTTCGTACGTCAAGAAACCGATGTAGCCCATGCGCAAGCGTTCGCCTTCGGCCCCGGTGCTGAGCGTCCCGCTCAGAACCGACAACGCATCGGCCACTCGGCCGTCCGGGACGAAACGCGACCCGCGGGAAACGCCGTTTTTTACCTCGATCACGTCGCGCGCCCCGAGCGCGAGGAATGAGTAGTCGTGGGTTTTCAGATGTCGATCCGTGGACTCAAGAAGAATGATATAGTCGCGGCTTTGTCCCAACTCCCGCATCAGGTACAAAGGATCGCAGTGCTCGGGTCGGATCGTTGTGGCTACAAGGGGAAAAAACATCGGCAGAGACCCCCATAACAGCGGGCCCCAAAAAGAGATCGGGGAATGGTGGCGGCGGCTGACATAAGCGATTGCACCAATGACCGCTAACAGCCCGTTGAAAAAGTCGGATTTCGGGAGTTTAGGTGCCACTGCTGGCTTGTCCAGCAGTGTTTTTCCGGGAGTTTCCCCCCTGCACTGCTGGACAAGCCAGCAGTGGCACCCTTTTTCAACGGACTGCTAAACGACAGAGGCGCCGGTCGGATTCGAACCGACGATGGCGGATTTGCAATCCGCTGCCTTAGCCACTTGGCTACGGCGCCTTGCTTGGCGACTATTGGTATCGGACGCATCCAGCATATTCGTTACCAATGCCGGCACAACCGGCAAAGTTTGCCAATGCAACTCGAATCATATCAAACGTCCAGCCGCGAGGGAAGGATGCGGCTACGGACGACCGCTCCTCTTTTCTCGTGAGCGATAGGCCGTCAGGGTTGGAGAACCTTGTTTCAGTCAATTTTGTCATTTGGGTGGCACGCCCACTATCGCCGATACAATAGAACGACCCTTCCGACGGCGATAAGAAAAGGCTTTTCCGCAACAGCAACACAATAAAACGACCATTTCGACGGCGATAAGACCGTGAATACACGTAACCTAACGGCAAACCTGCTCGATATTCTGTTTCCTTGGCGGCAAATGCGCTTGGTCAACCAACTGGGCGGCGAAGCGGCCAGAGAGTGCCGGTCCGATATCTGGCGGCGGATTCGCCACCCCACCCGCAATATGGGTGTTCCCGAAATCAGGGGTTACGCCAGGGCACAAGCGGTGGATGTCTTGCCGGCGGAAGTCGAGCGGGTGTTGGAACGCCATCGCGTCGGACGCTCGCTGAAGAACCGGGTCCTTGCAGCGGGGATTGAACAGATCGTCGGCATGGTCGTTCGAGACGCGCTCAGCGAGCCGTATTCGGCCGACCCGGAAAAGATCGCCGCCTAAGGCCTAGTTCCCATGCTCCGCATGGGAACCCACTATCCCGACGCTCCGCGTCGGTAGCGGCGGTGCAAAGCGTCGCGACTGGTCCGTTCCCGCGGAGGACCGTGGGGACGAGAATGGGGGGCCTCTCGGCCGTACCTTGTCCGCACTCCGCGACGGCGATAAAATCACTGTTTTTACTGCCCGAAAGTACGTGTTTCCTGGTTCCCACGCTCCGCGTGGGAACCCACTACCCCGACGCTCCGCGTCGGCAGCGGCGGTGCAGCGGCGTCGCGGGCAGTGCGTTCCCACGGAGACCGTGGGAACGAGGGCTTTCGCGGTTTACTGTCCGAAGGTGTGAATTATGAACTCCACGCGGAACCTTGTCGTGGCGCAGAGCGGCGGCCCGACGCCGGTCATCAACAGCAGCTTGAGGGGGATCGTCGAGGCCGCCCGAGAGTTCCAGGCCATCGGGACCGTCTACGGCGCCCGGCACGGAATCGAGGGCGTGCTGAAGGAAGAGCTGCTCGACCTTTCGGCCCAACCGGCCGAAGAGGTCGCGCTGCTGCGATTCACCCCGGCCGCCGGCTCGATCGGCACCTGTCGGTACAAGCTCCGCTCGAACCAGACCGAGGATTTTGATCGTGTGATAGAAGTGTTGCGGGCACACCAAGTTGGGTATCTGTTGTACATCGGCGGCAACGACTCAATGGACACGGCCGCGAAAATTGCCCAACTGGCCCGGCAGCGGGGTTTGGATCTGGTGGCCGTCGGCGTGCCCAAGACGATCGACAACGACATCGGCGATAGCGAGTTCCGGCTGATCGACCACACGCCCGGCTACGGGTCGGTCGCCCGATACTGGATGCACAAGGTCCAGGAGGCGAACGAGGAGAACGCCGGCTCCGCTCCGGCCGATCCGGTGTTGGTGATGCAGGCGATGGGCCGGAAGATCGGATTCATCCCCGCCGCTGCCCGACTGGCCGATCCCGCGCGGGAAATGCCCCTGCAAATTTATCTGGCCGAGAGCCGTTGCAGCTTGGAGCAACTTGCCGATCAGGTGTGCGAACAGTTGCGTCGCGCGGGCCGGTGTTTGGTTGTCGTCAGCGAGGGATTCAACGTCGGCGACCTGGGCGAGATGAAAGACTCGTTCGGCCACACGGAGTTCGGCTCGTCGAAGTTGACCGTCGCCCAGGTCGTGGTGAATTTTCTCAACCGTGCCGGTTTGCCGTGCAAGGGTTCCGCCCGGGGCAACGTGCCCGGCACCGATCAGCGCCACTCGATGGCCTACGCCTCGGCGGTCGATCTCGACGAGGCGTATCGGTTGGGGCAGAAGGCGGTCGAGTTGGCCGCCGCCGGTCAGAGCGGTTTTATGGCCACGATCCTTCGAGACCCAGGCCCGATTTACTCCGTTCGATATGAAAAAGTTCCGCTGGCGGAGGTGGCCAACAGCGAACGGACCTTCCCCGCGAAGTGGATCGCCCCGAACGGTTGCGACGTGACCGACGATTTCGTCCGCTACGCCAAGCCGCTCCTCGGCAGCGACATGATTAGTTTGCCGACGATCGACGGCCGGCAGCGGATGACCCGCTTCCAACCGATTTTCGCCGAACGGAAACTTCCAGAATACATACCTCAAGCCGATGGAAAGCGATGATTGACTTCACACCCAAGCACGACTACCTGGTAGGCATCGACTCGGACGGCTGCGTGTTCGACACGATGGAACTGAAACACAAGGAGTGTTTCATCCCGAATATCATCAACCACTACGGTCTCCAGGGCGTGAGCAAATACGCCCGCGAGGCGGCCGAGTTCGTCAACCTCTACTCCAAGAGCCGGGGGATCAACCGCTTTCCGGCGCTGGTCGAGGCGCTGGAATGGCTCAACCGCCGGCCGGAGGCGAGAGCCAGGGGCGTTCATACCGAGATTCCGCAATCGTTGCGCGATTGGATCAAGCGCGAAACGAAACTCGGCAATCCCGCCTTGGAGAAGGAGGTCGAGCGGACCGGCGACGCCGACCTGAAACATGCGTTGCAGTGGTCCCGTGCGGTCAACGAGTCGATTGCGCAGATGGTCCGCGGCGTGCCGCCGTTCCCGTTCGTCCGCGAGAGCCTGGAAAAGCTCAACAGCCAAGCCGACGTACTCGTGGTCTCCGCCACGCCGCACGAAGCGCTCCAGCGCGAATGGGAAGAGCACGATCTGTCTCGTTACACGGTAGCCATCTGCGGCCAGGAGATCGGCACGAAGAAAGAGTCGTTGTGTGCTGCGGCGAAATATCCGCCCGATCACACGTTGATGATCGGCGACGCCCCCGGCGACCACAAGGCGGCCGTGGCCAACGGCGCGTTGTTTTTCCCCATCAATCCCGGCGCGGAGGAGGCCAGTTGGCAACGGTTTTTCGAGGAAGGGATCGACCGATTTATGGCCGGCACGTTCGCCGGCGAGTATCAGGCGGCGCTGTTGGCCGAGTTCGACCGCCGTTTGCCCGAGCGCCCGCCGTGGGAAGTAGTGGGTAGTGGCTAGTGGGTAGTGGATAGTGCGGCGGTCGTTTAGCGGCCGTCGGCACGACGGTCCTTGATCCACTCCAACGACGCCGGGCAAGCCCGGCCGCTTCACGACCACGGATAACTGAAAACTGAAAACTGATAACCGAAAACTACCATGCCAAACAATTGCGACATCGGACTAATCGGCCTGGCCGTGATGGGCGAGAACCTGGCCCTGAACATCGAAAGCCGGGGATTCAGAATCGCGGTATTTAACCGCACCACAAGCAAAGTTGATGATCTCATCAATGGCCGCGCGAAAGGGAAAAACTTCGTCGGCTGCCATTCGCTCGAAGAACTGGTCGAAAGCCTCGCCGCGCCGCGCAAAGTGATGCTGCTGGTCAAGGCCGGACCGGCGGTCGATGCGTTCATCGAAAAACTGATCCCGCTGCTCGAGCCGGGCGACGTGATTATCGACGGCGGAAACACCCATTTCAGCGAGACCGAACGACGCACTAAGTACGTCGAGTCGAAGGGCCTGCTCTACGTTGGCACCGGCGTCTCGGGCGGCGAAGAGGGCGCGCTGAAAGGCCCCAGCATGATGCCCGGCGGAAGCGAAAAAGCCTGGCCGCTGGTCAAGCCGATCTTCCAGGCCATCGCCGCCAAGGTCGGCCCCGGCGACGGCGTCCCCTGTTGCGAATGGGTCGGGCCGCGCGGCGCGGGCCATTACGTCAAAATGGTCCATAACGGCATCGAATACGGCGACATGCAGTTGATCTGCGAGGCCTACTGGATGCTGAAAATCGCACTCGGGCTTACGAACGATGAACTGTACGACGTGTTCCAGCAGTGGTACGAAGGCGAGTTGAACAGCTATTTGATCGAGATTACCCGTGATATCTTCAGCGTTCGCGACGATCTTTCCGACGGCTATCTGGTCGATATGATCCTGGACACCGCCGGCGCGAAGGGGACGGGCAAGTGGATGAGCCAACTGGCATTGGACCTCGGAGTGCCGAGTACGCTGGTGACCGAGGCCGTTTACGCTCGGTCCCTGTCGGCGATGAAAGACGCGCGAGGCCGAGCGAGCAAGGTATTGAAGGGACCGACGGCGAAGTTCCGCGGCGACCGCGTGAAGTTCATCGAGCAGGTG
>JAUWPQ010000003.1 GCA_030611515.1 Planctomycetota bacterium | reverse complement strand
TTCTGATTTCTGATTTCTGATTTGCCGCTTGCGGTTTCGCACTGGCCACTGGCCACTGACCACTGACCACTTTTGCAGTGAGTTTTCCCAGCGCGAGATAGCCGCCGGCGGTGGATTCGACCTCGTAGGTGCAGGGGCCTTGGAGGATGATTTTTGCGCCGGAGTCGTAGGGGATCGCCAACAGCCCGGAAGAGAGGATGTATTTGCGGTCTAAGGGGACGTATGAGAAGTCCGGCGGCGGCAGGAAGTGGGGATCGTCGGACCATTTCACATCGACCATGCCGGTGATCCGGCCGACGAACACCATCTCCGGCCTGGCGTCAGACGGAACCGACTGCGACGGCGCCTCGGCGATATGTTGGTGGGGGGTGACTTTTATGGCCCAAGCACCCAGCAGCATCATGCTCATAATCACCGTGGTAATCAACCAAGCCAAGGGAATTTCCTGGGAGAAAAATCCAATCGTGCCGTGATAGGCGTCGCCGAAGAGAGACGGGGTGTTTACGGGCGGCGGAACGTGTATTTCCGGCGACTCGGCATCCCCCTGGGGCAGAGACGGTGCGGTGGGGGCCTCACCCAAACCAGTGACCACGATACAGAGGGTGGCAAACCACTCGCGACGGGCCGGCTCGGCGACCAACAACGCGTCCAAACGCTCGACCTCCTCCGGGGAGGCCGATCCGTCCAAATAGCGAACGGCCAACACGTCCGATTCGACATCAAAGTTTGTGGAGGTGGACATATCGTGATCAGGTAGCGCTACGCTCCTGCTCCGCCAACCGTTTCCGAATGCAATCACCCAGCTTTTTGTAAGCGCGGCTGAGAGCCACGTAGATCGTGTTCAACGAACGGCCCAATGCCTCTGCCATGGAGGCGCCGCTCTTGCCCTCCTGGTGGCGCATGCAAACCAATTGGCGGGCATAAGGGCTCAACTGATCCTGGCACTCCAGCAGATACTCCTTCAAATCGGACAAATTCAGAGAATCGTATGTCCGCCAATGCGGCTCCAACCACGTCAACGTCTCGTTGTCTAAGACGGCTGGGGCGTTCCTTTGTTTCCGCAAGACGTGCAGGGCCTTGTGCCGGGCAACCTGACGGGCCCACGACGGGAAAGCGCGTGCGTCGCGGATTTCCTCGCATTTTCTCACCGCCACGACGGATACCTCCTGTAGAATATCCTCGGCCACGTGTTCGTCACGGACCATCGCCCGAATCCAGGCAAGCAGTTTCACCCGCTCGTCGAACAGTAGCCGGACTATTGAGTCGCGGTCCATGGGCAGATACCCTCACCTTCTCTCTCTATGATAATTCCACCTCGCGGCCAATTCTGTACATTTCCCCCCGATAAATCCAAGAGGGGGGAGCACCTCAACTCCGACCAATACTCTCATAACCCCTGGTACAGAAAACGGGGGCAGGCCACCGAACCGCCCAGACACTGGCCCGGCATTGTGACATCAGTTTGACTATGGGCGTCTACACGCACATCGGTTTACACGACCAAACGACGGCCATCGAGTCCTTGCCCGCCCCGCCGTCGCTCAATCCGCGCACACCTTCGGAGGCCGCTGAATTGCGGGCTACTGGCACCGACGACGCCCAGCCGGCCACGAAAAAGGTGCCCACAGTGGTGCCGAGAAGTGCCGAAAATGGCGCCATTCACCTTGCGCCAATAGGGTGTGAGGTCGCACCAGATTGCACCGACAAGGGCGCAAGGAGGCCGGGGAGGATGATCACGACGAGTTGCCGTAAGGCTTTGACGGCTTGTACGTTACGCACCGCCTTGCAGCCCGATGCACCAACGCGCATCGCGGAAAGCGGTGCAGAGGTGCAAGTACGCCCGGAGGGATTCGAACCCCCAACCCTCGGTTCCGAAGACCGATGCTCTATCCAGTTGAGCTACGGGCGCGAAGTCGGCATTTGCCAAAAGGATAAAGCATACAGAAACATCCGCCGAAGGCAAGTCGCATCGCTGCCGGTCGAACTCCCCCGTCGTATCCCGCGGCAAGCCGGACGCGGCGACAGGGAGAGGCACGAGATGACCATAATACCGCGCCGACAAACACTTAGGGCCGTCGAGATGCTGTCTCTCGGCGGCCCTTTCTCGTCGTAGTCGGTGCGATTCGTCGCGGCCTTGGCCGGCCGCGTGCCGCCGGCAACTACTTGCAGCAGCAACCCTTCTTTACGGCCTTCTTCTTGGTCGTCGGTTTCTTCTTCGCAACGACCTTCTTAGCAACCTTTTTCTTGGCCACGGTCACTCCTCCGTCAAGAGGTTATGGCAAGCGTCCGTCCGATGAATCCAACCATCGGATGTTCGGCAACCTACCCACTCAAAGAAGTAGTCTATCGGTTTCGTGAATTTTTGCAAGGTCTTTTTCGCAATCTTGATGGCCGGCATCCCTCGAGGCGGGCGAACTGCCGCCCCAACACAACGCTACCATGGACCGCGAAATTTGTAGGCCTGCAACGCGATGAAGTTGGAGTAGGCGAGATAGCCGAACATCAAGGGGACAAATAAGCCACCCCACTGTAAGAGCCAGAATATCGCCACCGCGGCGGCGGCAAAGATCGACAGTTGCATCGACCGACGGATGCCATCGCGGGTGTCCAGTCGAAGCAGGACTTCCCGGGCGATCTGTCCGCCGTCGAGGGGATAAATCGGCAGGAGGTTAAGCACACCCCAGGCAATACAGACGAAAAGGAGTTGGTCGAGCAAGTCATCCAGACGCGAGTCCGGCAGGTAAAACCGAGGAATTAGCATCCCTGACTCGAAGAAATAGAGTGCCTTTCCGTACCCTGCCGCTAGGATTCCTAAGATCAGCAGGGCGGCCAGCAAGAACCCCGCCGCAGGCCCGGCCAGGGAAATGAGGACCTGCCCGAGCGATCCCGGACCCGTCGAGCGTGAGGCATGGCGTTGATCGTAGGAGGCCAGACCGCCGAAGCTGTAGAGCGTGATCCACGGGTAATATCCGTATGCCCTCATCGTCAGGGCATGTCCCATTTCGTGGACGAGAACCCCTATGAACACGGCGCTGAACCAAATCAGCACGGAGGCGGCGTCGCTCATGATGCGATAGCCCAAAAACAGGGCCACCAGCCAAAAAAACGGGTGGACGCGGACTGGAATGCCCAGCAGCGAGAAGTTCAGGTCGGCCTGGGTTCGCGGGGGTTCGCCGAGTAGCACGGGGGACTCCTGGAGAAAACAAGTCTTTTTCACCCCCAGGACCGCAGTCCTGGGGCGTTTCTTCACTATCCACTATCCACTATCCACTATCCACTATCCACTATCCACTATCCACTACATCCAAAATATACTCGGCGGCACGGCTGGATGCCCCACCGTGGGCCACCTGGGCCTTCAACGCGGCCAGCGCCTCGACACGCTTCGTCCGAGCGGCCGGATCGGTCAACCACTCGATGACGTGACCGGCTATCTGGGCCGATTTGTCCTCGCAGGTCAGGTACTCCGGAAAAAGGATCCGATCGGCGTCCGGCTGCGACGGGTCGAACGGCGTAAGGTCCTCCGACTCCAGACCGTCGGTCGCCAACAGGTTGACCAGGGTAATGTACTTTACCTTGCGGAAAAACCCCTGTACAAAGTACGCGGAGCGGCCGATCCAGTAGAGGATCACCGTCGGCGTGGTGTGATAGAGCAGCTCCAGCGAGACCGAGCCGGAGACCGACATCGTGCAATCGGCCAGCCGCATCAACTCGGGCGTCTTGCCCACGTGGATTTCGACCGGCACTCCGCTTTGCTCAACGGCCCGTCGGGCCAACTCGGCATGATGAGGCCTGAAACAAGCCAATGCGAACCGCGCGTCAGGCACTTTTTGGCGGACAATCGCCGCCGCCTTGAGGAACCAGCGGAGGTTGTGGGTGACCTCCTGGGTCCGCGAACCGGGTAGAATCGCCACCAATGGTCCGGGGCGGTTGCGATGCTCTTCGATGAACCGCTCGTCGTACCGGTGGCGGCGTACTTCGTCGAAGAAGGGGTGGCCCACGAATGTCGCATTGCAACCGTGCCGCCGCAGCCACTCCTCCTCGAAGGGCAGGCTGCACAGTGCGTGGTCCACCAACCGCCGCATCTTGCCCACCCGCCACCGCGCCCAGGCCCAAATTTGCGGCGGCATGAAGTAAAACACGGGAATCCCGTGGGCCTTCGCCCGACGGGCGATCCACCAATTGAAGCCCGGATAGTCGATCAGCACCACGGCGTCCGGCTTGTGGTGGCGGAAATATCGGTCGGCCCGGCTCGCCAGATTCAGGAACTTGTGCAAGTTGACCAACACGCGGGCGAACCACATTACGGCCAGCGCGGTCAGGTCGGCGTGCAGCCGGCATCCCGCCTCGGCCATCTTCGGCCCGCCGTAGCCGACGGCCTGAATCTCCGGGCAACACTCCCGCAACTGGCGGATCAGGTTCGCGCCGTGCAGGTCGCCGCTCGGCTCGCCGGCCGAAAAGAAGATCGTCGGTGGTCTGGATCGAGGCATGTCGGTTCCGTCCAAGTCGCATTAACCAATGCGGAGTATCGCAAATTGGGAGGGCTAGGGAAAGTGCAGTTTCCGGTTGTTTAGCCGGCGTACAAATCCGTCCTACAACAACAATTCGAGGTAACTCCGTCGTTCGCTCGCCTCAAGCCCCAGTGCGGCGGCCAGCGAGGCGATGCACGTTTTTGCGGCCTCGATGGAAGGTGAACGTGGCGATTCAGTCGCCGATCCATCGTCGACGACCAACTCCAGTTCGACGAATTCGCCCAGCCGTTCGACCGTGTCGAGCGAGACCTCCACGCTCCTCTCTTGCCAAAGGACACGGGCCTTTCGACGCGACTTGCGGACCTCGCCCGCGATGCTGAACCCCAACGCCTCCAACATGGCGAACCACGCCTTGAAACCCTCTTCGTCCGTGGCCAGAGGCAGGTCGATCTCGCGGCGGGTTTTCGTGGCCGCGTCGATCTTGGGGCCTTTGTATGTGATCGAATAGGCCGTCCCTTTCCGGCGCAGACGCAGGGCCTCGTCAGTTCGGGAATAATCACGGGCCGGATGGGCGAAATAAACGTCCACCTCCGGCTGGGCGGCCGCGATGGTTGTGCCCAACCCCGTCAGCCGGGCCTCCAACGCCGACATGTCGGCTACGGGGAACTTCATCTCGACTTCATATCTCATGGCGTTCTCCCGTATGGAATATGCAATTCGCTCTAAACACTCGGTGCAAATTACCATATACTACCGTCGTCGGCGACGGGGGTCGTCCCCACCATAAGACATTAGCAGAGGAGACCGCGGCATGGTACGATCCAAGCAGCCCGAACCATTGAAACGCTCGCAGGTGCTGAGAATGCATCTTGCCCCGCTGTTGATTTTTGCGGCAATCGTCGTGGGGCTGCTGGTGGGATACTGGCTGTTGACCCGCCTCCGCGAGCCTCGACCCAACCCCACGCTTCAGACGGGGGTGGGAGAGTCTTTGAGGTACTTCAGACTGCTCCCTTTGACCGGCGACTCGCGGCCCGTTTCGCTCAACGATCTCAAAGGCCGCGTCGTGTTGCTGAACCTCTGGGGCACGTGGTGCCCGCCCTGCCGCCGCGAACTGCCGCGAATGGCCGAGCTTCGGGAGCGGTACGCCGGCCAAAAAGCCTTTCTGCTGCTGGCCGTCTCCTGCCCTCCGGCCGGTCGGGGAGACGACGTGGAATCGTTGCACGAAGAGACCGCCGAGTTACTGGAACAATTGGACCTCGACCTGCCCACCTATTACGATCCTTATTTCACTACGCAACACGAATTGAGCGGTTTGATCAACTTCCGGTATTTTCCCACCACCTTGTTGCTTGATCGCGGCGGCGTGATCCGCGCCGTGTGGGTGGGCTATCGGCCCGGCTTAGAGACCGAAATGGAACGATATATCGGAATGATCCTCGACAAAGAGAGCGAACCGTCCGGCGAATAACACTGAGCATGACAACAGCCCCTACCAGTCCGTTGAAAAAGTCGGATTCCGGGAGCTTGGGTGCCACTGCTGGCTTGTCCAGCAGTGCATGGGGAAAACTCCGGAAAAACACTGCTGGGCAAGCCAGCAGTGGCACCCTTTTTCAACAGGCTGTTACAATCGGAAGAAAAGGAGCGAGACTTCCATGATTCGAGGTTTGCACTGGTTCATCGTTTTGGCACTGTTGATTTTAACGTCGCCGGCGGCAATCGCCGCACCGGCCGAAAAGGCGTCGAAGCCTAAGCCGAGCGATTACGACCTCTATAAGCTGCTGATCGACAGCATCGATCAAGTCCAGCGGAACTATATCACCGAGGTGGACCGCCGCGAGTTGATCGAATCGGCCATCCGCGGCGTGCTGAGCAGCCTCGATCCCTATTCCACCTACATCAGCTCGGAAGAATTGCAGCGGTTCCGCGACGGCATCGAGAGCGAGTTCGGCGGCATCGGGGTTCAGATCGACGCGGACGCCGGGCAACTGAAAATCTTAAGCCCGATCCACGGCACACCCGCCTATCGCGCGGACCTCATCGCGGGCGACCGCATCCTGCAAATCGACGGCAAAAGCACCGATGGACTCGGCATCGACGAGGTCGTCGAACTGCTCAAGGGCGAAGAAGGGACCAACGTAACGCTCGTTATCGTGCATCCGGGCGAGGACGCCGCGCGGAAAGTCACCATCACCCGAGAAAAAATCCACATCGACACCGTACTGGGCGACGGCCGCAAACCGGACGGCTCCTGGGACTACACGTTCAAGCCGCGGGAAGATATCGGCTACGTGCGGCTGGTCGCCTTCAGCCGCGACACGGCCGGCGAGTTGCGGCGGGTATTGACGCAACTGAAAAAAGAAAAAATGCGGGGGCTGATCATCGACCTGCGGTTCAATCCCGGCGGACTGCTCGCCGCGGCAATCGAAACGAGCGATCTGTTTATCTCCAAGGGACGGATCGTCTCGGCCGAGGGCCGCAACAGCCCCGAACGCATCTGGAACGCCCACGAAGAAGGCGCCTTCGATGGCATTCCGATGGCCGTGCTGGTCAACCGATACAGCGCCAGCTCCAGCGAGATCGTCGCCGCCTGTCTGCAAGACCACCGGCGGGCGGTCGTGGTCGGCGAGCGGACCTGGGGCAAGGGGAGCGTACAGAACCTGATCGAGTTGGCCGACGGCCGCGGCGCCCTGAAACTGACCACCGCCGGCTATCGTCGCCCCAACGGAAAGAACATCCACCGTTTTCCCAACGCCAAGGACAACGACGAGTGGGGGGTGACGCCGGACGAAGGTTATCGGATCACGCTCGACGGCCGCGAGATGCTCGAATTGATCCGCGACCGCCGCAATCGCGACATTTTGCATCCGCCCGCAACGGAAGTCGAAAAGCCGACGTTCGTGGACCGCCAATTGCAGGCGGCCGTAAAATACTTGACAGTCGAGGCCGAATAATTCGTTTAGCCAGGTCACTTGTGACCGGCGTTGTGCGGCTGGTATGATACGAGCATGTGGTGGCACGAGTCGGCCAACGGCGAACGGTTGATATGCGATCTCTGTCCGCGGCACTGCGCGCTCTGCCCGGGCGAGCGGGGGTTCTGCTTCGTCCGCGAAAACCGCGACGGACGGATCGTCTCGACCACCTACGGCCGCAGCACCGGTTTCTGCGTCGATCCGATCGAGAAGAAGCCGCTCCATCAGTTTTATCCCGGTACGCCGGTCCTTTCGTTCGGCACCGCCGGCTGCAACCTGGGCTGCACCTTCTGCCAGAACTGGACCACGTCGCGTTCGCGGGACGTGGAGGCCGCCTGCGAGCAGGCAGCCCCGAAGGCAATCGCCGCCGCGGCCAAACGTCTCGGTTGCCGCAGCGTGGCCTTCACCTACAACGATCCGATCATCTGGGCGGAATACGCCATCGACACCGCCCGGGCGTGCCGAGACGTGGGGATCAAAACCGTGGCGGTCACTTCCGGCTACATCACCGCCGACGCCCGGGCCGACTTCTTCCAGCCGATCGACGCCGCCAACGTCGATCTGAAGGGGTTCACCGATCGGTTTTATCGGGAATACTGCGCCGGGCGGTTGCAGCCGGTGCTCGACACGCTCCGCTGGCTGGTCCGCGAGACGGAGACGTGGGTCGAGATCACCAACCTGATAATCCCCGGGGCCAACGATTCACCGGACGAGTTGCGGGAGATGTGCCGCTGGATCGCCGCGGAGCTTCGGCCGGACGTGCCGTTGCACTTCTCGGCGTTCCATCCGACCTTCGAGCTTACGGACCGCGACGCGACGCCGCCGGCCACTTTGCGGACGGCGCACGACATCGCCCGAGAGGCCGGATTGCATTACGTCTATATCGGCAACGTTCACGACCCGGAGCGTCAGCAGACCTATTGTCCCGGTTGCGGCCGGGCGGTGATCCGCCGCGAAGGATACACGATCGAGGGATTCGATCTGCGCGACGGTTGCTGCGTTCATTGTGGGGTAATGATCGCCGGCCGGTTCGCCGCCGCCGCCGGCACGTGGGGCAATCGGCGGATGCCGATTCGCATTGCGGAGTAAAAAGGTATACTGGTTCCCACGCTCCGCGTGGGAACCCATGTTTTCCGACGCTCTGCGTCGGTGAGTGAGTCGAGTGCCGACGCGGAGCGTCACCCGCCGTCCGTTCCCACGCAGAGCGTGGGAACGAGAGTAAAGGAGCCCGTCATGGATCGTTCTTCCCCTGAACCGCCGAAAACGTCCGGAGCGACCGCGCGGCCGGAGTTGACCGAAGGGCAGGAGGCGTTGATCTTCAGCGCGGCGTGCCGTCGGGTGGCGGCTGCCGTGCGACGCGAGCGGGCCGAATCGAACCGCGAGATGTTGGGCGAAACGGCCGCTACGCCCGTCTACGGTGCGTTCGTAACCCTACGCCGCGAGGGCCAACTCCGCTCCTGCTGCGGATACATCGGCCAGACCGTGGCGCTGTGCGAGGCGTTGGACCACGCGGCCGATCGGGCGGCGACCGACGATCCACGGTTCCCGCCCATCACGACGGGCGAACTCAATCATCTCGACGTGGACGTGTGGATTCTTTGGGGGCCGGAGCCAGTGACGGCACACGGTGAAAAGCGAGTCGAAGCAGTAGTAATCGGCCGGCATGGCGTGCAGATCGCCCGAGGTCACTCGCGCGGTCTGCTGCTGCCGGGCGTGGCCGTGGAACATGGGTTCGACGCCCTGACTTTCCTCGAACAGGTCTGCATCAAGGCCGGTCTGCCACAGGACGCCTGGAAGGACGACGATGCGACGCTGATGGTCTTCGAGGGGCGCGCGATCTCCGGCCGGATGGAGTTGAAAGTGGAAGCGGACCGTTCGGCGGCGGTGGCCGGCAGCTTCTATCCCGCCGACCCCCGCGAAATGAATCGGCAACTCGATGAGATGTTCGCTTCAGTTCCGCCCGATCCCGGGCCGCAACCCTTCTCGGGCGCGTTGGCGCCGCACGCCGGCTGGGTCTACTCGGGCCGATTGGCGGCGGCCGTTTTCAGCCGCGTGGAAATTCCCGAGCAATTGATAATCCTTTGTCCGAAACACCGGCCGCAAGGCGCCCGCTGGGCGGTGGCGCCGCATCGGCGTTGGCTGTTGCCCGGCGGCGGGTTGGACTCCGACCCCGAGCTGGCCGCGCGACTGGCCGAGGGAGTGCCGGGGCTGGAACTCGACTCGGCGGCACACCGCGACGAGCACGCCATCGAAGTGCAGTTGCCGCTATTGGCCAGGCTGGCCCCGCAAGTCCGCGTGGTGGGTATCGCGGTCGGCGACGCTTCGCTGCCGGAATTGCTCAGCTTCGGCGTGGCGATGTCGGTGGTGTTGCGCGACATGCCTCGGCGGCCGCTGCTGATCGTTTCCAGCGACATGAACCACTTCGCCGACGACAAACAGACGCGCCGCCTGGATCGACTCGCCATCGACGCCATTGAAACCCTCAATTCGGAGCGGGTCTACGAGACGGTGCGGCGGAACCGGATCAGCATGTGCGGCATGGCCCCTTGCGTGGTGGCGATGGAAACGCTGCGGTGGTTGGACTGTCTGAACCGCTGCGAATCGGTCGGCTACGCGACCAGCGCGGATGCCGGCGAACCGACCGACCGGGTCGTCGGCTACGCGGGGTTGCTGTTCGGATAGAGAAAATCAGAATGTCAATGTTGCGCAGTCGCGGGGCGTTTGGATATTGTTGTGATTGTCACAGCTTGATGCCCCGCTTCGCCGCCCGTTCGATCAGGCCGAACTTGAAATAATAGAACTTCCTGGTCGGCTTCTTTCTGGCCCAAAGAAACGTGCTCTCGACCAGGTCCAAGGGGAGTGTTCCGGCTTGTACCCTGGCGACGACGTATTCTATAAAGCCTTTTTCTTGTGGCGTGGCCGTGTGCAAGGCGACCTTCATCTTCTCGACGTCAAGCGCGACGGTGTCCGCCACGCAGATTCGGGCCGAGGACAACAGCACCAACGCCACAACGAGCAACAAACAGACTCGGTTCATCGACACACCTCGTTCGACGAGGAAAGGTACGAAGGGGATGCTTTCAGCAGCCGGCTTGTACCGAAAGAAGCTAACCGAGGCAAGAGCAATGGGGCACAATCGGCGTCGGGCGTCGGAAGACGCAGTTATTTAGCCCCGGGTGAATACACCCGGGGCAAGCGGTTTTCCATGTTCAACCCGGCCCGCCGTGTATTCACGGCGGGCTAAATGGAATAATTAAGCTGGGTAACGGAGAAAAAGTCCAACCTGTTTCGCGCTACCGAAGCGTGGCCGTTGCCCGAGAAGGATTGGGGAAACGGTCCTGCATAGCCTGGACGGTCATTTCCTCGTGGCGTAGAGCTTCCATCGCACCGACGGCGGCCGTCGCGCCCTCGAAGGTGGTTATGCAGGGGACGCCGTGCGAAACGGCCGCCGCGCGAATCCGACCCTCGTCGGTCCGCGCGCCCTTGCCGCTGGGCGTGTTGATTACCAGTTGCAGGTTGCCGTCGATCATGAAATCGACCGCGTTGGGATGCCCCTGTTGAATTTTCATCAGTGATAGCACGGGTATTCCCGCCTGTTCCAACCGCTGCGCGGTGCCGCGGGTGGCCAGAAGCTCGAAGCCCATCCGCTCCAGCCGCCGGGCCAGTTCCACCACGTGCTGCTTGGCACGTTGGGCTACGCTGATAAATACCTTGCCGCCGGTGGGCAAGACCGTGCCGGCGGCCACCTGACTCTTTGCGAAGGCGATGAAAAAACTCTCGCTGATGCCCATTACTTCGCCGGTCGATTTCATCTCCGGCCCCAACACGACGTCGATGCCGGCAAACTTGGCGAAGGGAAACACGGCCTCCTTGATTGAAAATTGCTGCGGCGTCGGTTCCTCGAAAATACCCTGTTCGGCCAGCGACTCGCCCGCCATCACTTTGGCCGCCACCTTGGCCACCGGCATACCCGTGGCTTTGGAAACGAAGGGGACCGTGCGGCTTGCTCGCGGGTTCACCTCCAACACGTACAGGGTCGGCCGGCCCTGCTCGTGCTTCACCGCGAACTGGATGTTCATCAGTCCGCGAACTTGCAGCCGTCGTGCCAAGGCGTATGTGGCTTGGCGTATTTCGTCGATCATCGCCGGGGATAGGCTATGCGGCGGAATCACGCAGGCCGAGTCGCCCGAATGAACGCCCGCTTCTTCGATGTGCTCCATTACGCCGGCCACGATCACCTGCTCTTCGTCGGCGATTGCGTCGACGTCAACCTCGATGGCGTCCTCCAGGAAGCGGTCGATCAGCACCGGCTGCCCTTGTGCCACGACGAACGCCACGGCGACGAATCGCTCGAATTGGGTCATGTCGTAGCAGATTTCCATTGCCCGGCCGCCGAGCACGAAACTTGGCCGGACCAACACGGGGAACCCGACCTCGGCCACTTGGTTTCGGGCCTGGGCCATGTTTCGGGCAATGGCGCCGGCCGGCTGCTTCAACTTCAGGCGGTGCAGGATGTTCTTGAACTTCTCTCGGTCCTCGGCATCCTCGATCATATCGACGCTGGTGCCGATAATCGGCACGCCGGCGTTGCTCAGCGCCCGGGCCAAGTTCAGCGGCGTCTGACCGCCGAACTGCACGATCACCCCGTCCGGCTCGACAGAATCGCAGATGTTAAGCACGTCCTCGGTCGTCAGCGGCTCGAAAAACAGCAGGTCCGAGGTGTCGTAGTCGGTCGAGACGGTCTCCGGGTTGCTGTTGACCATGATCGACTCGATACCCAACTCGCGCAGGGCGAAGCTGGCGTGGCAGCAGCAGTAATCGAACTCTATCCCCTGGCCGATGCGGTTCGGTCCGCCGCCGAGGATCATGATTCGTTTCTTATCCGGATTTTTCGGCGGTATTTCGTCCTCGTCCTCGTAGGTCGAGTAATAGTAAGGCGTGTAGGCCTCGAACTCGGCCGCGCAGGTATCGACCGACTTGAAGGTGGCCACGATCCCCCGCCGCTTCCGCTCGCTACGGACGTCCAACTCCGTCATCTTCCAGATCACGGCCAATTGCCGGTCGGAGAAGCCGTATTGCTTGGCGCGGCGCAACGTGGCGTCGTCGCAACGGTCGATCCCGCCCAGGCCGTCCAGGTGATTTTCCATCTCGACGATTTGCACGAGATTCTCCAGGAACCACGGGTCGATGCCGGTCAACTCGTGGATTTCCTCCAACGACATGCCGTACTTGATGGCGTATCGGAGGTGCCACACCCGCTGGTCGCCGGGGGTGACCAGTTTCGAGCGGACCTCGTCGATCGTCGGCTGCTCGGGCGTGTCCCAGAGATCCTTGTTGTCGCGGCCGAACCCAAAGCTGCCGACTTCCAATCCCCGCAGCGCTTTCTGGAACGACTCTTTGAACGTTCGGCCGATGGCCATCGTCTCGCCGACGCTCTTCATTTGCGTGGTCAGGGTGGGGTCGGCCTCGGGGAATTTCTCGAAGGCGAACCGCGGGGCCTTGGTGACCACGTAGTCGATCGTCGGCTCGAAGCAGGCTCGGGTCTCGCGCGTGATGTCGTTGGGCAACTCGTGCAGCCTGTAGCCCACGGCCAGCTTGGCGGCGATCTTCGCTATCGGGAAGCCGGTCGCCTTCGAGGCCAGCGCGCTGGAGCGGCTTACCCGCGGGTTCATCTCGATCACCACCATCTGGCCGTTGCGCGGATTGATGGCAAACTGGATGTTCGATCCCCCGGTTTCCACGCCGATCTCACGCATCACGGCGATCGAGGCGTCGCGCATCCGCTGATATTCCTTGTCGCTGAGCGTCTGCGCCGGGGCAACGGTGATCGAGTCGCCGGTGTGGACGCCCATCGCGTCGAAGTTCTCGATCGAACAGATAATCACGCAATTGTCGTCCTTGTCGCGCATCACCTCCATCTCGAACTCTTTCCAACCGATCACCGACTCTTCGAGCAGTATCTGGTTGACCGGCGAGAGATCGAGGCCGTGTTGGACCAGCTCGTCGAACTCCTCGCGGTTGTAGGCGATGCTCGAGCCGGTTCCGCCGAGTGTGAAGCTCGGACGGACCACACAAGGCAAACCGATTTCGCCGACCGCGCGGCGAGCCTCTTCCAAACTGCCGACCGTCCGGCCGAGCGGCACTTCCAGACCGATCCGTTCCATTGCCGCCTTGAACTGGTCGCGCGATTCGGCCTTGGCGATCACCGCGGCGTCTGCGCCGATCATCTCAACGCCGTACTTCTCGAGCACTCCGTGTTGGTGGAGTTCCATCGCCAGGTTCAAGCCGGTCTGACCGCCGAGGGTCGGCAGCAGGGCGTCGGGCCGTTCAGCCTCGATCACCTTTTCGACGATCTCCCAGGTGAGCGGCTCGATGTAGGTCCGGTCGGCCATTTCCGGGTCGGTCATGATCGTGGCCGGGTTGGAATTGACCAACACGACCTCATAACCTTCCTCTTTGAGCGCCTTGCACGCTTGAACACCGGAATAGTCGAACTCGCAGGCCTGTCCGATGATGATCGGCCCGGAGCCGATAAGCAGGATTTTTTTGATGTCTTCGCGACGCGGCACGGCAGTAGCTTCCTTGATGCAGCCTTGTGTATCCGAGCACCACCCCCCGCTCGATAAGGGGAAGGCGGTGTCTAAAATCTCCTGATACTAACACACAGTTTGGGCAGTGTTCAAGAGGCACTTGCTCAGAGAAGGCCGTCGGATAGTCGGGCACGACAATTATTTGCCATTTTCCGGCCACGAGGGACGCGGCCCACGCGACGCCGCAATTCCGCCCGTTGACCCGTCCCAAGCCGGAGGAGTAGCTTTGGAGTGCGGCGGCTTTAGATACCTTTTTCCCTCCCAGTGATACTTCAGGTGGAAATAATCCCCTCTGCCATCAATTCCGCCTGACGGATGATCAGTTGTGTGGCGGTTTCCTGAAGATCGGGTGGATATCCATATTTCGATAACAGGCGACGAATAGTCCGACGCATATCGGCGCGCACGCTCTCGCGTTGGGTCCAGTCCAGTGAGGCCTTCTTGGATTTGATGCGGTCGGACAGCTCGCGGGCGATCAATCGGAGCGTATCATCCTGTATGACCTCGCGTGCCGATTCGTTGTCGGCCAGCGCGTCATAAAAGGCGACTTCGTCTTCGCTCAGGCCCGACTCCTCGCCACGTTTCACCGCCTCGCGGATCTCTCGCGCCAAGCCGATCAATTCTTCGATGACCTGGGCCGTGGTAATCGCTCGATTGGTGTAGCTGACCAGCACCGACTCCAGCGATTCGCGGAACGTCCGCGACTGGACGATGTTCACTCGCTCGCGGCTGCGAATCTGATCGTTGAGCAGTTTTCGCAATGTTTCCAGCGCCAGGTTTTTGTGCGGCAGTGCGGCCAGACGGTCCAGAAAGTCTTCGGACAGGATTCCAACGTTTGGCTCAGCGAGACCCACCGCCTGAAACAGGTCGATCACGCCATCCGAAGCGATTGCGCCGGAAATCACCTGTCGCACCGCTGCCCGAGCATCGGGCGGGGGCGGAGCGCCATCATCCGCCAGCCGCTTGCGGATCGCCGCTCGCACAGACTGGAAGTAGGCCAGATCGTCGCGGACGGCCTCGGTCTCTTCACGGGGCACGGCCAGCGCGAACGCCTTGGAGAGCGCCGCCACCATCGTCATGAATCGCCGCTTGCCCTCGTTCTGCTCGAAGACGTAGTCCGCTCCTGCTATCACGGCGTGCAATTGCGCCGCCTCGTCTCCTCCCACGAAACCGCTGTGATCGAAGCCGTTGAAGAAATCACGAAGAACTTCGGCGTGTTTCTGCATCAGCGGTACGGCCTGTTTTTGGATTTCCTCGACGGGACTGCCTTCGCCACCCGCCTGCGTGTAGGTCTGCACCGCGTCGCGCAACTGGTCGGCAATACCCAGAAAGTCCACCACCACGCCGCCCGGTTTATCGCCAAACACACGGTTCACCCGCGCGATGGCTTGCATCAGGTTATGGCCCGCCAGCGGCTTGTCCAGGTACATCGTGTGCATCGGCGGGCAGTCAAAGCCTGTCAGCCACATATCGCAGACGATCACCAGCCGCAGGTCGTCCTCCGGATTCTTATATCGTCGAGATAATGCCTCGCGCCGCGTCTTCGTGCGGGAATGTTGCGCTATCCGCTCACCTTCGGCGGCCGAGCCGGTCATCACGATCTTTACGAAACCCGCGTCGTCGTCGTCCGCATGCCAATCCGGCCGTAGCGTGACAATTTCGTCATAAAGGTCCATGCAGATATTGCGGCTCATGCAGACCACCATCGCCTTGCCTTCGATTACCTCGCGCCGCTTCTCGAAGTGTTCGACGATCTCTTTGGCGAGAAGTTTCAACCGCTCGTGCGCTCCGACCAGTTCGGCCAGCGGAACCTCGATATCGCAGGGAACGTCGCTACCGTCTTTGTCCGACTCCTCGGCGGCGCTGAGCAGCCTTTCCGCTTCTTCGATACCCGCTTCATCCGGCAGCAACTTTGCCAGCCGCATCTCGTAGTAGATCGGCACGATGGCTTCGTCCTCGATCCCCTGGCGGATGTCGTAGATGTCCGTGTATTCGCCGAACACCGCCGGGGTGTTGCGGTCGTCCCGTTCCAGCGGCGTTCCCGTGAAACCGACGAAGGTGGCGTTGGGGATCGCGCTCCGCATCCAGCGCGCGCCGCCGTCGAGAAAACCATACTGGCTGCGATGGGCTTCATCCACCAGCACCACGATATTCGACCGCTCACTGACCGGCCCGCCGCGCTCCTCGAATTTTTGGATCGTCGTAAAGACCACACCGCCGGAGGCCCGGTTCAACTTCGCCGATAAATCTTCCCGGCTCTCGGCCTGTTCGGGCCTTTGCCGCAGCAGCGCCCGTCCCGCCGCGAACGTGCCAAAGAGTTGCCCGTCCAGATCGTTGCGGTCGGTGACGACGACGATGGTCGGGTTGGCCAACTGCCCGTCGCCGATCAGCGCCCCGGAGAGCATCAACATGGTCAGGCTTTTGCCCGAGCCTTGCGTGTGCCAGATCACGCCGCCGCGTCCGTCGCCCCCTTGCCCACCACTCTTGCCCGCCGGTGGCTTGAGCGTCGCCTTCACCGATGCTCGCGCATTGCGTACCGCCCGGAACTGGTGATACCCCGCGATCTTCTTGATGATCTCGCCCGTCCGCTCGTCTTGCTCGAAGGTTATGCAATGCCGCAGGTAGTCCAGCAGCCGCGCGGGCTCGAACAGTTCCTTGATCAGCGTTTCCAGGCGCGGCCTGCCCGGCTCGTGGTAGTCTTCGATAGACCGCCACGGCGAAAACCGGTCTTTCCCAGCCGTCAGCGAACCGACCCGCGTCGAGTCGCCGTCGCTGACGACCAGCAGTTCGTTGTAGTAATAGAGCGGCGGTATGTCTCGCTTGTACTTCTGAATCTGCCCAAACGCCTTCCAAAGGTCCGCCTGCTCGTCGGTGGGGTCTTTTAGTTCGATATCCGCGATCGGCAGGCCGTTCAAGAAGACGATCAAATCCGTCCGGCAGGTATGGTTGCCGCACTGGACCATGAACTGATTCACCACCAGCAGGTCGTTTCGCGCCGGGTTGGCAAAATCGGCCAGCCACGCCTTATCGCCCCGCGTCCCGCCGTCCTTGGTGCGATACTCCACGTCGATGCCGTCGCAAAACAGCCGATGGAACCAGCGGTTGTTCTGCTCCAGCGTCGGCTCCGGCGGACGCATAACGACCCGCACCGCCTGCTCGATGGCATCCTCCGGCAGATTTTCGTTTATCTTCCGCAGCGCCGCCCGCAGTCGCGGCTCCAGCACGACTTGCTCGTAATCGTCGCGTAGGGGCATCTCGGAGCCAGGTGAAATATCCGCGCCCCTGCAGGTGTCGAAGCCAATGGTCTCGAACCACGCCAGCGCGGCTTGTTCTACTGTGTTTTCGTTCATTCTATGCCCTCAAGTTGTGCTTCGTCAGGGTAAGTCATAAATACTTTTCACTATTATCCTTGCAATGCTGACGGACAATCCCAACCCACGATGCGTACCAGTGCCAGTATTTTCCAGCCACATTGACACCCAGTCCCTTTGCCGATTTCTTGGCATCCCGATTTTTCCATAGGCTTGTATGATGATGCATGTTGAAGTGTGGGAATCCTTCATCGTGCATCATCTGAACAATTTGCGTAGGCAGAAACTTCTTCTTCTCCGTTTCTTTGATGACGGCGTATTCGGTGTTTGCCTTTTCTGCCAATGGAGAGTCGCTCTTGACAAATTCGATGACTCGATCCGCCTGTCCCTTACGATTCGCTGTCTTGGGAACAAACAAGATACGGTATGCGTAGCACTCACTGGCGTATTCATTATCGCTCATCGCTTGGTCAAAACTCTGAATATATCCCTGTATGTGCGTTGGCAGTTCCGGATGATCAACCAGCATATCCTTCTGTTCATATCCAATCGTTGAGAACTGGAGACTAAAGGCCAGATGCTTGTCGATTCCCGCGTCATTGCCGAACAACTTCTTAATGTAGCGGTTGTAGTTAAGACAGCATGCCTGGAATCTAGCGCTCAGAAGATCGTCAATTCTGGTCGTCATTTGATGCTCAATCTCATGGCGTAGCCCGATTAGAAAACGCAGATTATTTGTCGTATCTTTATCGATTGGTGAGGCGTTGTCATTGAGGCATCGTTCAAGCTCCCAATGCTTGTGTGCCCCATACTTAGTCTTGTCGAAAACACGACGTTGGCCATGTTGGTTGAAATATCTGTATTCGATCTTCTCATCGCGGTAGTAGGCGTGAAGCAAATAAGTCCAAGCTATAGTCATCAGTACGACATATGACTCCGCCTTGAAGGTGATATTGGGGTTGTTGAATATCTGCACTCCGGCCAAAGCTGCCTCTCTGGATTTTTTGAGTAGCTCCGCCTTTACCGAACCAACACGTCGATGTCGTTTCTTGCTCATACAACGCCTCTCTCGAAGGTAGAATTGGCCTCTGATACCCTCAATTCGCCCGAAATCAACTTCGGCAGCAACGCGTCGCGGATTATGGCGAGAGTGCATGATTCTCTCTCGTTTGAGACAATCAACTCGTAGAGCGGACGGGCAATATCATCGAATGCCGTTAGACTCTGGGTATTTGGCCTTAGTGCGGGAATGGGCCGGAAGTTCCTCTTGCTAATTTCAGCAAACGTACTGCCGCTGGCACGCGCCTTGATGACTTCCATGTTCTCCTCGGTCCAAAGCAGCACATAGACGTTTGGGATGTCGCCGGTACACATTGCGATTATTCCCTGGTTCACAGAGACGGGCGTTTCGGCCAGGGCAAGATAGCCAATCGGGGCGCGTGAGGAGAGCAACACTGTGCCGACAGGAAGCTGGCCGGAACTGATTTTGGCGACACCAGCCTGTGTGATGTGCCGTCCAGTGTCTAGTAGCACGGGGGAGTTCAATCTCGACATATCTTTCGGTGTGCAGAATGGGTGCTCGCCGTTTTCCCAGAACTCGGGCTTCTTCGTACTGGGCGTGCCGCCGCCGACCACCTTGACGAGATCACCAATCGGAACATATTCCCACCCTTCTGGTATTAACCCGAGTTCGGAGTTGGTGAGTTTGTTGGGGAGTTGGTCGAAGAGGTTTTGGGGGATGCCGGGGAAGGAGGCGGCGCCGGCGGCCTTGGCCTTGACCGGCTCGAAGTCGATGAACCACGCCTTGAAGATCGCCCCCGCCAGCGACTCCAACGTCCCATTCATCACACGGTTCAACTTGATCTTGTCGTCCAGTGAACCGAGTATCTCGGCAATGGCTTTCTGTGTCTCAACAAAAGGCAAAGGAATCTCAAGACTTTCGATTTGTTTGCCACTAATGTTTGCTTGTGCGCTGCCGTCTGCTGTCCCAAACATCTGCTGTACACAAATATCTTGCGACAACACATAGTAAAGATAACGATAGTTTGCCGCTTCCGGTTGTGTAAGATAGACTTTTCCTACTCGTTGATTAACAAAGTATCGTCCATTGGTGCGAGGAAAGCGAGACACCTTGCCAACTGTCGCGCCAGTCATGGCGATTAGGATATCTCCATCCTTAAGTGCATATCGCTCCACGCCAGGAATATTTTCGATAACTTGATTTGGCACGCGCACACAGTCGCAGGTCTCGACTGTTGGGGGAACAAGGTTCTTTATTTTGATAATTGGTATGCCAGAGTCTCCCATATCACGACTCTTAAAGGCAAAACCCGAGCGAACCGAAGCTACCTCACCTAGTTGGGCATTTGGATACTCCCCCGCTTCAGTCCCGCCCCTCTCAACCTCCTCCTGCACCACAAACCGCTCCGCCTTAATAGTCTTGCGGAACTTCTCGGGTACTTCGTCCCAGACGAACAGATCGACGCGGAAGGGGAGGTTGCTCTCCTCGAATGCCTCGCGCAGGTCGGAGACGTTGGCTTGTTGATCGGGCGAGGCAAAGACCACCAGATCCAGGTCGGACTCGGGGCGCGAAGTCCATTTTACGCGCGAGCCGTATGCCCAGGCGGCCACGCCGGGCAGGTGCCGCCGGAGCAGCGAGCGAACCGTCTTCATCTGCGCGGGCGTGATGTCCAGAGATTCGCTCATTCCCAGGTCTTTCCGGTCAGTGTTTGATACAACCCGATGGCGTCGTCAACAAAGGCCCCCATCAGTTCCAGACAGTCTTCGGCCTTTTCGCCGCTGTAGTCGTGTGACGTCAAGGTGCGGGCTTCGGCATAGCCAAGCCAGGATTCGATGGGGCTTGAGAAGAGGTCGTTTTCCGCTGCCAGCCGAAGAACGGGCTTAGGACTGTGACGTACATCTGGAATCCCCAACTCCTCGATCAGGTAGCGCTTAAGGTGTTTCCAGAGGGTGTCGTAGCAGGTCTCAAATCGCTGGATGACCGACTCGGCAATGGCTTCGCGGTCGAGTTCGTCCAGATTGTCCCGATCCTCAAGCCGCCGGTAGTTCTCAAACTGGAGTTCGAGATGTTTTAGCGACTTTTGGAATTTTTCATAATCGATCATGATCCCGGTTCCTTTCCATAGCCCAGCCCCTCCAGATTCGTCTTGATCCGCTTTTCGAGCCGGTCCGACTCGACGAATTGCTCGGCCAGTTCGGCGGTCAGGCGTTGCATCTTTTCGGCGAACGGTTCGCCGTCGTCTTCGACCTCCGCCGCGCCGACGTAGCGGCCGGGCGTGAGGACGTGGCCGTGCTTTTGGATCTCTTCCAGCGTGGCTGATTTGCAGAAGCCGGGGACGTCTTCGTACTCGCCCGCGCCTTCCTCACCGCGCCAGGCGTGATAGGTTCCGGCTATCTTGCCGACATCGCTGTCGGCGGGAGGGGCATCTTTAGCATCGCATCCGCTCAGTACGCGCAAGACGCGGGTTTGCAGCGTGCCCATGTTGCGTGCGTCGATAAAGAGCGTCTGGTTGCGTCGGTCGCTTCCGGCGGGCTTGAATTTTTTCCCGCTCTTGTCGCGGCTGACGAACCAGAGGCAGACGGGGATGCCGGTGGTCAGGAACAGTTGCGCGGGCATGGCCACGATGCAATCGACCAGATCGGCCTCGATAATTTTTTGACGGATTTCGCCCTCGCCGCCGCTGCCCGAGGAGAGCGAGCCGTTGGCCATCACGAAGCCCGCAATGCCGCCGCCGCGCCCGTTGGGCGGGGCAAGGTGGTGGATGAAGTGCTGAATCCAGGCGTAGTTGGCGTTGCCCACCGGCGGAGCGCCGAACTTCCAACGCACGTCGTCGCGCAGCAGTTTGCCCGACCAGTCGGAGACGTTGAACGGTGGATTGGCCAGGATGTAGTCGGCCTTGAGGTCGGGGTGCAGGTCGCGGACGAAACTGTCGGCCGGCTGCTCGCCCAGGTTGGCCTCGATGCCGCGGATGGCTAGGTTCATGTGCGCCAGCCGCCAGGTCGTCGGGTTCGATTCCTGGCCGAAGATGGAGATGTCGCGCTGGCCGCGTCTCTTGCGGCCCTTTCTGTTGCCGTTCTGGGTGGCGTGGGACTCGACAAAGCGCACGGACTGCACAAACATGCCGCCCGAACCGCAGCAGGGATCGTAGGCGCGGCCCTCGTAAGGCTCGATCATCTCGACCAGCAGCCGGACCACCGAGCGAGGCGTAAAAAACTCGCCGCCCAGTTTGCCCTCGGCGGCGGCGAACTTGCCGAGGAAGTATTCATAGACCCGGCCCAGCACGTCCTTGGCGCGGGCCTGATCGGTGCCGATGGCCATTCCGCTGATTAGATCGATCAGCCCGCCCATGCGCTCGGCGGGGATGCCGCGTCGGGCATAGTCGCGCGGCAGCTTGCCCTTGAGCTTGGGGTTGTCGCGCTCGATGGCATACATCGCGTCGTCGATCAGTTTGGCGATGTCGGGCTGCTTGCCATGGTCCTGGATATTGCCCCAACGTGCCTCGGGCGGAACCCAAAAAACGTTTTCGGCCGTGTATTCGTCGCGGCTTTCGAGAAGGGTCTCGGCCCGTTCGCCCTCGATGCCATCGGCCTTGAGTTCCTCGACCAGCGTCGCTCGGCGTGCCTCGAATGCGTCGGAGATGTACTTGAGGAAGATCAGGCCGAGGACGACGTGTTTGTATTCGGCGGCGTCAACAGTCCCGCGAAGCTTGTCCGCCGCCTGCCAGAGCGTCTCGGCATCGACCCCCATTTCGCCGGTGCTGACGACAGACGGTTGCTCGGAATTGCCATTTTTCCCAGACTTTTTCGCTTTATTCGATCTCGACATGGTCTCTTTCGTGCCCTTTTTGGCGGTTTTCGTCCTAAATCCTTTGTAGCACTAGACTTACGCCTATTTCGCCGTCCTGCGCAATCACTTTTACAAGCTGCGCAAGCACTATTACGGGCTGCGCGAGTACTTTTACGGGCTGCAAAAGTACTTATACAGGCTGCGCGAGCACTTTTACACCCTACGCAAGCACTTTTACGGGCTGCGCGAGCACTATTACAGCCTGCAAAAGTACTTTTACAGGCTGCGCAAGCACTTATACAGTCTGCGCGCCCGCCCTTTCGGCTTGCAAAAGCGCTCGCGCAGTTGCGAAATCCATCATCTCGGGTCGCGTTGTCCCTTCCCGCGACGCGAGGGGGACAGTCCCATTTTCGCGGCGGTCAAGTCAATTCGCCTGGCAACGTTCCTCACGCCGCGAAAATTGGGACAGTCCCCGGTGAACGCGCGCGGTCAGACGTTGGCCACGCGGGTGGCCGGGTCGCTCCAGGGGCCGTATTCGCCGCCGCGGACGGCGCGGACACTGCCACCCAATAAGTTGCTTTTTCAACGGGTTACTACGCCGACGATGATTTCGCGGTCAATCCATTGGAAAGACACACGAATTACAAACCGATTCCTTTGGGTTTTTCGATCAGGCCGTAGGAGAGGGCCAACAGCGTGATTGGATGGAGGGTTGGTTTTTCGGTGCCCTGTTCCATTTGGGTTTTACATGCGCTGCACTCGGTGACCCCTGCCTGGATGTCCGGATATCGGAGCCGCGAGATGAGCTTTAGTCCCGCCCGCAAACTGCTCCGGTAATTTTTCTTCGAGAGTCCAAACGTGCCTGCCATGCCGGAACACCCGCTTTCGATGCTATGCACGCGCAGCCCGGGAATCAATCCCAACAAGTTTTTGCCCGGCGTGCCCACCCGCAGTGCCCGCAGGTGGCAGGGGGTGTGGTAGCCCAGGGTCAGGTTGAGCGGGTTCAGGTCGAGTTGTAGATTTCCGAGTGTGTGCATGTTCCAGAGGAAGCTGCCGGCTTCGCTGCTGTTTTCGGCGACCAGCCGGGCGTCGTCGTCGTCGATCAGTTGGGGATATTCGTGCTGGAGACAGAGAGCCGCGGCCGGCTCGGTGGCAACGATGTGATACCCCTGGCGGACCGATTCGGCCAACAGCGCGACGTTGTGTTCGGCCAGCCGCCGCGCGCGATCGAGTTCGCCGCAGGCGATCGAGGGCATCCCCGCCTGCTTTTGGCCGGGATGGACGTACACGCTGAGACGGTTGTGTTCCAACACGGCGACCAGGGCTTCGGCCAGTTGCGGGTCGAAATAATTGGCGTAGAGATCGACGAAGTAGAGGACTTTTTGTCCGCCGCGGCGAGAGGGGCGCGTCAGCCGTCGGCGGGCGGCGCGGCGCAAGAAATTCCGCGAAGTCACTCGCGGCAGCTTTCGACCCTGGGCTATCCCGAGAGTCTTTTCCAACAGCCATCGCATTTGCCGGTTAGTCAGCGCCCAGTTGGTGGTCGGCGCGATCAGTCCGCCCAGGGCGGCAAGCAGATCGAGCCGCGTCATTGCCCGTTCGGCGATGGAAAGTCCGTTCGCGGCCACATAAGCGCCCTTGCTCTCGCGCATCAGCCGCGGCACGTCCACGCCCGCCGGACATTCCAGCCGGCAGCAGTGACAATGGACGCACAAGTCGGCCACCGCCTTGAACTCGTCGCCGGTCAAGAGTCCGAGGTCCAATGCGCCGGTAAGAACGCCGCGGAGGAGATTGGCTTTTGCCCGCGGCGAGGCCTCTTCGGTGGGCAGGAACCGGAAGATGGGGCACATGCGGAGCCGCGCCTCTTGCGTGCGGCACTCGCCGCAGCGATTGCACGCCGCCACGGCGTCGGCGACCCTGGCGGGGTCCCAATCCAACTGCAATTCGACCAGGTTCCTCATTTCCTGTGGCTCGACCGCCTCCGGCTGTAGCATAGCCGCCCCCGGCTGTGCCTCGACCGCCCCCGGCCGTGAAGATATTTCCTCACGGCCGAGGGCGGCCGTGCCACATACCCGCATCGAGGGCCGCAGATAACGGGTCATCATGTCGGGATCGTCGCCGACGATCTTGCCGGGGTTGAGGATGTTTTTGGGGTCGAAGATTTTTTTCACTTCGAGGAGCACATCCCACAACGGGCCGGCTTGGCGGTGGACGAACGGCGTGCGGCTCAGTCCGCAGGCGTGTTCCCCGCCGATGCTTCCCTTTACGGCCAGCACTTCCTCGTAGAGTTCCTCGGCCAGCCGCCGCATGCGCTGAACGTCGTCGGGGTTGGCGAGATCGAGGAACGGCTGGACGTGGAGCTGTCCCTGGCCGGCGTGGCAGTAGAGCGACGCGGTTACCTGGTTGCGTTTCAGCACGTTTTGCACCCGTACCAGAAAATCGGGTAGCGTCTCGGGCGCGACCGCCATGTCTTCCACTATCGGCAGCGGACGGCTTGGCCCCGCCATCCGGTACAACGCCGACTGCACCTTGTCCATCAGATGCCAATACAACTCCGTCTCGTCGTCCTCGAACGCCTGCCTCGCTCCGAACGCCAAACGCTTCCGCTGCCACAATTCGCCCACCAGCCGGTGCAACCGCTCGCGCACTTCGTGCGGGTCGTCGCCGTCTTGCTCGACCAGGAGCAAAGCCTCGGTCTCGGCGGGGATCAATTGCTCGAAGCGGCGCTCGGCCTCTCGGGCAAGACTCAAATGGCGGCGGTCCATTAGATCGCAGGCCGTCGGAGCGTGAGCAAGGATGTCCGGCACGGCGCGGGCGGCCTTCTCCATGCTGTCGAAAAGCAGCAAGGCAACACCCCGAGACGACGGCAGACGATCGGTGCTCAACGTGGCTTCGGTCGTCAGGGCCAGCGTTCCCTCGGAACCGACCAACAGCCGCGCAACGTCGAGGTAGTCGTCGCCCAGCACCTCCGCGAGGTTGTATCCGCAGTGGTTTTCCGGGCTGTTGGGCCGGTTCCGGCGAATCGGCTCGGCGTTCTCCCGCAGCAGCGCGGCCAATCGGTCGACGAGTTCCCGTTTTCGCGGGATGGTGCTTGTGCTCCGGCCGTCGACGAGTGGTTCGCGGCCAAGCTCGAGCATCTCTCCGTCGGCCAAGACGACTTGGAGACTCAGCACGTGCCGTCGCGTCGGGCCGTATTTCAACCATCGGCTGCCGGCGGCGTCGATGGCGATCATACCGCCGACGGTGGCCACGGCGCTGGCGGCCGGGTCGGGGCCGAACACGCGGCCTTGTTTGCGCAATTGCTCGTTGAGCCGCTCATGGACCACGCCCGGCTGCACGCGGACCCGGTCCTCGTCGACGCGGATCACGCGGCGTAGATGGGCGGAGAAATCGACCACCAGCCCCGGCCCCAGGGATTCGCCCGCCACGCCGCTGCCGGCGCCGCGGGCATGCAACGGAATGTGCTTCTCGGCCGCGTAACCGACGCAGGCAGACAGATCGGCCGCCGAGCGCGGCCGGACAACGCCCAGCGGTTTGATCTCGTAAATCCCAGCGTCGCTGGCGAAGAGTTGCAGAAACACGTCGTCGCAACGCACTTCGCCGGCGATCAGCCCGCGGAGATCGTCTTGAATGCGTTCTCGCTGCTGGTCGAGTAGGCTCATGCCGTGTTTATTAGCCGCCGGTACGGCGGCTAATGATGCTCAGATTGTCAAGATGACAAAAGACAAAAGACCCGTACCTATCGTCGGTCCCCGTAAATCAGCGTCATCAATTCCGCGCGAGTAGAGGCCTTGGTGCGGAAGCAGCCTTTCATGGCGGAAGTAACGCAGAGCGAACCGGGCTTCCGGACTCCGCGGATGGTCATGCAAGTATGAACCGCCTCGATCACCACCGCCACCCCCTTGGCGTGAAGCTCTTCGACCAGCAGGTTGGCGATTTCCTCGGTCATGCGCTCCTGGAGTTGCGGCCGTCGGGCGACTTCGTCTACCACGCGGGCAAGTTTGCTCAGTCCGATCACTCGATCGCCCGGCAGATACGCGACGTGCGCCGTACCCATGAAGGGGAGCAGGTGGTGTTCGCACATGCTGTTGAAACTGATGTTCCGCACCAGCACCACTTCGTCGCAGGTTTCGTTGAAGGACTTGCTGAGATGGCGGCGGGGATCCTGATGCAGACCCCCGAACAGTTCGGCATACATTCGGGCAACCCTCGCGGGGGTTCCGCGCAACCCCTCGCGGTCGGGATCCTCGCCGATGGCCGACAATATCTCCCGTACCGCATGTTCGATGCGCGGCTGATCGACCGGATGTTCAACCAACCCCAGCCCTTCATCCTCTTCGGCATCCAGGCTGCCGACGACCCTTTCGCTAAGCTCGGATACAAACACCACGATTTTACACCTTGCTGTACAACGAATTAAACACTTTATCATAAGAGCGGGCCACCGAGCGGTCAAGCCGCCACATACCGCGGCCGTGAAACAAGGCCAACTCAGTGTGCCGTACTTGACAGTAAGGGGGTAACCGTTGCAGAATCGGGTTCTTCCACCGAGATGCGCTAATGCCCAACACCGCCGAAAAACGACACGCCGCCCGAATTGCCCGACTGTTGGCCAAGCATTATCCCGACGCCAGATGCTCGCTCGACTTCCAATCGCCGCTGGAATTGCTCGTGGCCACGATCCTTTCGGCCCAATGCACCGACGAGCGGGTAAACCAGGTAACGAAGACGCTCTTCCGCAAGTATCCGACGGCGGCCCATTACGCGCGGGCCGGTTTGCCCCAGTTGCAGCGAGACATTAAAAGCACCGGCTTCTTCCGCAACAAGGCCAAGAGCATCAAAAACTGCTGCCGCGATCTTTTGGAGCAGTACGACGGCCGGGTGCCGAAGGACATCGAGCAACTTGTTCGTCTGCCGGGCATCGGCCGGAAGACCGCCAACGTGGTTTTGGGCACGGCCTACGGCATCGCCTCCGGCGTGGTCGTCGATACGCACGTCGCCCGGATCGCCCGCCGGCTCGGACTGACCGCCGAAAAAACCCCCGAGAAGATCGAGCGGGACTTGATCGCGCTGTTCGCCGAGAAAGAGTGGATCGCACTGAGCCACCGCCTGATCCAGCACGGCCGCCGCCGTTGCACGGCGCGGAAACCCGCGTGCGACGAGTGCCCCTTGGAACCGCTTTGTCAGAGAATTGGAGTGTAGTCGGTTATAATTCATCATTCATCATTCTACATTCATCATTCCCCCATGATCCTCTCCGGCCGCGAAATCAAACGACAGTTGGGTACGAACGTCGTCATCGACCCGTTTGACGAGTCGAAACTGAATCCCAACAGCTACAACCTCACGTTGCACGACGAATTGATGGTCTACGAGGAAGTCGTGCTCGACATGCGGAGGGCCAATCGGGTGCGTCGGATCGGCATTCCGCCCGAGGGACTCGTACTGCAACCCAGCCAACTCTATCTTGGCCGGACGGTCGAACGCACCGAGACGCACAATCTCGTGCCGATGATCGAGGGGCGCTCGTCGATCGGCCGGCTGGGGCTGTTCGTACACGTGACGGCCGGATTCGGCGACGTCGGGTTTTGCGGATATTGGACGCTCGAAATGTTCGCCGTCCAACCGGTGCGGATATACGCGGGCGTGGCCATCTGCCAGATTTTCTATCACGACATCCGCGGCGATTTCACCGAGTATTGCAGCGACAAGTACCAGAACAACACCGACATCCAGCCGAGTCTGTTGTTCAAGGAGTTGAACCCCGACTGCGAGCGAGACCCACAACTGAAGCTCCCCTTCGGAATCGAACGATCGCACGGGTAGGGCTTTTTGTGAGGCATAGGTGCTTTTTCCCGACACTTCCCCGAAGGTTCACCATCGGAACTTACCATTGATAAGGATCTTGTCGAGAGGTATAATAAGCAAGGCATGGGAAAAATGGTCAAGAGCAAACGTGGTAATATCTCTAGTGAGGGGAAGACTTCCCCTTACTTGGTTTTTGTCAGTCATGCCACCGCGGATAAATGGATTGCCAAGACGCTGTGTGAAAAGATCGAGGCCGTCGGAGCAGTGACTTTTCGAGACGATCGTGACATCGCTGGAGGCGACGATATCCCGGAGCAAATTCGTCGACATATTATCCGCTCCAACGAGATGATTGTTCTAATGACGCCAGAATCGGTTGATCGCCAGTGGGTGCTCTTGGAAGTTGGGTGTGCCTGGGGGAGAAGGCAGAATGCCCGAATTATCGCGGTTCTGTGTCACGTGGATGTTGATAACATCCCGAATATTATCCGATCCAAAAAGGCAGTGCAGATCAACTCATTCGACGAGTATTTACAGGAGTTGAAGAAACGCGTGGAAAGGTATCGCTCATGAGCACTCAGACTGCCACGACTTATGACGTCTTTCTGTCATATCCCATGACGGAAGCAGGGTTGGCGGCCCAGGTGGCTCGCGCCTTGCAAGAGGCTGGTCTCGATGTATTTTGGCGCGACGAGGTCGAGGCTGGAGAGAATTTCCAGGACACGATCTGGCGAGCCACTGCTGAAAGTGCCGCCCTAATTGTGATCGTCCCAACCGAAAGCCCGCTTGCCTCCTCTGTCGCTGTTGAGGTTGGCGCCTTTAGGGCATGGCAAAAGCCAATCTATGTTATTCAGGCCGCGCGGGAAAGCATCAAACTGCCGATGTACCTGGCGGACTGCCCCGTGTATCAGCTTTCCCGAGTGAACGATGTGGTTGAGTCCATTAAGCGAGGACTCACGTCGCTGTCTGAAGAGGATCGCGATGTTCTTGCATCCATCTATCTAGAAATGGGAATCTCAGTCGACCAACTCTTGGTGAATCCCGCCACCATCGAGAAACTAGCTCACGAGTTTCGCGCAAAGAGTGGGAAAATGGCGTCTGGTGTGCGACTGGCTCGGGAGTTGCTGACTCTGCGTAAAAGAGGAATCCTGCCTCGCCTGCACAGTTAAGTTTACTGGGAAAGTGCCCCCGGAGCGGCTCGTAGTTTTTCCACCAATCATGGTCTAACACCCAATGTCTTCGAGGAGTGACATCATGCGAAATCGATTGTATTGGACGTTTATCTTGTCATTTGGAATCGTCTGCGTTTGCTGGATATCGGACGCTAATTGCTGCACCTCGATCATGGTCGGCCGCAAGGCCTCGATCGACGGATCGGTAATGACCTCGCACACCTGCGACAGCCATCGCGACGCATCGACGATCTTCGTTGTTTCCCCGATGAGGCACGCCCCCGGCGAAGAGATTCTGCTGACCAAGCGAGTGAAAGACGACAGCGGCGTCATGGAGCGTTACGGCCGCGAGCCAACCGGCAAGATTCCACAAGTGACCGAAACTTACGGCTACATCACCGCCGTTTATGGGATCATGAACGAGCATCAACTGGCCATCGGCGAATCGACCTTTGAGGGGCGCGAGGAGTTGCAGAGCGACAAGGGGTTGATCGACTGCGAGACGTTGACCCGCTTGATGCTCGAGCGGACGAAAACCGCACGAGACGCCATTCGCGTCGGCGGAGCGCTGATCGAGAAATACGGCTGGTGCGATTTGGGTGAGGCACTGACCATCGCCGACACCAAGGAAGTCTGGCTGATGGAAATCGTTGGGCCCGGCAAGGACGCCGTCGGCGCGGCTTGGGTCGCGCGGCGAGTGCCCGACGATCACGTCTCGGTGGTGGCCAACGGGGCGCGGATCGGCGAGATCGACCTTTCCGACCCCGACTATTACATGGCCTCGAAAAGCGTTTTCGAGATCGCCGAGAAGCTGGGATACTGGGATCCGAAGAGCGGGCAGCCGTTCCGCTTTTACGACGCCTACAGCCCCGGAAGCCGGGTGAAGGTGGCCTCCACGCGACGCGAGTGGAGGGCCTTCGACATACTGGCGCCCTCGCTGAAACTGTATCCGGGCAGCAACCACTTTCCGTTCTCGGTTAAGCCGGAGAAGCCGGTCGCGCCGGAGCAGATCATGGAGATTTTCCGCGACACCTTCGAGGGGACCGAATTCGATATGACGAAGAACCTCACGGTCACCGACGAAGAAACCGGCAAGACGGTGAAAAGTCCGCTGGCCAACCCGTTCATGCCCTACGAGATGAACAAGCTGCTGAAGATCAACGGCGGCTGGAGCTGGCGCGGCGAGCGTCCGATGGCCCGCTGGTACTGCATGTACGTCACCGTCACCCAATCGCGCGGCTGGCTGCCCGACGCGGTCGGGGGCATCGTCTGGTTCGGTTACGGCAACACGGCCATGACCACTTACGTGCCGATCTACGCGGGCGTGACCGACATGCCCGAGGATTACAAGACCGACGGCCGGACGACCGGATTCAGCCGCCGCTCGGCGTGGTGGGCTTTCAACCGGGCGGCGACCCTGGCGGCCCATCGCTGGGGAGACATGCGCGTCGACGTGGCCAAGGTCCGCGATCCGATCCAGAAACAACTCCTGGCCGATCAGAAAGCCGTCGCCGAGCGGGCAAGCGAGTTGCTGAAGGAGTCGCCGGCCAAGGCCCGCGCCTTTTTGACCGAAACGACCCACGCCGCCTGCCGCAAGGCGACCGAGGCCTACTGGGACCTGGGCGACCTGCTTTGGACAAAGTACGACGAGAAATGGTAGCCGGCCTGCTCCCCAAAATCTGATCCATGTGTTATGGGAGTCCAGAAAGCCCTGAGGTGTAGCGGGGCGGCGGGTCCCCCCCAAATGTACCGAAAAACCCCCCGCCACACCCCCCGTGGGGTTCGGGGGGGGGCTTGCCCGCCTTGCGTGCGGTCTGCGGGGGGGGCAACGCCCGCCCGCTACACGTTGATGATTAACGCTATAGCAAAAGAAGATTGACAACCATTCCCAACTACGCGCTCGCCGGCTCGGGCTTCTCCTTGGCGTCGAACGGCTTGAATACTCGCTGGTTGTAGATCGCCAGGGCGTGTAGCGCGTGACAGAGGGAAACGATTTCTTGCGTGTTAAGCGAATGGGTATTCCATCGGTAACGCTGACTTCCCAACAATCTGGTCAGATAGTTCACCGAATTGATCACTTGGGGGTCTTGTAGCCGCTGGTCGGGCAATGAGAGAGCCAACCATTCGAGCACGCGGCCGGTCGCCCGCAACTTGGCGGCCGGGTCGCCGCCGGTGCTCTTTGCCGCGAGGAAATGCGGCCCCCAACCGCCGTCGGAGTTTTGCAGCTTTAGTGCGTAATCCTGATACTCGCCGATGTACTTCTTCGCCCGCTGGAATTGACCTTCGATCGGCCGGTCATTTTTTTTGCGTTGCTCGACCGCATAGCTAAGCCCCATCAGCCGATTCAATCCGCCCTCCGGCGCGGTGAGGACCGGCCGGGCGAGTTCCTCCTCGATGATCCGCTCGATCGACCACTGTTGGCCCAAATCGTTTTGCCAGGCGGGTTCGTCGAGGTAATAGCTCAACCCGATCAAGGCGAGCGACTTATCGCTCCCTTCGCGGCAGCCGAGCTTTTCCGCCTCGACCAGGTCGGACACCTTCCGCACGTCCTTGCCGACGCGGACCGGATAATCGTCCGGGACTCGCGACATCGCCAGCATTGCCAGGAACTCGCCCGGATGCTCTTGGTATCCGTAGCCGATCCGCGCGGCGATATGGTCCCGGCTGTAACCGAGCATGTTGTAGCCGGCGCAGGGATAGTTCCAGCAAAGGCAGGTGATGCCGTTGATGCGCTGCCCGCGGGGCGATTCCAGCGAGACCTCCGCCTCGCACCCGAAGGCCAGGCAACGGCCGAGGATTTCCGTGGCGGAGTTGTCGCGGGTGTTGAAGGTTTGCCGCGAGTGCGCCGCCAGGACGCTTCGGACGCGGTCTCTCAGCGCCGCCATTTCCGAGCTAAGCGTCGGCTTCGGCTCCGTCGCGGTTTGCTCCGGCTTGGCGTCGGCTTTCGACGGCGCGTTGTCGGCCCGGATAGCGGTTCCGAACGACAAGAGAATACATACGGCTAAGATGCGAATGGTCATAAACACTCCGTTGTATAAAGCCGCGACCGGTGGTCGCGCCATCTGCGTGATTGTTCTGCGCGACCGACGGTCGCGGCTTTGTGTGTGAAATTACGAGCCGGCGGTGTTTTCCGGCGGCGAGTGGTTCGCCGTCGAATCCGACTCGTCCTGTCGCGGCCGGTCGATGACGAATCCGCCCGCGCTTCCTCGCTGAATGTAGCTGCTGTTTCGCGCGCCGCATCCGTATGCGTCCTTGCCGCCGTAATCGACGACGAAGCTGAAGTTGCCGCCGCAGCCGGGCAAGTCGTGGTACGAGATGCTCGAAGGGGCGTATCCCTGGTTGCGTCCGTGGTACACGTCGTCGCCGTTGTAATCGAAGAGGATTGCGAAACCCATCTGTGCGCCGGTCCCTTGCGTCAGTCCGCCGGTTGTTTTGTACACGTCGTTTCCAGCGAAGTCGCAGAGCACGCCCATCGAGCAATCCCAAGCCATGCCCGTGCTCATTATCTTGCCGTCGTAGACGTCGTCGCCTGCGTCGTCGAACAAGAATCCCATTGCGTAGTGGCAACCCCAGCCGGTGCCGAACCGCTGGAAATGTGGTTCGGTCCGCGGTCCGCCCTTGAACGACTTTTGAGTAACCAGTCGTTGGTCGTTTCCGCCGAAATCTCGTGCGAAGCCGACGCCGCACCAGTATCCGCCGCCGTGTGCTAGATAGTCGAACTCGTAGAGGTCGTCTCCGCCGCCGTCGAGTATCACGCCGATTCCGCCGTTGGCCACCTGCCTCAGGCCGGCGCCGACGCCCTGCCCCCAGCCTTCCAGTCCCGGCGTTTCATCGTATGAGTCTTTCCACATTCCGCCGCAGTAATAGTGGTCGTCGCCGTCCAGGTCGTCCAACAATCCGAAACCCAACGGCGCGCCCATGCCTTGAGCCCAGAGCGCCGCGCGGTAGTCGTCGTTGCCTGCGCGATCCACCAACAGTCCGATCCCTCCCAGGGCCTGCCCCTGCATTCGTCGCAGTCCGACGTAGCGGTCGTTGCCGGCGTAATCGACCAACACCCCGACGCCTGCCAACACCGATCCTTGGGCGACTTCTTGAGCCTGATAGGTGTCGTCTCCCTCCAGGTCGAGCAGCATGGAAACGCCGAGGACGGCGCCGCCCTGAATGCCGGGCTTGGCGCCGCGATAGGCGTCGTTGCCCGACAGGTCGATCAGCAGCAGCACCGGCCGCCGCGGACCGACCGTTCCCTCGTTGTAAACGTCGTTCCCGCCCAGATCGATCACCGCGGCCACCTCCGGCATCTTGTCCAGATCGTAGGTGTTTTGTCCCTTGCCGCCGACGATAATCGCGCCGGCGGGCGTGTCGATCCGCGCGACGACCGTGCCCGTCACGCCGGGCGTTTGTGGGACAGCCGAGGGCGGCTGTCCCACGCAACTATTTATGTCCAGCAACTTGAGTTGTTCGAGCAGTCGCACATCGGCGATCGGGGCCAGGGCCTCGGCGGCGGCGACCAATGCACCGCGGTCCATCTTTTCCATAAGATCGCACATTCGCCGCCCGGTGCCGCGGTTGCCGAGCGTGTGGCCCAACCTGTTCTGCGTCGACAGCACGCGGACCGCGCTGCCCAACAACTCGCGGATTTCCGCTTTGCTCAACGGGGCCAAAGCGGCGCAATACGAAACCTGGGCCTCGCTCAGGGCCTGTTGGATCGCGTCCAGCGCTTGCTGCGGGGATTCGGCCGCGATCGGCCGGCGTGGCTTCCGCTCGCCCAGGTCCAGCTTGGCTGCCGCCATGCCGAGCAGCTTGGTAAGCCCCTGGCGGTCGTCGCACGCGGCGACGTGCAGCGCGCGGGTAAAACGCTCTGCCTCGGCCGGGGCGGCCAACATGTTGCGCATCAGGTGGTCGTACCACCGCAGCCGGCAGTTGCCCGCCAACTCGGAGCCGGTGTACCGGCCGGCCGAGGCGTTCAACTTGCCCGCCGCGTAGTGCTGGAAACGTGCGAACCGAGTGGTCAATCCGCGACGTTTAATACCCGCGACGATCTCGTCTTGCAACAATTTCATCATTCCAGGGGCCAGCGGCTCGCCGACCGTATCGGCGACTTTTCGTGCGGATTTCTTCTCGGCTGGTTGAGGCTTCTCCTTCTCGGCGACATCCTCGGACGCAGCGTTCACGTCGGGCTGGGCCGCGTCGTCCTCATGTTTGAAGTATTCCGTCTGCACGGCTTCGTCGGATTGGGGCGTTTTTTCAGGCTCCATCGTCAAGGCCGGGCCTTGCACCTCGGCAGGCTCGTCGCTCTCGGCAAAGACGGGTTCACCAACAACAAGCAGGAAAGAAACCACGGCGAGGACCAGAAGCACATATCCTTCGCGGGACCGAGGCAAACACAATAACATCAAAAATTCTCCTGTTGTGAATCCTAAGTGCCGACGTTAAAGCGAGGTATTTTAGAGAGGATTTGCGGGCCGGTCAATCGGATATGGCATGGACCACGGTATGACGTGAATCGGCGCAACATCCGTCACAGCTTGAATTACTCGTAAGCTCCCCCACTACTTTGACAAATCGGCAAAGCGGAAGGGTTCTACGTTTCTTACCGCCGCTGACCGAGAAAGGGTTTTCGATGAAAGGGCTGCTGCAGCGCGGCCACGCACACTTCCCGACCGTTGTGATGGAGCTGTCTCGCCCGGACCACGTTGAACCCCCAACTTCTAATGCGGTCAAGATGATCGGGTAACTGCTCGGCCATATCCCATCGGGTGAACTTGAGCGTCAACAGCAGCCCTCGAATGCTGACCCGCGGATGAGCGACAATCGCCTCGATCGCATCCAGTGTGAATTTTGGGGTGACGTTCATGTCGGCCGTCAACCAGCGAATTTTCTGGAACTCGCGCCTGCGCACCTGCGTGCTGCGGCGTCGGATGTGCGTGAAGCGAGGATGATTCAACACGGCCGGATTCATCTCGGCGGGGTCGATTCCGGTTACCCACAGCCCGCGGGCCAGCAGCGCTTGGCTGGTCCCGCCCGGTGCGCTGCCGATCTCGGCTACCCGTGCGCCGCGCGGGATCGGCAATCGCGACCATCGCAACGCCTCTTCCATTTTCAGCCATGCCCGCGAGACCGCCTCCGGCGGCAGTTCGAACGACATCATCCCCCCCGGATAAAGCGACGGAATCGAATTTGCCCGGTGATAGCCGATCCACCATTGATCCGGCGCCAACAGGACGCAATCCAGAACCGACTCGCCCGGTTTACAGGGGCGAACTGGATGTCGGGCGCCTCGGGCCAGGTTTTCCGGATGCGGACAAGCCTCGACCAACAGCCGATGTACGTTCGAGGCTTCCTCGGACAGCGAAGGATCGAATCCGTGGTTTCCCGGCGCTCTGGCGTCCTTCTGCCAAACGTGGATTCTTTGGACCGACCGACCTTCGACCGCCTTCCAGACGCCGGCGGCCAATTTTTCCAATGTTCGCCCATCATACTGGCCGCTGAAGCGACCAGCCCTAGCGCTCTTTGTTACTTTCCCGAGCGAGAACCCATAAGCCCGGGCGAAAACCGATTCCAAATCGAAATCCTCCGCCAAGCTGTGGTCCGGCGGCAGTTTGAATGTTAAGAACCCCGGCCGCGAGAAGGCCAGCCGCAGCGCCGGCCAATGTCGGGCAAGCTCCCCCTTAAGTACGCCCTCGGCGCCAATCTGACACGTAACGAATATGAAATCTGGCATGGATGTCGAGTCTCGATATAGAAGTCGCTATCCTCTTGAACCTCCCCAGACGAAAGTGGTATAATTGATTGTACCAAGTTTCCTTGATTATGGTGCAGGGCAGTTTCAATGAACGCAGAAACGATCTGCGGGGGGGTGAATCGCCGATGAATATGTTGCCCACCTCCGTTGCATTGTTACGTTCAATGCTGGACGATGATCGCTGAGTATAGTCGTTGGAAATAGGAGAAAGAAGGGAATCCACTGCATGGCGATAAAGGACGAGATTAGAGCTTTGGCCCAAAAATATGCTGCAGCATTAAAGGCAAAAGTAAAAGAGCGCGTTCAGGAGATGAAGAAGGACGATACCTCTCATTATCTTATCTATCGAGTTCTTGGAATCACTGACAAAGAGGGCGAGTTGATCGACGTCTACCAGAACAAGGGTCGGTTTCTATACAGATACGCCGGTTCGTTTCTCGAGGACGCAGCCAAGCTCTGTTTCCGGGAGAAATATCCCGACTCACAATCACAGCGTATCCCAAACACGGAGGGGAGTCGGCCAAAGACCTTCGAGATTGATTGCCTAGTCGGAAATGATGCCATCGAGATTAAGTGGCGGGATGCAACTACAGATGGTGATCACATCACGAAAGAACATACACGGCTCAAAGCCGTTAAGAATGCGGGGTTTCATCCTGTTCGTGTGATGTTCTACTATCCCAATCGTGAGCAAGCCATCCGTATCCAGAAGACTTTGGAGACGCTTTACGAAGGCGTGGAGGGCAAATACTACTTTGGAGATGCGGCATGGGAATACGTCAGGGATCGTACAGACGTTGACCTCAAAGGGATTTTGAAAGAGCTTGCCGAGGAGGTCTCATAGGATTATGCGAATGAAAGTCCATTTTGGCGACTGTCTCAATGTACTCCCGTCCTTGCGGATTGGTTCCATCGATCTAACGTATGTCGATCCCCCGTTTTGTACGCAACGCCAACATCGGCTCAGCACTCGGGATCGAACAATTGAGTATTCGTTCGATGATCGATGGAAATCGCTTTCGGAATACGGAGACTTTCTTTCAGAGCGCCTTCGTGTCATACATCTTGCTTTGGCCCCAACCGGGTCTCTTTTTTTCCATTGCGACAAAACTGCATCACACATAGCAAAGTTCTTGCTGGATGAGATTTTTGGAACCGCGAATTTCCGCGCGGAGATTATCTGGCACTATAAACGGTGGTCAAATTCAGCTCGCAATCTCCTCCCGGCTCACCAAACCATTTTTTTCTATTCAAAAACAGACAACTACAAATTCAACACTGTGCTGACCGACTATTCACCCACTACGAACGTAGATCAGATTCTTCAGAGACGAACTCGCGACCAATCCAACAAATCTGTTTACGACCGTGATGACAATGGAAACGTGGTGTACAACGGCACGAAAAAAGGAGTGCCATTGAGTGATGTGTGGGATATTCCTTTTCTGAATCCAAAGGCGAAGGAACGTACAGGTTACCCAACCCAAAAACCCGTCTTTCTTCTTCAGCGTATCATTGAACTTGTCACCGACCCTGGTGACCTTGTGCTGGACCCGTTTTGCGGAAGTGGGACCACTCTAGTCGCTGCTCAGTCGCTTATGCGTGAGGCTATTGGGATCGACACGTCAAAGGAAGCTGTCGCCTTGACCAAAAAACGTCTGAAGCAGCCAGTTATTACTGAGTCATTTCTCTTGAAGAAAGGACTGAAAGCATACAGAAACGCTGATGAAACGGCCCTTTCACTTCTCAATGGTGTTCCATACGTCCCCGTGCATCGGAACAATGGCGTGGATGCATTTCTCAAATCAACCTATAAGGGAGTGCCGATTCCGGTGAGGGTTCAGAAACACGGAGAGAGCCTATCCGAGGCGGCCGCTGCCTTGCGCAAAGCTGCGAGTTCCAAAAATGCACATCGAATGATTCTTATTGCCATAGACGACATCCCCACACTCTTTCCTGACCCCACGATACCGGACTCGGTGGTTGTTGTTAACGCACCAGGGCTTAGCATCAAGAGGTTGTTGGCACAGATGGAGTTGGAGGATCAATCTGGATGTCATGCTGAAACATAACCACAGGTTGCTGTTTCCCGACTCTAAGTTTCCAGGTTTCAACTTCCCAATGCCTTACGCAACTGAAGACAGATTAGGTTTTCGACAATCACGCGTGGCAGGTCAGTAGAACTAATAGGTCAAACCGCCGCGGAGCATTACGGTGTCGGTGGGCCGGTATTCGGGCGTGCCGCTGGTGTAGCGGATGCGGCGGCTGAAAACGTAGCCGACCTCGAAGCGGGAACTCAGCCCGCCGGATACCTTGCGTTCCAGTCCGAGAATGACTCGATAGTCGCTCAGCACGACTTGATCGTCACTTCCATCGGCCCGGCGGATGGCCCAAGCGTCGCCGGCGAACTCGCCGGCCACATAAATCCAATCCTGCTTCTCTTCGCAATTGTTCCAAGCCCAGTAGATGCGGCGCGAGATTCTCGGGTGTGGGAAAATCAGGTCGAACTTCACGCCCGCATGTGGCATCCAGACCACCCCGCCGATGGGAATTACTTCCGCGTCTGGCCGGTCGAGATACGCCGCCCCGAGCACCACCTTGGCCTTATCCGTCCAGTTCCAGGCGGCCGCGCCGTGGCCGGTCAGCCGGAACGAGTCGGCGGCTTCCTGTTGGAAATCGCTGTAAACACCCGGGGTTATCGCCAGATCGAGCCCGAGCTTCGGGTTCAACTGCGAAAGCCACCGGAATTGGACGTAGCCCTCATGGAGCCGCGGCGGCAGATCGACGCGGCTCGGTCCTTGCAAATAATGCACCGCGAAACCGGGCGTTATCAGCAGCGGCGAGTCGATCGTCGGACAGGGCAACGCGAAAATCGACTGCAACTGCAAGTCGTTCATACCCATGCCGTCGTTGCCTCCGGGCGCAAGCCACGTGGCGTCGAAGAGCAGTTTCTGGAACACGCCGCCGCGCACGCCGGGCGGAAGTTGCGGCTCGCTTTGCGGAGCAGTGGCGGGCGCAACGCCCAACTCGCCCGGCATCTGGAGTATATCGACCGACGAGTCGGGGTGCGAAACAAGCCGGCCCGGCGGGCCCGCCTCCACGGGCGCTACTGCCGGAAGACGGACGACTTGGGCGTGCGCAATGATGAATGATGAATGAAAAATGATGAATGACAACAACAATAGTCTTAGCTTAACAGCCTGTTGAAAAAGGGTGCCACTGCTGGCTTGCCCAGCAGTGTGGGTAGAAACACCCGGGAAAACACTGCTGGACAAGCCAGCAGTGGCACCCGAACTCTCGAAAACCGACTTGTTCAACGGGCTGTTAGCGTTCATCAATCAACATTCATCATTTCTCAGTACGACAACCCGGCGCCGAGATAGACGGTGTTGTTGGGATAGAACGCGGGGGGGAAATCGCTCCGGTAGATCAGCTCGCGAGAGCAAGCGAAACCAACCTCGAAGTACCCGTTGAACTCGCGAAGGGTCTCGAATCTCAGTCCCAACGCGATGCGGATGTCGTTGTAATCGAAGCGGTCGTAGGTGTCGTCGGTGGCAATGCCAAGTCCGCTGTTGCGTTTGATCGTCCAGGTTCCGCCGCCGTAGTCGCCGGCGGCGTACAGCCACCACTCGGTGTTTCCCCAGGTAGTCAGCCGTTTGCCGATTTCCGGGTTGGGAAAGAGGATGTCGAAGTAGACGTCGGCGTTCGGCGTCCAGCAGATTCCGCCAGCGGGAAGGATTTTAATCTTGTTGCGGTCGAGATACCACACGCCCGCCTTGATACTCATGCTGGGCGAGAATTTCAACACCGCCAACCCCTTGCCCATGAAGCGGAGGCTGTCGCTGGTCACGCGGGTGAAATCGCTGTAGATGCCGACGCGGAAGTTCAATTCACCGCCGAACCAGGGCGTGACCTGCGGGTTCCAGGCGGCATCGAGATAGGCGTCGTAGGTTCGCGGCGGCAGGTCGGCCGGCCACGGATCACCCGGCGCCGTTTGCGGAATCGACACCGGACCGTCCCAGCAATGCAGGAAAAAGCCCGGCGTGACCAGCAGCGGCGTCTGCGAGTTGTAGAACATCGGAATGGCGAAAGTAACGCTCAACCCCATGTCGTTGATGCCCAGTTCGTTGCCGCCGTGGCCGGCGAACCAGTGGTAGTCGAGGTCCACGTGTTGGATGAACTTCTGCATGGTCGCCATGCTGATGTTCGGCGACGACTGGAAATAGGGGTCATTCGGCAGCAGCGCGCTGGGGGTGCCGCCGGGAGCGGCGTAAGGGTCCCAGTTGGTCGGCGGCGGTTGGATCGCTCCGCCCGGTATGCCAGGCGGAGGCATGTTGATTGCAGGCTGCGGTGTTGTATAGGGTTGGGGCGAGTAGGGCGGGGCCGTCCCGCCGGGTTGGGCATACGTCGGCGAAGGAGGAGACGAAAGCAACGCCGGCGGCGACGGAGATGAATATGGCGCAGGCGATGGCGTGTTATATGTCGACGCCGGGGGGGGAGTAGTTGCCGGAGGAGGACTTGCACCCCATGTTCCCGACGAGTATGGGGACGCTGTGTTCTGGACCGGCGTGGCAAATTGCACTCGTTGGGCCAAGGCGGGCGACAATGCCCAAATCCAAGACATTGCGACCAGGCCGCATAAAATTTTTGCGGTTTTCACCTCTGTTCCCCTTTGTAGCTGTGGAGAGGAGGCACTACACGAAAAGAGAGCCGATGAGAGAACAGGTTCAATACCAATGCCTTTCCACGGGGTCAAGAGCGGTTCCGGGCGGAACGCAACGGGGTGTCCCGGCGGTGGATGTCTAGCGGGTCTGGGTGACATGGGGCATGTCTGGTGACGGCAACTTAAATCGATTATTTAACCCAAAGCACTCGTATTTAGCCCCCGGCATTTCTATTTAGCCCCCGGTGAATACACCGGGGGCAAGCACGGTGTCCATTACCAACCCGCCCCGCCGTGTATTCCCGATGGGCGAATTGATTAATATCTCTTGGCTCGCACAGAGACTTTGAGCAAACCCCTTCTCACCCGTCCTCTCGCTACGTCGTACCGGTTGCCCCCTGCTTCCGCGCTGCCTATACTGTCTGGTTCTAGTTGTACGTTAGTGAGATGCCTGGCTAGCGATGCTGCTCCGTGAACATGGCGGATAGCCTTTCGGCGGGGTAGGCGTTCTGGCCTGCCCCGGGGCGGACGAGCGAGTCAGTCCCGCTTACCAATCAATCAGGACCAATAATTCCATCCGAAGGGACGAAGCATGAGCGAAGAAAAATCCTTGACAACCGGGCAATGGCTCGTGCTGGCGGCGGCGTTTCTCGGATGGATGTTCGCCGGGGTCGAGATGGGGTTGTTTCCACTCATTGTCCGGCCCGCATTGCAGGACTTGATGAGCGTCACCGGAGACGCGCGGGTCGGTGAATGGAACGGGTATTTGATTGCCGCTTTCATGCTCGGCGCCGCCAGCGGCGGATTGGCCTTCGGATGGCTTGGCGACAAGGTCGGCCGGGTTCGCGGGATGGCTTTGAGCATATTGGTCTACTCCATATTTACCGGCTTATGCTACTTCGTAACGGCGCCTTGGCAACTGTTCATTCTCCGCTTCATAGCCGCGCTAGGCATGGGTGGCCAATGGGCACTGGCCGTGGCGCTGGTCATGGAATGTTGGCCCGATAGA
>JAUWPQ010000203.1 GCA_030611515.1 Planctomycetota bacterium | reverse complement strand
CCTACGACTCGGAAACCGTCTCTCGCACGATCTCCTCGATGGCGGTGATGCCGTTGTATACCTTTTCCAACCCCGACTCGCGCAGGGGCACCATGCCCGTCCGCAACGCCAAATCTCGGATTTGTTGCGTGGAGGCCCCGTGATTGATCAAGTCTCGGAGTTGGTCGTTGATGGGCATGAACTCGTACAATCCGGTCCGCCCGCGGAAGCCGGTGTTGTTGCAGGCGGCGCAACCGCGGCCGTGATAAAACTTTTTGTCCAGCACGTCGTCTGGTGTAAGGTCCATCTGCGCCAACGTATCCGTGCTGGGAGTGGTCTGCTCGCGGCACTCCTTGCATATCTTTCGGACCAGCCGCTGAGCGAGAATGGCCTCCAGCGTGGCAGTCAACAGGAACGGGGGCACTCCCATGTCGCGCAACCGCGTGACCGTGCTCGGGGCATCGTTGGTGTGCAGCGTGCTGAATACCATGTGGCCGGTCAGCGACGCCTGCACGGCGATCTCGGCCGTCTCCAGGTCGCGGATTTCGCCCACCAGGATTTTATCCGGGTCCTGACGCAAGATCGACCGCAAGCATTTGGCGAACGTGTTGCCGATCGCCTGATCGATCGGCATCTGTATGATGCCTTCGATGTCGTACTCGACCGGGTCCTCGGTGGTGATTATCTTGTCTTCGATGACGTTCAACTCGTTCAGCGCGCCGTAAAGCGTGGTGGTTTTGCCGCATCCGGTCGGGCCGGTCACCAACACAATGCCGTTGGGGCGGCGGATGATCTCGCGGAACGAGGCCAAAATTCCCTCGGGCAAGCCGATGGCGTCCAGATCGAGCATGACCACCGAGCGGTCGAGTATCCGCATGACTACGCTTTCGCCGAACATGGTGGGCAACACGCTGACGCGCAAATCGACGGGGTGGCCGCCCACGGTGAGCCGAATGCGGCCGTCCTGCGGCAAGCGACGCTCGGCGATGTTCAGATCGGCCATGACCTTCACCCGCGTGGTGATGGCGAAGGCCAGGTGACGCGGCGGCGGGACCATCTCGTACAACACGCCGTCGGAGCGGATACGGATTTTGAACTCGCTCTCGAACGGCTCGAAGTGCAAGTCGCTGGCGTGCTCGCGGATCGCCAGCAGCAAAACCATGTTCAGCAACTTTCGCACCGGCGCGCTGTCGGCCAGGGCCTCGACGCTGGTGAGATCGAGGGCCGAACTCTTTTCGATCTTCTCCGCGGCGGCGGCCAACTCGGCGTCCTCCTCCATGTCGGCGATCAACGTCTCCACGCTCTCGCCGCCGGCGGAGTAGTAACGGTCCAGCGATTTGAGCATCTCTTTCTCGGTGCAGACCATGGCCTTGATGTCGTAACCGAGAAAACTCCGCAACTCGTCGATGATCGACAGCTTTTGCGGATCGCACATGGCGATGGTCAACACGTCGTGCTCGAACTTCAGCGGGATGATCCGGTAGAGATGGGCCATCGGTTCGGTGACGTGGGTAAGCACCTCGACGGGGATCACCACGTCGCTGAGGCTGACCACCTGCATACCCATCTGCTCGGCCAGCCCCTGCGCCAACTGGTCGTCGTTGATCAAACCGAGACTGATGGCGATTTGCCCGATCATCTCGCCGGGGCGCTGCTGCTGCTCCTCGAGCAATACCTCCAGTTGTTCCTCGCGGAGGAAGCCCAAGTCAACCAGGATTTGGCCGATGCGCCGAATTGCCATTGTTTACTCCACTTCTCCCCGTTCGCGGGCCTCTTCCTCGTCCTCGAACATTCCCCGCTCGGCCCGCGCGATCTTGATCTGCAACTCGTCGACCGAATGCGCCTTCGAGAGGATGTCCTGCTTCTCCACCAGACCGTCTTTCCAGAGCTTGAACATGTGGTCGTCGAGCAACTGCATACCCAACTTTTGACCCGTCTGCATCGCGGAAGTGATGCGGAAGGTCTTGTTCTCGCGGATGAGGTTGGCGATGGCCGGCGTGACAACGAGCATCTCGTACGCCGCAATCCGGCCGCCGCCGATCTTCGGCAGCAACGCTTGCGAAAGAATGCCGATGATGGCAACGGACAACTGTGTGCGGATTTGCTCCTGCTGAGTGACGGGGAAGACGTCGATAATGCGGTTGATCGAGCCTTGAGCGCTGGTGGTGTGGAGGGTGCCGAAAACGATGTGGCCGGTTTCGGCCGCCGTGATCGCCGTTTCGATCGTCTCCAGGTCGCGCATCTCGCCCACCAGGATCACGTCCGGGTCTTGACGCAAGCCGCGGCGAATGGCCTCGGCAAAGGTGGGCACGTCGACCCCCAACTCCCGCTGGTTGATTAGCGACTTTTTGTGCGTGTGGTAAAACTCGATCGGATCCTCAACCGTGATGATGTGATGGTCGAATTCCTGGTTGATGAAGTCGATCATCGCCGCCAAGGTGGTGGTCTTGCCGGAACCGGTCGGACCGGTCACCAGGATCAGCCCGCGGGGACGGGTACATAAATCAGCCAACACCGGAGGGGTTCCCAACTCCTTGAAGTCCATCACCCTGGCGGGGATCAGCCGCAGAGCGATCGCTACGTGGCCGCGTTCCTTGAAGACGGAGACGCGGAACCGCCCCATGTCGCCGAAAGCGAAGCCGAAGTCGGAACCACCCACCTCCTGCAATTCCTGCTGGCAGCGCTCGGGTGTGATGCTCTTCATCAAGGCCGTCGTGTCTTCCGGTTCCAAAACCTTCGTCTCGAGCTTCATCAAGTGCCCGTCGACGCGGATCACCGGTGGTTGGCCGACGGCAATGTGCAAGTCGCTGGCGTTGCGGTTGACGACCGTCTGCAACAGTTTATCTATAAGGATGTTGGCCATTTAGAATGTCTTCCCCGCTATTAAGTGCTGCACCGGCAATCGGGGGGCGAAGAGGCCTCTTCTCGCCAAAAATCCGGTTGTGCCGGGGCTTCTTTCAGTATGATTATTCGTGTCCGGCCGACGTATGACCAGCAATTTGGTTAATCGGACTCGGATCGTTTCGCTACACGCAAGACCTCCTCCAGGGTGGTAACACCGCGCAGAACTTTGTTGATACCATCCCAATAGAGGGTTTTCATCCCCTCACCTATCGCGGCTCTTCGGATATCTTCCGTAGGGGCGGAGTTAAAGGTCAGTTCGCGGATTTTCGGCGACATGAGCATAAGCTCGAAGATACCCAGTCGCCCGCGGAAGCCGGTTCCCTGGCAGTTTCCACATCCGCCGCCTTGGACGAAGCTGGCACTGGCGGCCATCTCTGGAGTGATGCCGGCGCCCTCGATCAAGGATTCGTTGGGGACGTACGGATGCTTGCATTTTTGGCAAACGACTCGGATAAGGCGTTGAGCCATGATGGCGACGACGCTGCTGGATACGAGGTATGCCGGTACACCCATGTCGATCAGACGTGTAACGGCACCGGGCGCATCGTTCGTATGAAGTGTACTGAAAACCAAGTGTCCAGTCAAAGACGCCTGAATTCCCATCTGTGCCGTCTCAAGGTCTCGCATCTCGCCAACCAGAATCACATTCGGTGCTTGACGCAACATGGCACGGATCACGCGAGAAAAATCCAAACCAATATCATGGCGTATTTCTACCTGGTTCACCCCCGGTAGGTAGTACTCTACGGGATCCTCGGCCGTAATAATTTTTTTGTCCGGCGTATTTAACTCATTTAGTGCCGCGTATAGCGACGTCGTCTTGCCAGAACCCGTCGGACCGGTAACCAGAATGATCCCGTTGGGCCGCTGGATCAGTCCCCGGACCTTTTGATAGTCCTCGTCGGAAAACCCCAACTGGCGCAATCCTACTTTGATGCTGTCCTTGTCCAGGATGCGCATCACCACCGATTGGCCGTGGCTGGTCGGGATGACGCTGACCCGCAAGTCGAGTTCCTTCTCTCCAACGGTAATCTTGATTCGTCCGTCTTGGGTCCGACGTCGTTCGGCGATGTCGAGTTTGGAGAGAATTTTGACGCGGGAAAGGATCGCGCCGAGCAACCGTTTGGGGGGGCTGTCTCGCTCGATCAGCACGCCGTCGATCCGATATCGGACCCGGATCCGGTCCTCGAACGGTTCGATGTGGATGTCGGACGCCCGCAGTTGAACCGCCTCGGTAATGATCAATTGCACCAACCGCACCACCGGCGCGCTGCTTTCGTCGACTTCCTCCTCGCCGCCCTCGGCTTCCTGCATCGTTTCGGTGAAGTCGATGGCCGTGTCGGTGAACTCCTGGAGCATCGAGTCGGCGCTTTCGCCGACGGTCTGGCCGTAATGGCGGTTGATGGCCTCGAGAATCGCCTCTCGCGGGGCCAGGGAAATCTCGATCTGGCGGTTGAGAATGAACCGCAGTTTGTCGAAAGTGTCGAGGTCCATCGGATCGCTGACGATCACCGTCAGCTTGCCTTCGGACTCGGACAAAGGGATGGTGACGTTTTCCCGCGCCACGGACTCGGGCACCAACTCGACGACCGATGGGGGAATGGAGACCTCGCTTAGGTTGACGTAGTCCAAGCCGTGTTGCTCGGCCATTGCCCGCATCACCTCCTCGCCCGTGGTGTATCCCAGCCGGACAAGGGCATCGGCCAAGTTCAGGCCCTGTTCGGCGACCATCTGCTGCGCTTCAGCCAGTTGGTCGGGGCTGACGATGCCCTGGTGGATGAGGATTTCCGTAAAATCGGTTTTACGTTTGGCGGCCATGTTATTCCTGGTAAAGTCGGCACGAACCCCTATATTTACCTAGGCTAACTATCAATTGCTGGAATGTCAACCAAGTGGGGGTAAAAAGAGCGATTCCACGTATCGTCTATATTGTTGTCGGCAACGACGGCCATGTTGCCATGTTTTATTAATGGGTCAAACTCCATTACAATACAGGTGAGGGTGTCCGGGAATAGTCCCGTTTAGCCCGCCGTGAATATACGGTGGGCAGCGGTGGTTAGGCGCACCAGACCGTGCCCCGGGTGTATTCACCCGGGGCTAAATAGCTGTTTTTGCGGGCCAATTCCCGGACATCCTCATACAGGTATATTATCCTGAAAAAAGCCTTGTTTCCATGCAAACCGGCTACCGATTCCTCGAGCCGCAGGCGTTGGCCCGCGTGAAAAACCTCTCGCTCGTCGCCCGGGGCGTGGTCGAGGGTTTTATCAGCGGGCTGCACTCCAGCCCCTACAAGGGGTTCAGCGCCGAGTTCGCCGAACACCGCGAGTACACGGCCGGCGACGACCCACGGCGGCTCGACTATCGCATGTTGGGCCGCACCGATCGCCTCTACGTCAAACAGTACGAGGAAGAGACGAACATGCGGGTCCAAATCCTCTTGGACACGAGCGGTTCGATGGGCTACCGTCTCGACGGCAAACTGAGCAAGCTGCAATACGGGTGCTATCTGACCGCGGTGCTCGGCTATTTGATGACCCGTCAGCGGGACGCGGTTGGTTTGACCACTTTCGACGCGCGGATTCGGCTCGACATGCCCGCCCGAAGTACGCCTCGCCACTTCAACGAAATGATGGAGCGATTGGAGGCGGTCGAAGCGGCCGGAGAGACCGACGTTGCCGAAACGCTGCACCGCATTGCCGACCGGCTGAAACGCCGTGGACTGATCGTTTTGATCAGCGACCTGTACGGTGAACCGGAAGAAATCGTTAGGGCATTGCACCACTTCCGCCACCGCCGTCACGAGGTGATTGTCTTCCACGTTCTCGACCGGGCCGAGATCGACTTTCCGTTCCGCGACGCGACTGCTTTCCGCGACCTCGAAACCGGTCAACGGATACAGGTCGATCCCGCCTACGCGCGCGACGAGTACGTGGCCCAGATTAGATCGTTCATCGAGAGCTATCGTCGCGCGTGCGCCGAGGCCCGGATCGACTACGTCTCCGCCGACACCTCGACGCCGTACGATTTCATGCTGTCGCGATACATTGCCAAACGAGGCCGCCCATGACCTTCGCCGCGCCGCTGTTTCTGTTGGCCGTGTTTGCCGCCGCGATCCCAGTCGTGCTGCATCTGGTCAACCGTCGTCGGGCAACGGAGGTCCCGTTTCCGACGTTGCGGTTCCTGAAACTTAGCGTGCAGAAAACGCGGCGGCGGAAACGGATACAAGACCTGCTGTTGATGGTGCTCCGCGCGGCGGTGCTGCTGTTGGTGGCCGTGGGACTGGCCCGGCCGGCGATGACCAACCTTGGCGCCCTCTGGGGCAATGCGCAGACGGCGGTGGTTGTCATCCTCGACAACTCGGCGAGCATGGGCATGATCGACCGGGACCGCGTCCGGCTGGAGACGGCCGCCGCGGCGGCGGCGCAGATACTCGATCAATTGACCGACGGCGATCAGGCGGCGCTGTTACCCACCTGCGGCCCGCCGCCGCCGGGCGCCGGCAGGTTGGACCGCACCCAACAGTCCGTCCGCCAAATCCTCCGACAATGCAGTGTCGGCTACGAGCGGGCCGATCTGATGTTGAAGCTGCGGCAAGCCCGGCAACTGTTGGCCGGCTCGGACGCGCCGAACAAGCAGATATACATACTGACCGACATGCAGCGGGTGTCGTGGAATGAGGAGCGAGGGGCGAGGGACGAGGGGCGAGGGCTGGGCACTTCAGTGCCCAGTGCGGAAGGCGACGTGCCGTCGGCCGCTAAACAACAAATCCCCGTCATTATCGTCGATTGCGACCGCAATCCGAAACCGGACGCGGCCGTTGAAAGGGTCGATCTCGAAACGGCCGTGCCGATGGTCGGGCTGCCGGTGAAGGCCGTCGTCACCGTCTTGAACGCTTCGTCGGTCGCCCAACAACGGTTGGTTGAACTTACCATCGACGGAGTGAAGCAGGCGAGCAGTCCCCAGTTGAACCTTCCGCCCGGCGGGCGGGTAATACACGGTTTCACCTTTTCGCTTCAACGCGCCGGGCTACATCGCGGCGAGGTAAGTCTGATCGGCGAGGACGGCTCGCGGTACGACGACCGCCGTTTCTTCGCCATCGACCTTGGCCGGAGCGTTCCGGTGGCGGTGGTCGAGTCGCGGCGTCACGAAATACCGTACCTCGACGACGCGTACTATCTGGAGCAGGCCCTTGCCCTGGGCCAACCCGGCGCCGGCGGGTTCAATGTATCGACGCTAACCGTCGGCGATCTGACCGGCGAACCGCTGGAGAAGTATAAAGTCTTGTATTGCGTGAACCTGCCTGCCCTCGATGCCGAGGCGGCCGAGCGGCTTGGCGCCTACGTCGCCGCCGGCGGCAATCTCGTCTGGATCTGCGGCGACAACGTCGAGACGGAGGCATACAATCGGATGAACCGACTCTCCGGCGGGCGGTTGTTGCCCGCGCCGCTGGTGGACGTTCGTGCGATCGGGCGGCAAGAGGGACGCGATAGCTGGCACGTCGGATTCCTGGACGAAAAGCACCCGGCCTTGAAAAACTTGCTTGAACCGGCCTCGCTGTACGAATCGGTTCTGGTCTACCGGCACGTCCGCATGGAGGTGGAAAAAGGGCACGCGCGGGTGTTGGCCCGGCTCGACGACGGCGAACCGTTGCTGGTCGAGCGCGGCGTGGGCGACGGCCGAACGCTGATGCTCGGCACCGGCGCGGTGGTGAGTTGGTCCAACCTGCCGCTGCGGCCGATCTTCATGCCGTTGGTCGTTCGGCTTACGTTCCATCTGTCGGAGACCGATCGCGTCAGAACGAATCTTCTCGCCGGCCAGCCGTTGGAGTACCGGTTTATCGGAGCTGCGGAACCGCTGGAGGTCGAGCTGGTTCCGCCCGACGGCGAAACGCTGCGGCTGAAAACATCCGAGGAGTTCCGTTACGCGAACACTCACGACATTGGGATTTACGTGTTGCGGTTGCCCGACGCCGAGAATCAGACGCGGGTGGCCTATTCGGTCAATTTCGATCCCGCCGAGGCCGAGCCGGCAAAGATCGAGCGGCCCAAGCTCGAAGAATTATTGGACGGCGCTCCGTTGATCGTCGCCGACGACCCCGACGATCTCTCGGAAACATTCGTCCTGCTTCGTGAGGGCAAGAGCCTATGG
>JAUWPQ010000280.1 GCA_030611515.1 Planctomycetota bacterium | reverse complement strand
ATGGGTAAGCGAAGCTTACCCGTGTCGCTGTATCGAGGCACACGGGTAAGCTGTGCTTACCCATGGCACCCCCATGGCACCCCGCGATATTTGACGGTCAGGCTCCAAAAACATAATCCAATCACCGATGGTAAGCCGAGGGCTTCGTCGCGGGAAGGGGTCGCGCGCTTGCAATTCATGGGTGCCCGATACATACTAAGTTTACTGGCAAGAGCGTTATTGTCGGTGCAATCTCCCCGTGCCACCCCCCATGAAGCGTGGTGTCGCAATGAAATTCTCAAAACTCCCAACTCAACTCCTCGTCGTGACGGTCGTTCTGGCGCTGGGGTTGTGTTCCGGTCAAACCCTCGGTCGGCAGACCGTCCTGGCCCAAGGCAAGGCCGTCATCGAAGCGCCGAAGGACCTTGCCGGATACAAGGCCATGGAAACGCGGGTCAAGGCGGTGGTGGCAAAGGTCTTGCCGGCGGTGGTGGGTATCCGGGTCGGCGGCGCCGCGGGCAGCGGTGTCATCGTCAGTGAGGACGGAATAGTGATGACCGCCGGACACGTGGTCCGCAAACCCGGGCAAAAGGTCACGTTCATCTTTCACGACGGCAAAACCGCCAAGGGAAAAACACTCGGCATGTCAATGCCGACCGACATTGGGCTAATGAAGATCACCGACCCCGGCAAGTGGCCCTTTGCGCCGAAAGGAGATTCCGACACCGTGAAGCCGGGCGCGTGGTGCGTGGCCTTCGGCCATCCGCTGGGATATCGGCCCGGACGGCCGCCGGTGGTCCGCGTCGGCCGCGTATTGGAAATTACCGAACGCGTCATCCGCACCGATTGCCCGCTGGTCGGCGGCGACTCGGGCGGGCCGTTGTTCGATCTGGACGGAAAAATTATCGGCATCAACAGCCGCATTGCCGGGCCGGCCGACGTGAACCTTCACGCCCCGATCAATCTCTTCCGCAAGTGCTGGGACCGGTTGCTGAAAGGCGACTCCTGGAAGACCGACCTGCCGAGCCGCGACGACGCGGACGTGAAAAAACCCTTCCGCCAAATAGTTAAGGCCGCAAACAAGTGCGTGGTGCGGATCAAGTGCGACGGCAAGGACGCGGCCCTGGGAACGATCGTCGGCCCCGATGGCTGGGTGTTGACCAAGGCCAGCGAGTTGAAGGGCAAGGTCGTCTGCCGGCTCAGCGACGGCCGAGATCTGGAGGCCCGCATCGTCGGCACCCACCCGCGGTTCGATCTGGCGATGTTGAAGATCGACGCGCTCGATCTGCCGATAATCCCTTGGAAGACCGGCAAGATGGAAGTGGGGCAATGGCTGATCTCGGCGGGGATGGGCGACGATCCGTTGGCCGTGGGGGTGATTAGCGTTCCCCGCCGCGCGATTCCGCCCGTCGGTGGTCTGATGGGCATCCAACTCGGCGATAAGGACGGAGCGGCGCTGATCGTTAAAGTCCTTCCCAAAAGCCCGGCGAAAAAAGCGGGCCTAAAGCCCAACGACGTCATCACGCACGTAAACGAAAAAGCCGCCGCCAACAGCGCCGAAGTACGCAATCTCGTGCGGCGGCACCGGCCCGGAATAACCGTCGAACTGACCGTCAAACGCGACGGAAAGATACTGAAGATTCCCGTCAAACTGGGGAAACTTTCCACCCCTGCGCTGAAGAAACAGCGGATGATGAACAGCATGGGGGTTGGCGTCAGCAAGCGGTCCGACGATTTTCCCGCCGTCTTGCAACACGACACCGTAATAAAGCCCGTCGATTGCGGCGGCCCCGTGATCGACCTTAGCGGAAGAGTGGTCGGAGTGAACATCGCGCACGCCGGCCGGACGGAGACGTATTGTATTCCTACCGACGCGTTGATTGCGCCGATGTACGAATTGATGTCCGGCCGTCTCTCGCCCGCTTTGTTCAAGGCGGCACAAAAGGCCGCCGCCGCGAAGAAAGCCGCTGCTGAAAAGAAAGCCGCCGCCGAGAAGAAGGCCGCCGAGGAAAAAGCGGCTGCCGAAAAGAACGCCGCTGCTGAAAAGAAGGCCGCCGCCGAAAAGCAGGCCGCTGAGGAAAAGAAAGCCGCCGCCGAGAAGAAGGCCGCTGAGGAAAAGAAGGCCGCCGAGGAAAAAGCCGCTGAGGAGAAGAAAGCCGAGGATAAACCTGCCCCAAAACAGGAACCGGAAGAAAAGAAATCCAACGGCAATAGTAGTCCGTCACTAAACCGTCAGGGCGGCATACTTGTGCAATCCGTTTCGGCGAAATGAATTGCACGACGGGCGGCAAGGATGAGCTTATGGTCTTTAGTGGCCGTCTACGGGGCCACAGTCCGTCGCACCCCGAAGGTAATGGAGAAGACCAATGCACGGTTGCCGAATAAACCGGCGTAATTTTCTGAAGCGGACGGCAACCGCCGCGGCCGCGCCCTACGTCATCACTTCGGCCGCGCTGGGCAATGCCGACACGCCGCCCGCCAGCGAGCGGGTCGCACTGGGGCACATCGGCGTCGGCAATCAAGGAGGCACTCTGTTTCGCGCCTTCCAGCGGTGCAAGGGGACGCAAAGCATCGCCGTCGCCGACGCCTACCGGGACCGCCGCGAAGCCTACGCACGATTGATCAAAGGCGCCGCATACGGCGACTTCCGGGAGCTGCTGGCCCGCGACGACATCGACGCGGTCGTCGTTGCCACGCCGGACCATTGGCACGTGCCGATGGCCATTGCCGCCGCCCGGGCGAAAAAAGACGCCTACGTGGAAAAGCCGCTGGGCGTGAGCATCGAGCAGGATATTGCTTGCCTGAAGGTGTTCACGGAGAACGCTCGCGTTTTCCAGTACGGCACCCAGCAACGCAGCTCCAAGCACTGCCGTTTCGGCTGCGAGTTGGTCCGTAGCGGACGGATCGGCAAGGTGCATACCATTGAGGTTGTGGCGCCCAACGGAGGCGCGGGCGGTTCGACGCAAGTGGTCCCGATCCCGCCCAATCTGGACTACGAGATGTGGTGTGGCCCGGCGCCGGTGAAGCCCTACACGGCCGACCGTTGCCACCCGCCGGGAACCTATTGGATTTACGACTACTCGATCGGTTATCTCGGCGGTTGGGGCGCCCACCCGCTGGACATCATGGTGTGGGGCAGCGACGCCGACATCGCCGGCCCGATCACGGTCGAAGGGACGGGCGCGATCCCGACCGAGGACCTTTACGATACCGTTTACAACTGGGACATGAAGCTTCAGTTGGGCGACGGCGTTAAGATGACCTTCAAGCCCGGCGGCGATTCCACGAAATTCATCGGTCCCGACGGTTGGGTGCGCGTCTGGCGCAACGGCATCGACGCCGAACCGAAGTCGCTGCTCGGCTCGACCATCGGCCCCAACGACGTACACCTGATCGAGAGCCGGAACCATCGTCAGAACTTTATCGACTCGGTCCGGTCGCGCAAGCCGACGGTCAGCCCGCTGGACCATGCCGTCCGCAGCGACACGATCAGCCTGCTGTGCGACATTGCCGTCCGCACCAAGCGGCGCATCGTCTGGGATCCCAAGCGGGCGACCATCGTGGGCGATGCCGAGGCGGCCAAGATGATGCACCGCGAAATGCGGCCGCCTTGGACGATATGAGGGGAGAGGAGAGAGAGGAGAGAGAAGAGAGGAGAGAGATTGAAAGAACGCTCCGCGACCGCAGTCACGGGACGTTTAATGCAATACTATCACTTTGATGCTCAATAAACAGCCGTTGCTTTTGATGTGTTGTCTAATCGGTTCCGTCGGTTGTACCGGCGCGGCCGACACCAACGCAAACGAGAAGGCCCAGGTTGCCGCCGTCCGCGCCGGAAAAGTGGTTCAAGGTCTGCATCCCAAGTTCGCGGCCGCGGTCCGTCGGATCGACGAATTGGGAGGTAAAATCGAGTTCGACGCCGCCGGCAACCTCATCGGAGTCGATCTGGCCGGCAATCGGGGCTCCGCCGACGACGCCGACCTGCCGCACTTGCTCGCCTTGCCGCACCTGAAGAAACTCAAGCTCTCGGGCGGGGGAATAACCGACGAGGGCATCCGGCTCTTGAGCTCGATCGCCGGCCTGACGGAACTTTCCCTGCTGGACGTTCAACTCGACGACGCCGGCCTGGAAAGGCTCGCCGGGCTGCCAGACCTCGTTTTGCTGAGCATCCGGCGAAGCCCGCGGTTGACCGACAAGGGGCTGGAATACCTCAAACGGATGCCGAAGCTCACGAAGCTGGGCCTGCTCGAAGTCGGCGTCACCGATCGCGGACTGGAGCAGATTGCCGGAATTACGCGGTTGAAATTGCTCGATCTCCGCGGCTGCGCCCAGGTGGGCAACCCCGGTCTGAAACGCCTCGCGCCGCTAAAGAACCTGAAAACCTTGCGGCTGGGCGGCTATCAGATAAATGACGACAGCTTGGCGATCATCAAGAAACTTGCCTCTTTGACCAGCCTGACCATTGACGAAGCCGCCATTACCGACGCGGGCCTGGCACACCTTGCCGGCCTGCCGCTTGAGGAGGTCGGCCTTTCTCGATGCTATAGCGTCACCGACGAGGGATTCCGGCGACTCGGCGGCCTCGTTGCTCTCCGACGGCTTACGCTGCGGGGTATCCCGCTGACGGGCGCCGGGCTTGCGCACCTGCCCGACACCAGTACGCTTGTCGTGCTACGGCTCAACGAGACGGGCGTGGACGACGACGCCCTGCAACACCTTCGCCGATTGAAGAAGCTCACCCGTCTCGAGCTGCGGCAGACGCTTGTCACCGACGCCGCGGTCGATCACCTCAAGAGTCTCGGCTCCCTGCGGTTCCTCGATGTTCGTGAAACCAGGATTTCCGCAGCCGGGGTAAAGCGACTCGCC
>JAUWPQ010000089.1 GCA_030611515.1 Planctomycetota bacterium | reverse complement strand
GGGTTGGCGGAACCACCGTCCTCCATTGTTGTTCTGTTTTTTTGCGTTGTCACGCCCGTTTACGGGCGTCCTTCACATTGCCCTGAAACGTCGGAGGAGGCCCGTGAACGGGCCTGACAATTACAAGTGTCCGCTCCCTCCTAACCCGGCGTGAACGCCGGGCCTACGACCGCCTTCGGCGGAAACGTCCGTAAACGGACGTGCGGGCGTCACTATCGACTTGTCCAGCAATGCCGTGTAGAGGTGGGATCTCCGGCATGAAGCCCGTAGGTTATGCTTTAGCATAACATCTCCTAAGGTCACGACCCGACCTACCGGCTGGTCGAATTGGTTTCCATTTCCAATTGCCGCATCTTCCGGTAAAGGTTCGAGCGGTGCAGTCCCAAACGATCGGCGGCCAAACTCATGTTGCCCCCGCTGCGGTCGATCTGCTGAAGGATGTACTCCGACTGAAAGCGCGTCGTGGCGTCGGCCAACGATTGGTCGAGGTCGGCCGCCGTCGGCGCCTGGCCGCGGGGAGAGAGAATAAAGGCCAAGTCCTCGGCCTCGATTCGGCCTTCGGTGGATAGATACGCCAGCCGCTCCATGAGGTTCCGCAGTTCGCGGACGTTTCCCGGCCACGGATGTTCCAACAATCGCTTCTTCGCGGCGGCGGACAGTTTTGGCGTCTTGCGGCGTGCCCTTCGGCAGAAGTCGCCCAGGAAATGCTCGACCAGCAGGAGGATGTCTTCTCCCCGCCCGCGCAACGGCGGCAGTTCGACCGCGACCACGTTCAGACGAAAATAGAGATCCTCGCGGAACCGTTTTTCGCGGACCATCTCGGCGAGGTTCTGATTGGTGGCGGCCAACAGCCGGGCGTCGGTGTGAATGGGTGTCGAGCCGCCGACGCGGAGCAACACCCGCTCCTCGATTACCCGCAGCAGCTTCGCCTGGCAGGCGAGGCTCAGATCGCCGATTTCGTCGAGGAAGAGTGTACCGCCGGCGGCCAACTCGAACTTTCCGGCCCGTGCTTCGCGGGCGTCGGTAAAGGCCCCCTTCTCGTGCCCAAACAGTTCGCTTTCGGCCAAGCTCTCGGGAATGGCGGCGCAATTGACCGCGACGAAAGGCTGGTCGCGGCGGCGGCTTAGGTAATGGATCGACTGGGCGACGACTTCCTTGCCGGTGCCGTTCTCGCCCAGTATCAGCACGGCCAGATCGGTGTCGGCCACGCGGCGGATGATCGAGCGGAGTGCCTCGATGGCGGGGCTTTGGCCGATCAGCCGCACCTTCTCCGCCGCTTCCTTGGTGATTTGGCGGTTGGCGGTGAGGAGTTGTTGACGATCCTGGGCGTTTTCGAGGGCCACGGCCGCGTGTTCGGCCAACTCGCCGAGCGCCTCCTCGTCTTCCTTGGTGAACGTCCCTTCCAGCTTGTTTATCAATTCAAACGCCCCGAACAGTTCGCCTGACCGGCCTCGCAAGGGAACGCAAAGCAGCGTCCGCGTCTTGTAACGGAGCTGGGTATCGACGCGGCGATCGACGGCCTCCGGTTCCGTGCCGGCGTCCACGCGCCGCGGCCGTCCGGTGCGGATCACTTCGCCCACCACTCCGCGGTCGTCGCGGATTCGCAGTTCGCCGTCGGGGGCGCCCAGCGCGGGGCGGCCGACCAGCGTATGGTTCGGCCGGTCCCAAAGAAAGATGCTTGCCCGATCCGCATGCAAGAGCCGCGTGGCCGCCTCCGCCATCTGGACCAGCAGCGGTTCGACCTCGCGGGCTTGGTTCCATTGGGCGGCGATTTCCAGCACGGCTTCCAAGCGATGTAGCCGGCGTCGGTCGTCCGCGCGACGGCGAACGCCGGCGACCGCCCGATGGAAAATCGGCGCGAGCCGTTCGACTGCCGCCAGGGCTTTGCCGGAGTTCTTCGTTTGTGAGAGATGGAGGACCAACGCTTCGCTCTCTTCCGAACGAAACGACAATGGTACGGCGACCCAGCCCGAGTCTGTTCCCGTGCGCTCTCGATCGAGCACATCGGCCAGCAGGTCGATCGGCAGCGGCTTTGGTTTGCCCGATTCGGCCGCGACCGACCAGCGGCCGGCGACGGCGACCGCCAGCGCTAGGTAGTCCGCGTCGATGGTTTCCGGCAGAGCGGGCAATACCCCCCGAAGCAGTTCGGCGACCTCCTCGCACTCCGCGGCAAGCCTGAACAGTTCCGCAGCCGCCGGCAACAGAGTCGGATCGTCGGGCAGCGGCGTATCGTTTGTGGAGGGCGTGGGACTTGCCGAGTGTCGCGTTTTGGATTGCATGGTATTTTCGCGGGAAAGCGCCATTTGATCTATCGTTGTGGGTGCAATTGTACTGCCGACCCACCACAAGTCGATGTGATTATGATACTGCAAAATAGTCAGAATGACAACAACCGGCGGAATCAAAGTTGACAAGCCGGTCACTTGTACAGTATCCTGTACAACATGAACGCCATCACCTACACTGAAGCCCGAGAAAACCTGGCCACGACGATCCGACGTGTCTGCCGCGACCACGACCCGGTAATCATCACGCGGAAGCGGGAAGATTCGGTCGTCATGATCTCGCTGGAGGATTACGAATCGCTGACGGAAACGGCGTATCTCTTGAAGAGTCCGCGAAACGCCGGCCGTCTTCTGGCGGCCCTGGACGAATTGGGGCAAAGCAAGGGAACCGAACGGACTCTTCTCGAATGAAGATCATTTTCTCCAGCCAAGCGTGGGACGATTATCTTTATTGGCAGCGGACCGACCGCAGAGTTCTCAAGCGGATCAATGGTCTGATCAAGGAGATTTCCCGCACACCTTTTCAGGGAGTGGGAAAACCGGAACCATTGCGTCACGCCCTGGCCGGCTACTGGTCGCGGCGGATCGACGAGGAACATCGTCTCGTCTACAAGATCGACGGCAACGCCATATTGATAGCACAAGCACGTTATCACTATTGAGTGAAACGCCAATTACGCCGTCTGTTTCAGGTCCTCGAAATGGATCTGATAGAGCCGGCGGTAGAGTGTGCAGCGGGCGAGGAGTTCGTCGTGGCTGCCGACGTCGAGAATCCGCCCGCCCTCCATCACCACGATCCGATCGGCCAGCGACAAGACGGACAGCCGATGGGTAATCAGAATGGTGGTGCGGTCGCGGGTGAACTTTTCCAACACCTGCTGGATCGCCTGCTCGCTCTCCAGATCGATCTGACTGGTGGCCTCGTCGAGGATCAGGATGGCCGGGTCGCGGAGGATAGCCCGGGCCAGGGCGATCCGCTGGCGCTGTCCGCCGGAGAGCCGGTTGCCCAACGCGCCGGCCGAGCTCTCGTAACCGTTGGGCAACTCGTTTTCGATGAAGCGATGTGCATGGGCCTGCTTGGCCGCCTCGATCACCTGTTCGCGCGAGGCATTGTAGGCGCCGTAGCGGATGTTGTTGAATATCGTGTCGTCGAAGAGCATCGTTTCCTGGGTAACCAGCCCGATCTGCCCGCGCAGATTGCGGAGCCGCATGTCGCCGAGCGGCACGCCGTCGAGCTTGACCACGCCCGAGGTGGGATCGGCGAATCGGGGGATCAGATTTGCCAGCGTGCTCTTGCCGCAGCCGTTCGGGCCGACAATGGCGATTGTCTCGCCGAAAGCGATTTTCAGGTTGACCTCTTCGAGGACCGGCTTGTCCGTGTAATAGGCGAAGCCGACGTTCTCGAACGTCAGATCGCGGTTGTGGCGGTGGAAGGGGGCCGGACGGATCGGCTCGCGGATTTGCGGCCGTCTGTCGAGGCGCGAGAAGATGCGGTCGGCCGCCGCGCTGCCGGCCTGTAGATTGCTGAAGATGCTGGACATTTTCCGCAGCGGATCGGCCATGCCGGCCATCAAAACGAAGAAGGTCAGCATGGCGCCGCGACTCAGCGGCGCGTCGCTCATGCGGATTCCAAACAGATGCGTTTCCTGGGAAAGAATCAGCCATGCCCCGGCGGTCATTGCCAGCGAAATAGCGGCGATGCCCATCACCTCGGTCAGCGGATGGCTGAGCGAATTGTAGCGAGCGATGCGCATGGCCTTGTGATAATAGCGTTTGTTGTCTTCGTGGAACTGGGCGCGTTCGCGCCGCTCGTTGGTAAATGCCTTTACGATCTTGATGCTGCGGAAGGTCTCCTCCAAGGTGGCATAGATCAGGGCCATTTCCTCCATCGCCCGGCGATTGGCCCGCTTGAGCATCTTCGCCAACCATCGGATCGAAAAGACCGCTATCGGGGTAATGATCATCGTCAGCAGCAGCAGCCGCCAGCAAATAAACGCCGCGGCGGCCAGACAGGCAAACATCTTCAGCGGCTCGCGGACCAGCCGGCCGAAGAGCGACTCCAAGCCCGAGGCCACCTGACTCATGTCGTTGGTGAAGCGGCTCATCAGGTCGGCCGTGCCGTCTTCGGTGAACGCGGCCAGGTCCATTCGCAACGTGCGGCGATAGAAGAGCTTTCGCAAATCGAACGTCGCCAATTGGGCCATCCGCGCCACCAATACGCCGTTGAACACCAGAAACACGTCTTTGATGAGGGTTCCCACCACAAGCAAGCCGGTTATCACCAGCAGCGTTTGGAACGGACTCCCGGGCAAATAATCATCGATGTACGGCTTTGCGATTTTACAACCCCGCAAGGTCGCGCTGGCTGAAGTCAATTCCGTTTCCAGGTTGGCGACCTCACTCTGTAGGTTCTTACGTTGCTGCCGGTCGCCTCCGTCTCCGAGCGCCGTCAATTGCTCGCGTAGCTCAGTCGCTTCGGCGGATTTTGTTGCAATGGCGGTTTGGTTTTCCTCGATCTTCAAGTCGATCCACTGCTGCATCGACTGGCCTTCAAAGATCACCTCGACCACCGGGTAGATGGTGCCGATGTTCGCTACCCAGAAGACCGCCACCACCAGCGCGGAGAAGATAGAGGCCGCGAAAGTTAACTTATAGCGGATCGCCATCCGCACAACTCGACCGAAATTCATAGCCGGCAACCCTCGGGACGGTTCAAATCGGTTTGCTTACCCACAAAGACGCAAAGGCATAAACTAAGCTGGACGCGGCCCTTATAGCAAATTCCGCCGAATTCTCCAATAGCGGGATGAGGGGGATGGGAGTCGAGGAGTCGAGAATCCCCTTCTTGCCTATTAGAGGGGCACGGTGGTATACTAATTTGATGCGATATGAGGTCGAATTAAAGCCGCGGGCCAAGAAGGAATTGCGACGAATTGCCAAGCCGGATGCGGCTCAGATCGCGGCCGCTTTGGACGAATTGAAAAACGATCTTCACGGAGACGTCAAAAGGTTGACGAACTTTACGCCCGAATATCGGCTGCGAGTCGGCGATTATCGGGCATTGTTTGAGATCGAGCAGCCCAATCGCGTTGTCGTGTATCGAATACGCCACCGCCGGGACGTTTATCGCACTTAAGGAAGGTAAAATGGTCGCTATTCATCCGAACATTCTTGAGCATGACGGTCAAAAGGCTTTCGTGGTTTTGCCTTATGAAGAGTTTTTGATGCTGGAAGAAGAGTTGCAGCAATTTGAAGACTTGAAGCAACTCCGCCAGGCGAAGGCCGAGGAAGCCGACTCGCCGACCGTGTCGCTCGACGCCGTCAAAAAAGAACTCGATCTGTAATTTTGTGGAAGGGCGTCGGTATCTGAATCGCGTAGGCTATCCCCGTTTCGTACGCCCATTCGTAATTCATTATTTCATCCTTCTCCCACCATCTTAACCCGCTCCATTACCTCCGCGTGGCTGAGTTCCGTTCCCACCGGAAGGATCACGTAAGCGGCCGTCCCGCCGCAGCAGTCAAGAATGATCTGATGCTGGTTGGGAGCGATAAAACCTTCCTGGCACGGCTCGTGGCCGGTGACGAGCATCTTTGCGCCGACAAGTTCGCAAAACGCCTTGGCGTTCTCGCGGCGATAATCCCGCCCCCAGAGCAGCCGAAAGGCGTCCGATTGTTCGAGACAATCGTCGGCGGTCAACTCGCGCTCGAAAATCGCCGGGTCGAATCCGCGCCGATCGACTTCCTCGGGCAGACTGTGCGAGATAAACGCGCCCCACGGCAGCCGGACCGCCAACGGACAACTAAACAGGAAGCGAAGCATCGCTTTGTGGACGTCATCGGCGGCCGGGCCGTACATCTGTTGCAATCCAAGCCGAAACAACAGGTTGAGCAACTGCCGGTTCTTCTGGATGGGGTAATCGCTCAATTCGGCCATTTCGTGATTGCCCAGCAGGAAGTGGACCCGTTGCGGGAACTTGACCTTCAGCGCGGCGACGTCTTCGAGGATTGCGTGTGACATGCAGCCGCCGTTTTCTTCGTACGCCGGCCCGCCGTGGCAGACCTCTTGGAGCACGAGATGGCGGCGCGGATGCTCCTCCAAGGCGGCGATCTTGCAGATCGAGTTGAAGTTCCGCCGATGCCCATGCACGTCGCCCGTGACCATCACTTCCTCGGCCAACTTCCCGGTAAGCGCGACCGTGCAACCTTGCCGGCCGGGCGTCTGACGGTTGGCCTCGGCGGCTTCGTCGATAATCGTCAGGATGTTCTCGGTGTATTGGCGGGAGGCAACCATCGATATGATCGTTGATAGATGTTAACCGACATAATGTGGCATACGACAAACGCCCGCAAACTCGGGCTGCTTTGCCCATTCTACACGAAAATGCCCGAATTTATTGGGGGGAACCTTGCGAACCTTAACACTGTGATCGGTTCTGTCGATTTTCTGGACTCTAACGATTGTCGGGCCGATGTCAAATGAAGGCGGGGGAACCTTCCCGCGTCTCGATCCTACCCGCCCCGCCATACTTGACAAGAGCAAACAAGGAATAGACCTGACATGAAACGCGCGATGTACTCGGTATTGACGGTGTTCGTCTTGGTTGGACTGACCGGCTGTATTACCCACGGGCGGAGTCCCACGACCTACATGGACGACAGTTGCGCCCAAGTCTCGGAGGGTTGCCAGCCCTGCGACGACCCCGGACGGCTGGTGCGCTGCCGAATGTGCCGCGATCGGGGCTGTCGGCAGTGTTGCGAAGAGGTTAATACTCCCGGTCCGCCGACTGGCGCCATTACCTATCCCTACTACACGATCCGCGGTCCGCGCGACTTTCTGGCCGACAATCCGCCCAGCATCGGACCGTGACAGGTCGTCGGTGTAATTGCATCCGTTTAGCGGCCGCCGGAACGGCGGCCCGTGTTCTGGACACAAGCCGCCGTTCCGGCGGCTGCTAAACGTGCGACACTCGGGCACGAACATAGACGTCGTCGCCCACCTGTCGCACTTCAGGCGAATCTAACTGCATGGCCGCGGAAATCTCGGCGATGCCCGCGCCGCCGACGGCCGTGGGCGATTCCTCGCCGCCGATGAGTTTTGGAGCGACGAACACGTGGACCTCGTCGATCGCCCTCGCGTCGAGCAGGTTGCCAAACACGCGGCCGCCACCCTCGACCAACACGTTGGTCAGCCGGAGACGGCCAAGCTCCAACAGCAATGAGTCCAATCGGGCAGCGTGAGTCTCGCCGTCGCAGACAAACACCTCGCAGCCCGCGTTGCCAAGCCGCAAGCGGTCGGCGGAAGAAGACTCAATTCCCACGGCCACCAGCACCGGCGTCTCGCCGGCGGAGCGCACGAGTTGACTGTCGCCGGACAGCGTCGCCCGCGTGTCGAGCACCACGCGGACGGCGGTTCGCGGACCGGGGGGCCGAGCCGTCAACAGCGGATCGTCGCGCTCGACCGTGCCGCGCCCGACAAGAATCGCGTCGACCCGGCCGCGCAGCTCGTGAACAATCCGGCGCGATTCCGGTCCCGATATCCAGCGGCTCCGGCCGGTGTGCGTGGCGATTTTGCCGTCGAGCGACATGGCCCATTTGACGATGATCCACGGCCGGCCCGTTTCCAACAGTTTCAGGTATGGTGCGTTTATCTGCTGGGCTTCGGCCTCCAGCAGCCCCACGTCCACGGTAATCCCTGCGGCGCGTAGTTCGTCGATGCCGCCGCCTTGGACTTGCGGAAACGGGTCTCGATAGGCCACGACCACGCGCTGCAGTCCGTCTTCGATCACCGTCCGGGCGCAGGGGGGCGTTTTGCCTTGGTGGCAGCACGGCTCGAGCGTGACGTACAGCGTGGCCCCGGCGGCCCGATCGCCGGCCATTCGCAGGGCCTCGACCTCCGCGTGGTCTTCGCCGAACCGCCGATGCCATCCCTCGCCGATGATTTCCGCCCCTCGTGCAATCACGCAGCCGACCATCGGGTTCGGCTCGACGAAGCCCTCCCCCCGCGCGGCAAGCTCCACCGCCCGTCGCATGTGCCAGAGGTCGATCTCGTGCTGTTGCATGTGCGGAGGTGTGGATAGCGGTTAGTGGATAGTGGTTAGTGTACACGAGTGGCGAGAACAAGGCCACACAAGGGGCGCGAGACAAGGGGTGGTCGGTTCACCGACCACTTGTACGCCCTGAAAATCAGAACAACAACATCAAGAACTCTTCGCGCGCACCCACCGCTTCGGAACCAACGGAATAACACGCCATGGATTCAGGCGTTAGAGTCCGACGCGGCCCATTGTGCTACCGCGTCGAGAACGGCGCTCGGCACGCAGCCGGGCACGCCGCTTGATCTCGCTTGGCTTTTCGTAGTGCTCGCGGCGACGCATCTCTTTCTTGATCCCGCTCCGCTCGACCAGCTTGCGGAAGCGACGCACCGCCTCTTGAATAGATTCTCTTTCACGCAACGTCAATTTAACCACTCATGCCTCCTTAGGGTTTGATCCGAACGTCTTATATTGCTTGTGTAGAAGGCGGGCAAACCCGCTCGCTACGCGGAAAACATCTTGCTCCATCCGTAATCCTATAGACTACACTGCCGGGATGGCCCTGTCCACCCCTTATCGACCTCTCACGTCAAGATCGTTAAATCCCTCCCGCTTTCCCATGTCTTAGACGCCTCAAGATTAGTATTCTCGTGGGCCACCGACCAATCCGATCAACTCGGTCGACATGTTTTACCCAACCGTAAGATGTTGACGGTCTTGCACTTATCTATCCTAGAAAACCCCCGGCTTTGCCGGGGGACTGGCAGAATTTGATAGCTCCGTAGATAAAAGGAGGTCTCCATCTCGTGAACCGCTCAAAGCTCATCGAGAAAGGAGACCTCAATGTCCGAGTACGCCAGCCTAAACCATACTTTTGGGCTCGGGGGTACTTCGTATCGACCGTGGGAATTGACGAACGGACGATCCGCGAGTACATCCGGGACCAGGAAAAGAACGACCAGAAACTTGACCAACAGCGTTTGTTTTAGCACAACCAAGAACTCAGTTACCTGAACTACCGCTTTGAGCGGTTCACAATGGAAGCCTCCGGCTTTGCCGGAGGTGACTCACTGATGCCCCGGTCCTTTAAAATGTGGCACAGCCGCCCTCGGCTGTGTAATTAACCGCGAGTTCTCGGTCACAGCCGAGGGCGGCTGTGCCACATATTGATTTCTAAAACACGTTCTAACAACTTTGTCCCGTAGGGACGTTTGACAATAACCCAGCGATTTATGGGTGAGGAAGAAAGAATAAGGTTTGTCCGTCCCGTAGGGACGATTGAAAATGCCTCGAAACAACGATTCGGCCGTCCCTACGGGACTTGAAACCTCCTTGGTTACCCATAATCCCAGCAGTGAACTGCTGGGCTACTATCAAACGTCCCTCCGGGACGGACGACTTGTGTAGAACAACGAGGTGAATACACCCGGGGCAATGTGTGTGAAACGTACCCGACATTCCCCGCCGTGTATTCACGGCGGGCTAAATGGAATCGAGAACGTTCCGCACCAGCCACCACAGCAATACAATCGTGCCCACCAAGGCCGACGGCGCCAACACAAAGACCGTCAGCGGCCACAGGATATTCATCGCGTCGAAGCCGGTGGGGATCTGCATCTCTCGGGACGACGAATCATCCTCGTCTTCGCGCCGCGTAGCGACGATCGGCGGCGAAACCATCGGACGGTCCGACCGCGAGGCGGGCGTAGGGTTCAGAAAAGGCGTCATCCGCGCGATCACCTCGCCCGCCGCGGCAATCCGCTGCGAAGGCTCCTTGGCCATCATGTCGGCCATGACGTCGACGAAATCGGCGCCCAGCCGCGGGTTCAACCGCCGCGGATCGAGCGGCCGCAGTTCGCAGTGCGCCCGGGCCTTGTCCGCCGTCGTCCCTCCCGGGAAAGGAACCTTGCCGGTGACCGCGTAATACAGCGTGCAGCCGAGCGAATAGATGTCCCAACCCGGCGTCGGACTCCACGGGTCGCGGACCTGGTCGGGCGAAAGGTAATCGGCCGTACCCACTATTTTTCCGTGCCGGGGATCGTTCTCCGCATCTTCGTTCAAGGAGCCGGACAGCCCGAGATCGGACAGCTTCGCCTCCCCGTCGGGCGAGACCAACACGTTTCCCGGCTTCACGTCCCGGTGGACGACTCCCTGGGCGTGGGCGTACTGCAACCCTTCGGCCACTTGCGAGACGATCCGTGCGGCGGTCGGAACGTCCAGCGGCCCTCTCTCGCGGACGAGTTTGTGGAGGTCCATGCCGGGTACGTATTCCGTCACCAGATACAAAACGCTCCCGTCTTGTCCGGCATCGAGCGCGGCGACCAGTTTCGGATGGTCCAGGCCGGCCAGCGCCCGGATTTCGCGGGTGAAGTTGGCCACCGCCTCCGGCGTGGCCTTATCGTGGGGGAGCACTTTAACCGCCACGTCGCGGCCGATCTTGCCGTGTCTCGCCTTGAAGACCTGCCCCATCCCACCCTGACCGATCGAGTCGATGATCTGGTACGGCCCCAGGTTGAACTTTGTGCGGCCGTCGAGCAATTGCTTCGCCTGCCAGGGGTTCAACAGATTCATCTCGACCAGACGGTCGGCGAGCCGACGGTCGCTCGGCGGCCCGCCGGGATCGGGTTCGTTCTCATCCGACCAGCGCACGCCCGCCCGGGCCGCGTCGATCTGCTCTTGCGTCAGCAGACCACTGGCGATGGCACACTGCTCGAAAATCGAAAACTCACTGGTGCCCAACGGTGGTACGCTCCCGGTAGGGAAAACGATTCAAGGCAACGGTAGATTATGCTTCAGCATAACATATTTTCCTGGTTCCCACGCTCTGCGTGGGAACCCATGTTTTCCGACGCTCTGCGTCGATGGCGGCGACGCGGATAATGCGTTCCCACGGAGGACCGTGGGAACGAGGGCAATAGTCGGTGCAACGTTATGCTAAAGCATAACCTACTTATGCGTGAGTCGGCACTCGCTATCGAGCATCGGGCAACGGGACGTCCTTCAACGCTTCCTGGATTTCGCCGCGCATATAGTCCTTGAACGCCGGTTCCTCGTCGAGCAGTTCCCACACTTTCAGTTGGTGATTCTTCCAGACCCGGTTTTTCCCCGGCCTGCCATCGACCACCACGATGCACGGTTTGTCGATGTCGTATTCTTCGATTATAAACGTGTTGTTGGGATGCTCGTAATTGACCACGAGCCATTTCAACCGCCCGTCTTGCAGTTGCGATCCGAAGTCCTTTTTCAGGACTTCGTGCGTGAGTTTTTCGATTTTTCGACACTGTGGCCCACGCTGGTCGTCGTGAAAACAGTATACGACCAGCGACTCAGGCAAGGCTTCCACGGGTGGCGGCGGCGGCACGTCTCGATTGTCGGACCGCCCCCAATGGAGCAAGCCATACGCGATCAGAAAAGCCATAATGAACGCCGCCACGGCGGTAATCAAAAGTCGTTTTACGCCCATGAGCCTGCCTCCATCATCGCTATCGATTGTTTTTGGACTCTTCAATTCTACCTCATGGAGCGGATAATAATCACGCCCGTTTAACGGAGGGCGTGCCACCCGATTTCGACAACTTATTATTCGCGCGGAAAGCCGCTCTCCACGATCGCCGTGAACTCCTCCGGCGTGGAGGCCCGTGTGATCCGGCGGCGAAACTCTCGAGCGCCGCTGCGCCCCTGGCCGTAGCGACAGGCGTAACACCGCATCAGCATCGTCCCCTTGACCGGTCCGAATTGCTCGACGATCAGGCGGAAGTGGTCCAACAAGAGTTGCCGCTGCTCGGCCGGGGAGGGATCGGGGGGAACCGGCTCGCCGCGCAGCGCGGCCGCCGCCTGCGCGAACAACCACGGCCGGCTGAGAGCCGCCCGGCCGATCATCACCCCATCCACCCCGTATCGCTCGAACGCCTCGACAACCGCCGTCGCCGTGCATAGGTCGCCGTTGCCCACCAGCGGAATCCGGCTCAAGCGGGGTTTGATCCGAGCGATCTCGTCCCAATCGGCCGAACCGCGAAACATCTCTTCGGCCGTCCGGCCGTGGACCGTTACCGCCGCCCCGCCTGCCGCCTCGATCGCCTGGGCCACGTCGATGGCGTTGATCCGGTCGCGGGTCCGGCCGAGTCGGATTTTTGCCGTCACCGGCACGGGCCGACATGCCGCCGCCACCCGCGCGACGATCTCGCCTACGCGATCCGGGTAGCCGAGCAAATACGAGCCGCTTTGTGCCTTCTGCGACACATCTCGGACCGGGCAGCCGAAGTTAATATCCACCACGGATACCCGATATTCCTCGACCAACCGTCGGCCCACCTCGGCCAGCGTGTCGGGGTCGTTGTCCCAAATCTGCACGGCCAGCGGCCGCGGCTCATCGTTGACGCCCCAGAGCCGCTCGGGCGCGTCGCCGCCGCGGTCTTCCGTATGCGAGAAGCCCCGCGCGCTGATCATTTCGGTCGCCGGCAGTCCCACGCCGCCGAACCGTCGCACCAACTGCCGAAAGGCGTAGTTCGTAAACCCCGCCATCGGCGCCAGCAGCAACGGCGGGGCGATCGTCAGCGTTCCGATCCGTAATGATAAAATCATAAAGTCGTGGTGTGCCACTGGCTCTGCCAGTGCCGTGAGTGCCACCATCCCCCTAAAACATCATCCTCTCCCAACACTGGCAAAGCCAGTGGCACGCAATCTCAGACCCTTTCGTGAGTGCCACCCGCCTGATTTATGGCTCGATGACCAGCGCCGAGACGAGTTTGTCGGCGGGCGTGGACGGCGGGAGGACCGTCAAGGCGTACTCGGCGATCGAGCGATTGTAGTCGGCCAGCGAATCCAAAAACGCCGCGGTCTGCTCCGTCTGGGCGGCGACCGTCTCCAAAACCCGGTCGACAGCGGCGCTGCCCGAACGGTACTTCTCGGCGGCGGCGACCCGTGCCGTCTCAGCCTCGACTACCGCGGCGGCATGTTGCCGCACGTTTTCACATTGGCCGGGTATCGTCGCCGCCAGCCGGCGCATCGGCCATGTGTCGATCAGGCTTTGGGGCTGGGCATCGAGCTTCAGCAGGTATTCGCCCGAGTGCGGCACGGTCGAGGCCAACGGCCACGCCGCCTCGTCGGTCGCGCCGATCCGCAGCGCCAGGGCGAACTGCGCCTCGACCAGCGCCACCCGTACCCGGCCTAGTTCCGCGCGTGCGGCCAGTTGCGCCGCGTTCAACCGCAGCATGTCCGCTGCCCCGGTCGGTTCGTTTCGGTGCTGCAGGACCACGGGCATAAGCGCCTCGTAGAACTCGGCCTGCTCGGCGAGAATCTGATACTGAGCGGCCCGACGCCGAAGGAGCCAATAGGCACGAATCGTCGCCAGCCGGTCGCCGCCGCCGTCGCGGAGCAGACACTCTTCCAGGCCGATCGGCTTACCGGCGTCTTTGGGCAGGTAGCGGTCCCAATGTATGGCCACGGTCAACTGTTTTGCCCTGACGGCCGGCGTCGCGGCCCGCAACGCCGAATAGAGCGGAGTTGCCGCGGCGGGCGACGCGCCCTCACCCTGACCCTCTCTCAAAGGGAGAAGGGAGAAAGGATGCGACGGCTTGTTGGCAATCCGTTCCGGCGGCAAAGACGACTCGGCTTGGGGATCGACCGGTACGAGCCGTGCCTCGGGCGGGTTTGGCGTTCCATACCGAGGTTGAACGCGCGGCGGGGCCAACGTCGGTTCGTTCTTGCCGGCCGGTTGAAATCCTTCGCGCGGCGGAGCGAGCGTCGGCTCGTTCGCCCGCCAACCTTCGCGCGGCGGGGCCAACGTCGGTACGCCGCGGGGTGTTGCAATCGGTTCGTTCGCGCTGGTCGGATTCACCGATCCCCGGTTGTCCGAGGAGCGCGGCAGTGCCGCTTGCCGGGTCGGGCCAATCAACATCGCCACCAACTCCCGCGCGCTCGCCGTAGGCCCCACGACGGTCAAACCGTAATCGGCGATGGCTCGATTGTAGTCGCAGACCAAGCGGATGAACGCCTGCCGGCGGTGGAACAACTCGCGGCTGCACGAGGCCACGGCGGCGGCGTTGACTCGTCCGCCTCGGCGATCGTCGGCGACGGCCAGCAGCGCGTCCTCGGCTGCCAGGACCGCTGCCGCCTGATCGTCGATCGCCCGGCGTTGCAAGGGAAGGATTTTTTCGGCCAGCCGGGCCGTCTCCGGCGGGGTCCGGCCCGCGAACAATTCGTTGAAGTACGTGCGGTACGCACCGACGTGCGGAGGATCGGTCGGCAATGGGAGCGGCGAGTCGGTAGACATTCGCGCCAACGCGGCCAGATTGAACTGGGCGCGGACCGCCTGAAGGTTCGCTTCCTGGCGCCTCGCCGCCGCCTCTGCCCGGTCGGATCGCAACGAGGCGTCCTCGCCGCCGATGTTGGCCGGTTCGAGTTGCCGGACGTGGTCCAGAGAGAAGCGATATTCGGCCGCCGCCTCGACCAGTCGCCAATACGCCCGCACGATTTCCAACTGCCGGCGGCGCTCGATCGTCGAACCGAGCGCTTCGAGCAGCGTAAGCGGCCGGCCGGTCAGCGCGCTGTCGGCGGGCAAGCGAATCGCCTCGTCCACCAATTCCGGCGGGCGTCTTGGATTTTGCGAAGCATCGATCGAGGCCGGCGGCATTGCACGGGCGGCATCCGAGGCGGCGAGCGATTGCAAGACGGCAGGCTCTTTCCGCGGAGGCTCCGAAAGCGGCGGCAATACGGCGTCCGAAGCCTGGCCCAACAGTATCCACCCGAGAATCATCCCTGCAACTGGCATGACCGCAACCTCCATCATTTAGCCCGCCGTGAATACACGGCGGGACGGGTTGGCCACAAAAAACCGCTTGCCCCGGGTGTATTCACCCGGGGCTAAATGCGGGTATTTCAATATCAAAACACGTTCTGAAGGACTATAAGATTACAGGTCTATGCGGCGGCGTCAATGTAGATAGAGCCATCGAAGGGAAGTCATAAAGGGAGAACTCGATCACCACACCGGAGCCCACGGATTGCATCCCGTGGGCTTTCCGGGTGGCAAACGGTCAATTTACAGATACGACTTCACCGCGGTTTTCGGCGTAGGATGACCGACGGCGGAGCCGATTCCACGTCGTCTCGATCGTGGACGTGCCACAAGGGTAGCCCTTTTTGCGCCCGCTCCGCCATGGTACACAATTTATCTCGCGTTCCAGGCATGGCGTCGGAGGCATTGAACTTACTAAACTCGACCTCCGACGGCTCGAAGTCCCAAATTCCCATTTTGATCGCTTCCAGCACGGACCTCGGCACAATACCGCTCCTTCCTTTTAGCGACATGAGATAAGCAGAAGTGAGCGGTTTAGTATCCATTTTTTCAGGGAATTGTCAAGTATATCGACCGTTTTAGTTGCCATCGGTTGCCATTACGGGTAGCCTGGGCGAGCAGGACGATTTATCCATTCGGGCACATCTTGGCCAGTTTCGCATATTTTCCCGCCGTTGATCCGCCTACCCTTGATTTTTCGCCCAAAATCACGTCTGTTAGAGTGTTTCATAGTTGGGAGCCGACATCGTGACTAAACTTTCGCAGATTTCACGCTGTTCAAACAGCGAGGCTTAGGTAATTCCCCAACTGTCGCAGTAATTCATGTAGGTCGGCTTTGGTGGCCGACGTGGTGGTAATTGTTTGTTCCAGGATGACGCTGTGCAGTACG
>JAUWPQ010000233.1 GCA_030611515.1 Planctomycetota bacterium | reverse complement strand
CGTCTTGGCGGTGGACCTTCGCGGGACCGGCCAGACCCAGCCAACACCCGGCGGATACTACTCGGAGGAGTTGCAGGACGCATACATCGCCTACCTGCTGGGCCGCTCGTACGTCGGCATGAGGGCGGAGGACATTCTGGTCTGTGCCCGATACGCGGCCGAGCGGTTCGCCGCCGGCCGGCCGGACAGCGTCGATCTGATCGCCGTCGGCAACGTCGGCGTCCCGGCGCTGCACGCGGCGGCCCTCGAGCCGCAACTGTTCCACTCGGTGCGTATCTCGCGTTCGCTTCGCGCCTGGGCGGACATCATTCACCGACGCCTCAGCCGGGACCAGCAGGTCAACACGGTCCACGGCGCCCTCGCGCACTACGACCTACCCGATCTGGCGGCGACGTTGGCCGAAAAAATCACCATCGAACAGCCGGTTGACGCCATGGGGACCGCGATCGAAGACAACTGATCGCGATTATTCAACTGGACGCCGAAGGGAAGTCGTTTGGCAGTGTAGCCCAAGCGAAGTTACTTCGCATTTGAGGACGAAACGCAGCCGGATCGGTTTGCCCGCCAAAGCCCCAACGTCAGAACCTTGCTTCCAACTCACCGCTCGCGCTTTACTGGTCCGATCTGCTCGAAAGGAATCTTCTCGAATCCGGGAATCTTTCGGTACACCGGCGAATCGTCGCGCAACTGAAAATTCATGCGACGGGGGGCGACAAAGCCCGGATCCGTGTCGTGCAGGTTGTCTTGGAACGTGGCAAACCGCTCGGCGCCTTTACGGAACTCGTCCCATCGTCCCTTCCAGAAGACGTTGCGCGCAATGCGATTTCCGCGCGGCTCGGCCGGGGCCTGATCGAGAATGTTCACAAGCTTCGGATAACGCTTCGACCACGGCGGCTTCTTATAGGGTATTGCCTCAAGTCGCTCGGTCATTATCGTGCCGACGATGTAACCGGCCCATCCCATCGCCCGGGCGTCAAGGTGCAGTGCCGGGGCACACTCCACGAAGAGGTTGTTCTCCACGACGTTGTCTCTGCCGCCGCCGATAAACACCGCCCGGGTGACTTGGTAGAAGACGTTGCCGGCGATGCGCGTACCGCAAAACATGTCGTCCAGGTACACACCCATGCAGCCTCGTCCGCGAAACCCGGTGATGTGGTGGAGGAAGTTGTGACGTATCACGGTGCCACGCGTCGTCCAATCACGTCCGGCATAGATCGCTCCAGCATCGTTGGACTCCAAACAGACGTGATGGATTTCGTTCAACTCGATGAGGTGATCGTTGCCGGCGAAGAAGATCGCCATGTGCGGGGCATCGTGGATCAGGTTGTGCGCCGCACGACTTCCCACTCCCACCAAGCTAATCGCCGGATGGTTCACGCGATCCCAGCGGCCGTAGTGGTGGATGTGGTTGTTGTCGACGTAGTGGCCGGCGGGCGTGAGCGTTTTGCGATCACCGCCGGAGACGCGCACCCCTCCGCGGCCGGCGTGGTGGATATGGCAATTGACTACGCCGATATCCTTGCCGCCGTGGACGACCACCGCGTTGCTCCCGACGTTTCGCACCACGCAGCGATCAAGTCGCACGTTCGACCCGCCGTGGACGGTGACTGCATTGCCCCGGACCACCTCCAGCGTCATCCCCTGGAGAGTGACATGCGCCGTATCGCGAACCACGACCAGTGAATCGAGCATGGAAACGACCGCTCGCCCGCTTTCAATCGGCTTGGGAGGCCAGAAATAGAGCACGCCCGACTCCCGGTCCAGATACCATTCGCCGGGCGAGTCGATCTCCGACAAGATGTTAAAAGCGTAGTACCATTGCCCTTTGCGATAGCCGTAACCATGGTACGGCGGCTCGATCGTGATGACGCGCGTCTCGGTGTCAATGGATCGGACCTTGTGTCGTTGGTCGGACCAATCCCAGAACCAGTAGCCGTGGACCCAAACGTCCTTCTCGTCGGCCCAGCGCTTTGGCCGGTCGCCCTCGAAAATAAACTTCCCGACCGTCGAGCCCTTCGTGCCGCGGACATCGACATCCAGTTCGGCGGCAAGTTCGACGACGTGCGTAAACCCTTCGTTCGGCCAGCGTGCCGGCGTCATCGGTTCGTCGTCGAAGAACAACTCCAAGCCGCCGCCCCCCGCAGGGCCAAAGTCCTTGATTCCCAGCGCCTTCAAATCGGCCTGAAAGACCTTGCCGCGCGCCGATTCGTCCAGACGCTCCAAAATCGCGGGATCGGTCACGGGCTTGAATCCGGCAACCAGCTTGCCGCCCGTCAGCCGAACCTTTTCGCCGTCACGCGTGTGATAGACGATCGGGGCGAGTTCCGTACCGGAGTCTTCGTCGCTCAACTCAAACGGTTCCTCCAGCACGTAAGTACCGCCACGGATCTCGACCGTCAGGCCGCCTCGGGGCGGGGGATCCTGTCTCTTGAGGGCGCGAATGACGTCGCGGGCACGCTGGAGCGTGGCAAACGGCCCGTCGGTTCTTCGGTCGTTCGGATCGGCCGAGGTACCCGACCAGGCGTCGTCGCCGTCGCGGGCCACATAAAACGTCGCGGCCCCCGCGCCGGAACCGACCCACAAGACCAAAAAAATCAGCGGAAACAACAAAAAACCACGCCGGCGTGGTTGCACCCGGTACATGGCGACAGCTCCGAAAGCGGGAGAACTTGGCGGGCAGTCCTTCGTGCTCCAGCACGTGCCGAACAATCCACGCTGAACGTTGCGAAACATGGGGGTTTTCCTCTCTCGATGAAATTGGGTGATATCCCTCGCTACGCGAAGGATGACAGGTGGGGTTTTCCAACAAAGCGGGTGGCGGAACAAACGTCAGCGCGGGAGATGAAAGTCGATGGTGTTTTTTCCATCTTTCACCTCGGCCGTCAGGGGCGACGATTCCGGCCGGGAGAATTTTTCCGGCACGAGCCACTCCACGCGCGGAACGCCGCCGCGGCCGACTCCGCGGAGTTCCTCTTCAAAGCTCTTGGGCTGGGGACCGCCCGTAACCCGAGTGGACTTGATTGTCACGCAGTGACGCCCCAACACGGCGCCGTCGCCCGAATCGAAAGTGGTCAGCGTGTAGCGTCCATCGGAACCGATCGCGCCGATGGCCGGCCGGCCATGCTCCGGCAGGAACATAATTCGTCCGCTTGCGACAGGTTGGCCTTGATACGTCACCTGTCCGCTGACGGGAGCGATGGCCGGACGTTTCGGTCCGCAACCGCACAAGACCGGCAAGCAAACCACAAAAAACAGAACGACGACAACGTAAGATTTCGCACGCATTGTCCGTTTCGCTTTCATTTTCATTAAAAATACGCAAACGCGGGGCAAACACAGCCGGAACACGCCGTTTAGAATCCATCACGAGAATGTAGCACAGCCGCCCTCGGCTGTGAAATTCCTCTCCACACAGCCGAGGGCGGCTGTGCTACATTTTGAAATAGAATCTTTAGTACGCGTTGCCCGGAATCGTTTCTCCGCCGTCGATGCTACCCAGCGCTTGGTATACGTTCAAGTCGATCGAATCGTTGATGAAGTCGACGTGTCCGTCGGCGAAGACGAAGTGCGCCCCGCCGCTGTGAAAGCTGCCGAACGGGGCGTCGCTCTCTTCGTCGTCGGCCATCGGCAGGAGGCTCGAGTTGATCGGGTACTTGGTGCTTCGCACGGCTCGCCCATGCTCGAAGTTCGCCGGGGAGCAATCGTCGAGCTGGCTGCACTCGCCGCCGTAATACCATGCGACGGGTCCGCCCACGTTCGCGTCTCCGTAGCCCGGTCCCAACCCCCACTTGGCCACGTGGACGCTCTCGCCGATGGCGAAGGTCGAAGCGGTGCCGTCGCAGACGTCGGCGACCCGTCGCCAGCGGTTCATCACGAACAGGCCGTCGATATACACGTCGCCGCGCCAATTATACGCTGCCCTTGGCGGCTTGCCGCCGCAGACGCCGAAATAGACCCGCTGGCTGGGATACTCCTCCGAGCGGTCGTCGCTGGGGCACTGGTAAATCGCCAGACGCGTGTTGGCGAACTCGGGGTATGTGCCTGCCCATTCGACCCAGCGCATGTTGTAGTCGTACGTGCCCTCCAGTCCCAACTGCTCGATGAACGGCAACAGCACAACGTAGAGAGGGGTGCCGCGGCAATTGTTGGGATCATAGCAGTGATCTGGAATAACGACCGCGGCCGTGGCCGGAAAACAATTCGAGACCGAATGGTAGTTGTGCAGGGCCAGCCCCAGTTGTTTGAGGTTGTTCTGGCACTGCAATCTCCGCGCGGCCTCGCGGGCGGCCTGCACCGCCGGAAGCAACAACGCGATCAGAATGCCGATGATCGTGATGACGACCAAAAGTTCCACTAATGTAAAACCAAATCTGGAATTTGGAATTTGGAATTTGCTGATTTGACGATGATCAGCGGCAATGTGTTTATTCATAAGTCACCGTGTAATTCCATTTAGTCGTTGTCTTGAAAGGCAAAACTGATCCGGGAGCGCGGCGGACTGCCGACCACCTATTTCAAGACGGCCAAGTCAGTCCGCCGGCGCCCCTGAATACAATCCCAAATCCTAAATCAACAAATCCCAAATTCTTTACTTCCGCTTCCTCCATGCGTAGCAGAGCAGACCGATCAGGCCGGATACCAGCAGCGCCAACACGGACGGCTCGGGTACCACCGAATAGCCCACGCCGCCGTATACAGTGCGACTATCTATGGTGCAGGTGGAGGCAGTGCTCTCGTTGACGTAGACCTTTATCTCTCCGTTGACGTCGGCCACGGCAATCCCGAGTGATATTTCACAACCATAATCATCGACCGGGCCGATCCCGCCGGTGAAATGGGTCGATGGGTCTACGCCGCTCAGCGACGTACCCATATCTCCCGTCGAGCCGCCGTAATCCACCAGGCCGGCGTCGGACAAACCGAATTGAATGTCCCAGCGGTCGTTAACTACGGCGTAACCGTAGATGTTGTAGGAGACACCGAATGCAAGACCGGAAATGGTCGTTGCCAATACCGGCACATCTTCATCATTGCCATCAGCGCCACCCGCTAGGAGGCACGAGTCGTAGCTTATGAACGGTTCGCGTAAACGCCACAAACCGTCACTTTCGCTAGTGGATGTAGACCAGAAGCTGCCGCCATCGACTGCCTCGGTGTTGACGTCTGGATTGATCTTGACGAAGGTGATCAGATCGCCCTTGACGTTTTGCACTGCCAACAGGACGACAACAGCGATCAAAAAAAGCGTGAACTTACGCATGACACAATCTCCCTTAATCTGAAAAGGTTTCCAAAAGTACAGTTCTGAATCACTCGATTTCGCTATTCTACACGATGCTTCATCTCCTTCCCCTTGCACGGATGCCACTGCCGGCTTGTCCAGCAGTGCCCGCCGACCAAGGAAAACACTGCTGGACAAGCCGGCAGTGGCACCCCAATGGCTTTATGGACCATTCATGGTTTCACCTCCTTTCTTCGTCCTTTGGTTCGTTCGCATCGACCTGCATCAACTCCAGCCGTGGGTCGCCGAACAACACGTTGTCGCCCCAGATGCCATTGCCGGCGTCGGTCGTCGCCAGCGTCAGGAAACGGTCTTTCTCGCCGATCGGGATCGAGAGCCGACGTCCGCCCATGTAGCCGTTGAGTTGCTGCCGGAACCGTACCTGGCCTTCGACGAACACCCGGCAATCGGCGGCCACGGAGATGGTGTTGTCGCGAAGGGATTCCAGTTCCGTGTTGCCCACCACGGCGAGGAATCGCGTCAGCCTGCAGCCGCGGTTCGCCCGGCGGATCGCCTCCAAATCGAACGTGATGCCGGTGTTGGCGATCATCAAGAGATAGCCGTGGCCGGGCAAGGCATAATCGACGCCATCCAACTGGGTGGAAGTCAGATGTTTGGCGGGATCGGCGAGACCGTTTCCTGGGGCGCCGCCGGCCCAAAGGTAGCGTACCACTTGGTCGCTTCCGTTGATGAAGCCGTTGCTGGGGTCGCCGAACATATGACCGCCGGAATCAAGCTGCACCGGGCCGGCACGGCCGTCGGGAACGAAAACCCCATCCACAAATGGGATTGCCTTGACGCGATGGTAGCGCCCGTCGCCGCGGGGATAATGGCCACCCAACCGCGGCATCGCCCAACCGATCGGTTGCCCAGTGGTCGGGTTGATGCCGCGATTTCGTTTTCCGGAAAAACCGTCGCCGCCGGCCACCACGTCGACCAGGTCCAGCATCTTGTATGTCACCTTAGGAATCCTGCGCGTGAAATCGGCCGTCTTGGCCGACGCACCAAGCACCGTGATACGAGGCTCGTCGCCACCTTCGACCCGGGCCGATTCGTTCTCGCCCAACACCACTTCCCGCGGAGTGCCACTGGCTAAGCCAGTGCCACCCACCACCTGCACCTTGACCGAGCCGCGGAAGACGCGCGAGGTGGTGGTTCCC
>JAUWPQ010000215.1 GCA_030611515.1 Planctomycetota bacterium | reverse complement strand
AACAGGAAGAAGTCCAGGGACATGAAGACGCCCAACATGCCGGTCTCCAGCAACAGGAACAGGGCGCAATACGCGCGGACGCTCTTGTCGATCGACCAGCTTGCCCACATCGCCAGCATACTCAAGAAAGAGGTCAAAACGCCCAGCGGCAGGCTGCTGCCGTCCACGCCGAGGAAGTAGCGGATGTTGAACGAGGGGATCCATTCGTGGTCCACGACGTTCTGCATTCCGGCGAATCCGAGCGCGAAGTGCCCCGGTTCCGGCGTTGTACTGCCGGTGGGAATCGCCAGCCAGACGGTCAGCAGAAAAACCAGCACGGTGACCGCCAGCGAGAAGCGCTTGAGGCACTGGTCGCCGCGGACCGGCAGCACGCACAGCACTCCAGCGCCGAGCGCCGGCAGGAAGATTATCAGGCTCAGCAGCCAGGTCCGAAGGACTTCAGGATCGTGGAGATTGAAGAACGACATGATCGGAGTTCGGGGATTCGGGGATTCGGGGGGGCGGGGTTAAGACGACTTTATTTTTGCCCTTAGTGACTTTTGGAGTTTTTGGAGCATTTTGCTGATTCGATCACATAGCTCAAGTAGATGGTTTATGATTTCCCGGCTTGCATATCCAAGCCGGTCGGCAAGCATAAGGTGTGTTTCCGATTCGGCTACGGATCCTCGGGCAACAGAAACATGAAACAAAAACTGCTTTGTGGAGTCTTTTGCATGTCCTTCGGCGATGTTGGCTGGAATCGACACTGCCGCGCGCTGCAACTGGCTGCCGAGACCCCATTTTTCGTGGTTTGGAAACTTTCGTGTCATTTCATAAACGCCCGCCGCTAAATCCATTCCAACCTGCCAAACGTTCAGATCTCGATAACTTTTAATACTCATTGGTTCGTCTCCCCGGTATGTTGTGCGGCCTCATATCCCGAGCCCCGATTCCCCGAGCCCCGAATCCCGCTCTCTCCTCACCCTCCCGCCATTGCGTAATTCCAATACAAACTCATCAGCACGAACAGTCCCACCAGTCCGGCGCCGAGCCACATCACGTATTGACGGATGTTGCCGGTCTGTATCCGACGCAGCCATAGACCCGTCGAATATGTCCATTGGGCAAGTAGGTTCACCGTGTTGTCGACGAAAATCCGATCGATCCAGTCGTCCAGCCGCGCTATGGCCGCAACGGCCCGGGCCGAGTTGTCGGCCAGCCAGTCGATCACCCGCTTGTCAATCGCTTCGACCAAAGCAGAAATCCACAACACCGGACGGATCAGCAGCAGCGCGTACAATTCGTCGAACCACCACTTGTGTAGGAACAGCTTGTACAATGGTGAAAACGTTCGTCGGGCATCGGCCGGGTCGAGCTTTCGCAGCCCGTAAAACGCCGTGGCCAGCAGGAACCCCAGCAGCGCGACGGCAAAGGCGGACCACTCGGCCTTGACGGCGATGCCGGCGGCCGGATCGTGCGCAAGATGCTCGGCCGGCATGGTCACGTTCGGCAAAAGCATTCCGCCGGCGACGCCCTCGGCCGTTCCCACGGGCCGGGCCTGCTCCAGGAGCGGTTCCAATCCCAATTTGCAAATCGGAAGGTTCCAGGCCGCGACCACTGCCAAAACCGCCAAAACCATCAACGGACCGGTCATCGACAGCGGCGACTCGTGAGCGTGGCTATGTACATGTTCGTCGCGCGGGCGGCCGGCGAACGTCATGTACCACAGACGGAACATATAGAAACTCGTCATCCCCGCGCCGATCAACGCCGCGTAGAAAAATATCGAACCAAAGCCCGGGTTGGCCGTGCTGAACGAAAGCCCCTGGGCCATGATGTAGTCTTTGGAGTGAAACCCACTCAGGCCGATAAGCGTCGGAATGCCCGCCCCGGCGATGGCCAGACAGCCGATCAGCATAGTGATCGCCGTGATGGGCATTTTACGCCGCAGTCCGCCCATCTCCGGCATCTCGTTCGTCCCGCAGGCGTGAATCACCGAGCCGGAACAGAGGAACAGCAACGACTTGAAACAGGCGTGGGTGAACAAGTGGAGCATGCCGGCCAGCCAGCCGCCAAGCCCCAGGGCCAGCATCATGAACCCCAACTGGCTGACGGTCGAATAGGCCAGCACCCGCTTGATGTCGGTGGCCGTAATGGCGATCGTCGCCGCCATGAATAACGTTATGCAGCCGACCGAAGCGATTACCAGCAGCACCTCGGGCGTAAAGATCGGGAAAAACCGGCCGACCAGATACACTCCGGCGGCAACCATCGTGGCGGCGTGGATCAACGCGCTGACCGGCGTGGGGCCTTCCATCGCGTCGGGCAACCAGACGTGCAGCGGAAACTGCGCGCTCTTGCCCACGCAGCCGCAGAAGATGCCCAAGCCGGCGACGACCAGCAGCCAGTAGCTCAGCCCCTCCGGCGTTTGTAATTGATATCCGGCGGCAATGGGTCGCACCTGAGAGAAAATCTCGGCGAACGAGAACGTCCCCAAGCCGGTCCATATCGCCATCATGCCGATAATCATGCCGAAATCGCCGACGCGGTTGACGATGAACGCCTTGTTGCCCGCGTTGCTGGCGCTGCGGCGCTCGTGGTAGAAGCCGATCAGCAGGTAGGAGCAGATGCCGACCAGTTCCCAGAAGACGAAGACCATCGCCACGTTGCCGGCGATGACAAGCCCCAACATACTGAAACAGAAGAGCGAAAAATACTGGAAAAAGCGGCAATACCGGCCGCGACGCCGCAGCGGTTGGCCGTTGGCCAACGGCGCCAGCGGGTCGGTCACGTCCGATAGCTCTTCGCGCATGTAGCCGAACGAATAGACGTGGATGCACGAACCTACCAGCGTGACCATGCAGAACATGGCCAGCGTAAGCGCGTCGATGTAGTAGCCGATCGTCAGCCGCAACCGGCCGAACTCGGCCAGCGTGTACCACTCGCCGCTGATCGGCTGCACCGTCTCGTATCCATGTCCGCCGTGGGCGGCGGCGTGGGGAAAATGTTCCGTCAACCAGAAGCCCAAGGCCGCGAACGAAAGGACACACGCGGCGACGATTGCGCCGGTGGCCAGGTATGCGGAGTATCGTCCGGCGCGGCCCATTCGCGGACCGAACAAGACGATCAACGCGAACGAACCCAGCGGCAACAGCCAGGCCAGGGCCAACAGCAGCGGAATTATGGAATTGATGTCCATGTATTAACGTTCAGCGTATTTTATCCTCTTAATTCATCTCCTCGATCCACGTCCACGGTGGCGTGGGCGTGGTAATAGCTCAACGCAATCGCCAGTGCCACGGCCGCCTCGGCCGCCGCCAACACGATTACGAACAACGCGATCATCTGGCCGTCCATGCCAATGCCTTCCGTGCCGGGAGGACGCAGCACCGAACTGCCGAAGGCCACGAAGTTCAGGTTCGCCCCGTTCAGCACCAGTTCGATACCCATCAGCACACCCAACACGTTCCGCTTTGTGGCCATGCAGATCACGCCGCAAACGAACAGCACGGCGCCGACCACCAGGAAGTGCGAAAGTCCGACAGGTTCGGTGAATATGCTCATGGGGATTCGGGGTTCGGGGCTCGGGATTCGGGATTCCGAATCCTCCTTCGTGCCCGGGCCAGATACGCCGCTCCGACCAGCACCACGACCAGATGTACGGAAATAATCTCGAAGGCCAACAGGTAGCCGGACATACCGCCCAGCAGCACCGGCTTGTCTTGCCGGTGGAGCCGGTCTTCGCGTACTCCGAGCAGCCCCAGACCGAGTTGCCCGGCGGCGTCCTGTTCGGCGGCGGCGCCGTCGTCCTGTTTAGCGGCCGCCGGCACGGCGGCCTGATCGTTCGCTTTCGGACCGTTCCAAGCCGACGTACTCGTGGCGGCCTGAAGCAGCACGGCAAAAAGCGCGACGCCGATAACAAGGGCCAGCACCCATTGTCCCCCGCCGATCTTCATCGAAACCAGCGGTCCTCGGGCGGTGAGCATCACGCCGAAAATCAACAGCACCATCGTGCCGCCGACGTATACCATCAATTGTGCCGCGCCGAGGAACTCGGCCCCGGCGAGGAAGAACAATCCCGCCACCGCCGCCAACGAGACGACCAGACAGCAGGCCATCCGCACGATGTCGCCGACGACGACCACCGCCACGGCGAACCCGCAGGCGATCGCCGCGAGCAGCAGGAAGAAACAGCTATGCCAGTTAATCGTGTCCATAGTTAGCGACTTTCCTCTTGGAAATCCCCCTCGTTCCCACGCTCCGCGTGGGAACGCACTGCCGGGAGGCTCCGCCTCCATGCTTCTTCCTGCACCCGGCCATTGTCCCGCATCCCATCGACGCGGAGCGTCGAGTCGGTGCGTTCCCACGCGGAGCGTGGGAACGAGTCTGGTTTCGAGTCAGTGCGTTCCCACGCGGAGCGTGGGAACGAGGCGGGCCGCGTCAACGCCGCGATCAGTCCCCCCGGCAAAAAGAAGCTCCACAACATCACGCCGGCCAACATTGCCGAAACGATCGGCACGCAGTATTTCAGACAGGTGGTAATTACCTGGTCGATCCGCAGCCGGGGCAACGTCCAACGGAGCCAGATCATAAAGGTCATACCGGCAAAGGCCTTGGCGATAAAGTTGCACATTCCCAGCAGGTTGCCGATCCAACCGAAGACGTCGCCGTCGTCGGGCGTCAATCCCAGCAGCGAGGCAATCGGGATCGGTCCGTTCCATCCGCCCAGGAACAACAGTGCCCCGAGGCCGCTGACGACGAACATCGATGCGTACTCGCCCATGAAGAAGAAGACCCAGCGGAAGCCCGAGTATTCGGTCAAGAATCCGGCCACCAATTCGCTTTCGGCCTCGGGCAAGTCGAACGGCGCGCGGTTGGAACTGGCCACCGCGCAAGTGACGTAGACCCAAAACACGACGAATGTAAACGGATCGTGGAAAATGTGCCAGTTGAAGAACCAGCCCGCCTGTTGGTTGCCGATTTCGACCAGATTCATCGTGCCGGTCAGGATGACGACAACCACAACGCACAGGCCCAGCGGGATTTCATAGCTGACCACCTGTGCGGCCTCGCGCATCGCCCCGTAGAGCGACCATTTCGACCCCGAGGCATATCCGCCCAGTATCACGCCGAAAATCTCCAACCCCGCCACGGCCAGCAGAAAGAAGGCGCCCGCGTTCAACTCGACGGCGACCCAGCCGTTGGCGAACGGCAGCGCGAGAAACACGCAAAACGTGGCACAGAAGCAGATGTATGGCGCGATGCGGAACAGGATATGGTCGGCCGCCGTCGGGATGATGTCTTCCTTGCAGATCAGTTTCAGACCATCGGCCGGGGGTTGCAGCCATCCGAACCGCCCACCCACCCGGGTCGGCCCCAATCGGTCCTGAATTCGCGCCGAGACCTTCCGCTCCAACCAGATGCCCACCGCCGCCGAACAGAGCGCGATCGCCAACAACAATCCACATTGGACCAGCGCGGCGATAGTGTGCGCCAGCCAATCGGGAGTCGAGATGGATATAAGGAGTTCGGCCACGGTGGGTATTTTAGTTGTCAGTTGTCAGTTGCGCCGCTTAGCGGTCAATTTCTCCCAACACGATGTCCAGCGAGGCGAGGATCGCCGACATGTCGGCGATCAGCACGCCGCGGCAAATCTCGGGCAGTGCCGAAATGTTGCAAAAGCTGCTGCTGCGGATCCGCACCCGCCACGGAACGGCCGAGCCGTCGCCGACGATCATGAATCCCATTTGCCCCTTGGGCGCCTCGGTTTCGAGATACGCTTCGCCTTTGGGGAGCTTTTCCTTTATTTTGATCGGCTTGTCCAGTTCGCCGTCGGCGGCGGAGTATTTTTCGATCCCCTGACGGACCAAATACATCGACTGCACGACTTCGAGCATCCGCACGTAGAAGCGGTGCCAAGAGTCGCCCACCACCGCCTCGGGCGGAACCGGCGGATAGGGATGGTCGTCGGGATAGCGGCCACCGGTCGGCGCGATTACCTGCCAGGTGTAGCCGTCGTACATTTCAGTGCAAATCGGCTCGCCGTCGCGGCGGAGGTCCCAATCGACGCCGCTCGCCCGCAACACCGGCCCCGTGCAACCGTAGTCGATGGCCATTTCCGGCGGCAGTACGCCGATGTCGGCCGTGCGCTTGATGAATATAGCGTTGCTGGTCAACAGTGCGTGCAGTTCGTCGATCACCGGATCGAACTGGTCGAGAAACGCCTCGCAGCGACCGAACCAGCCGTCCGGCGGCCCGGCCGTCACGCCGCCCGGCAGAAGGTAGCTGTACGTCAGCCTGGCGCCGCAGATTTCCTCGAAGAGATCGACGATCTTTTCCCGCTCGCGGAAGGTCCACATAAAGGGCGTGAAGCTGCCCAGGTCCAACCCGAAACACCCCGCCGCCACCAGATGGCTGGCGATGCGATTCAACTCGGCGACGATTACCCGCAGGTGCCGCGTCTTTTCCGAAACCCGTTGGCCGAGCAGCTTCTCGACCGTCAGCGCCCAGCCGAGGTTCATGTTCATGGCGGCCAGGTAGTCGAGCCGGTCGGTGTAGGGGAGATACTGGCGCACGGTGAGTTTTTCGGCGATCTTCTCCGCGCTCCGATGCAGGTATCCGATGTGAGGCGTGACTTCGGAGACCACTTCGCCGTCGGTCCGCAACACCACGCGCAACACGCCATGCGTGCTGGGATGCTGCGGTCCCATGTTGATCAGCATCTCGTCCGTGCGGACGTCGAACTCGACCGTATCGGACTGTGCGCGCTCGGCTTGCATTGGTCTATCTCATCTACGTTGGGGCGGCAGTTCAACTACCACCCCAACATGATTTGCTTCTACTTCGCCGGTATCCCGTGATACTCGGCCGGCATCTGGTAATCTTTTCGCAACGGGTGGCCTTCCCAATCCTCGGGGCAAAGGATGCGCCGCGGGTCGGGATGTCCCGGGAAACGGACGCCCATCAGGTCGAACACCTCTCGCTCGTGCCAATCGGCCGTGCTCCACACTCCGCTGACGCTGGGAACCTCGGGCAGTTCGCCCGGCCGATCGCCCTTCCATCGGGGCAGCTTCACCTTCAAGACCAGCCGATGCCGCCGCTTGGTGCTCGAAAGGTGATAGATCAACTCCAGGTGCGGCTGCCACTGAACCTTGGCCGCTTTTTTCTCGTCCGGCTCGAAATAGTCCACCGCCGTGACGCAGTGGAGCACGTCGAAGGCCAATTCGTCTTGATCGCGCAGAAATCGGGCGATTTCCGGCAAACCCTCGCCGCCGACCTCGATCCACGGATCAATCGCCTCGAAATCGTGGCCGGTCAACCACGGTCGGAACGGCTGGAGCAGCAGGTCGTATATGTTCCGTGCATTCATTGTCGGTAATCGCCCCGATGTAGTCTTGCCGCCAACGCGACGGTTTCGCCCGGAGTCGTCGGATGACGCACCGCGCGGACCCAATCCAGATCGCCGCGTTTCCAGAGAAAGGCGAACCCAACCAGCAGCACGGCGAAGAACACGCCCATGTCGATCAGCG
>JAUWPQ010000199.1 GCA_030611515.1 Planctomycetota bacterium | reverse complement strand
TTTGTTTTTCTTTTTTAGTGATTTTATATTTACTATTTTCTATTCACTATGCAGTAGGCTCTAGTCTCTACTCTCTAATCTATATTCACTACCCACTACCCACTACCCACTACCCACTACCCACTATCCACTATCCTTCCCCCCTACCTCCCAATGCGCGCCGGCCAGCCAAGTCCGCCAGCTTGCATATTTTGGGTTGTTTAGCTTCAACAACAGTAGTGGATTGCGTTTCGGACGCACGGGACGGTGGATCAGCTTCATGTGTGCCTCTTTTGGTGTCCGCCCCCCTTTCTTAACGTTGCAGGTCAGGCAGGCGCAAACCACGTTTTCCCAGGTGGTCTCGCCCCCTCGACTTCGAGGAACCACATGGTCGATGCTCAACAGTTGGGTGGCAAACCGCCGGCCGCAGTATTGGCAGACGTGGCCGTCGCGGGCCAACACGTTGCGGCGGTTGAGGTGAAGTTTTTGCCTCGGCAGCCGATCATAACGAAGCAACCGGACCACTCGGGGAACTTGAATCTCAAAGTTTACCGACCGGATCCAATCATCTTCCGGCTGTTTCTCTTCGGCGCGCAATTCACTCATCTCCCGCCAGGAGTCGAACGAGAAGGTTCCGAATTTACCGTCCTCGAGGTGGACCACTTCGGCCATTTCGCAGCAGAGAAGCCCGAACGCACGCCGCACGTTTACCACGTGAACGGCCATGTAGAGTCTATTGAGCACCAGTACGCTGCAGGTCAGCGCACTGCTGGGGGGAGGAGGTGGGGGGCGATGCGCAACGACGGCGCCGCGTCGCGGGCTATGTGCCCGGGGACAATGTGCGACGGTTGTTTGAAGCCCTTGCACGTGCGGCCCCCCTATTGCATACCCGTCTTGGGATCGCCCACGTTGAATGGGCGGTGCTTGCACTGCTGACATTACACTCCCACATTTTCATTGTAGTGGATTTTCCCCCCGCACGCCAGGGTTTCACTCTAGGCGGCCCTTTTCGCCCCGGCGGAAAATTTTTCCCGGGTCGTCTTGTCAAGCGTGGTGCTTTGGCATTAGGATAACATAAGTCGTTTGTGGGGTCTTTCTTTCATATATCGGCGTCTGCCGGCCACCAACGGGGAGCGGATATGATCCGGTACTCATGCGACCTGTGCAAGCGGGAACTCGATCCGCAAGATGATCTCCGTTACGTCGTCAAGATTGAGGTTTACGCGGCGTTCGACCCGTCCGCGGCCGGCGCCGATGAAGAAGACCGGGACAACCTCGAAGAGATTCAAGACATCATCGAGCGGTTGGAAGACTCGGCCGACGAATCGATCGGCGACGACGTGTATCAGCAATTGCGGTTTGATCTTTGTCCCGAGTGCCGCAAGAGGTTCATAAGAAATCCGCTGGGGCGCAAGACCGCCAAGGCGTTTGGTTTCAGCACAAACTGATGAGTCGCCCTCGCCGCTTCAGTTCGATGCGTTTTCCTCGCCGTCCGGTGCAAGCGGCCCTGCTGGTCGCATTGGTGTTGCTGCTGGCCGCGATGCATCAGTGGCGGCCGGAACCGTTCGAGTCCTCCGCGCCGCGTCCGTTGAAGGCCGGTCTCCATCATGTGCGGCGGGTGATCGACGGCGACACCTTCCTGCTGGCCGACGCGCCGGAGCGGATCAGATTGATCGGCGCCGACACGCCGGAGACCGTCAAGCCGAACCACGCAGTCGAGCCTTGGGGCCCCGAGGCTACTCAATTCACCAAAGACTTTCTCGCCGCCGGCGCGGTCCGCCTGGAGTTCGACGGCCCGTCGCGTGACAAGTACGGCCGGATTCTCGCCTACGCCTGGGTCGGCGACCGGATGCTCAACGAGGAGTTGATCCGCGCCGGCCTGGCTACCGCGAAGCTATGGTATCCATATTCTTCAGCCATGAAAGACCGCTTTCGCCGCGCCGAGGTCGAAGCCCGCGCCGCCCGACGGGGAATCTGGTCGGCGGAAAGATAAACCGCGGCGCTTTACTTCGCTTGCGTGTCCGCTGCCGGCCTGATAAGCTGAACCCAAGGGCATAGGGGCAATTTTCACCAATGAAACAGAGAATCATGAGAGGCAAACTTTTTTGCGCGGCGGTCGTCTTGCTGGCGTTTTCGTTCGCGTTGGCCCCTCCCGCAAAGGCCGCGCCGCCGCGGACCGGCAAGACAAAAGGGATGGCCGAAAAGAGCGCCGTCCAGGATTTCCGTTCAAAGCACTTCAAGATTTACACCGACCTGCCACCGGTCGAGGCACGCGCGCTTCTGAAACAGCTCGAGGACATGCTCAGGCTGATCTCCAAATACTGGGGTCGCCCACCGCGCGGGATCATCGAGTGTTGCGTGGTCGACGATCTGGCCAAATGGCCGCAGGAATTGCTCTCCAAGATGGAACCCAAGGGGCTAGCCAAAATCCGCGAGGGGGCCGGCGTCTGTATCAGCACCAAGGTATCGAGAGGGAAAAAATTCCGCTCGAAAGCCCGAGTCTACTCCGTGGCCAAAGGGGGCGTCCCGCTACACGAGGCCGTACACGCCTACTGTCACCAGACCTTCGGTCGAGCCGGACCGAGATGGTACGCCGAGTGCATGGCCGAAATGGGCCACTACTGGGAAAAAGGCGCAACAGGCGTCAACGTTCCAACAAACGTCATACGATTCCTCCGCCACTGCAAACCCCGACCGCTGGAAAGCCTGATCGACAACGAGGAGGCGACCGGCGGTTCCTGGCAGGACTATTGCTGGTGGTGGATGCTCGGGCACATGCTGGACAACAACCCCAACTACTATGCCCAATACCGCGCCTTCGGACGCATGGTTCTGGCAGGAAGACAAATCACCTTCCAGGACGTCTTCGGGCCGCAGGTGAAGGAAATGGACTTCGAGCTTCGCTTCTTTCGCCAAAATCTGCAAAACGGATACCGCGTCGATCTGTGCAGTTGGGATTGGAAGCAGAAGTTCATCAACCGGTCGACCGCCGACCTCGCGATGACCGTCTCCGTCTGCGCGGATCGCGGATGGCAGCCCTCCGGTCTGACCGTGACGGCCAACGCATCCTACGGGTTCGAGACCGAGGGGACGTGGCAAATGGGCAAAAAATCCGATCCAGTCGACGCCGACGGCGCGGCCGATGGTCGTGGGCGGCTGGTCGGCGTGCTGATGAAAGACTACCAGCTTGGCAAGGAGTTCGAGCTTGGAAAGTCCGGCTCGTTTACCCCGCCGGCCGACGGCGATCTCTACCTCCGCTGCCGCGTCCCCTGGAAAGAAATCGCCGACAACTCGGGCGAGATATCCGTCAAGATGGAACGAAATTAGAGCGCACCGGTCGGCCGACCCGTAGGGGCAAGACAAATTGTTTTTGGTGCGAAAATGCAACCCAAAAATGCACGTCCTGCAAAGCCCACCCGACGCCGTTGTCACGATCGACGGGCGGGAATATCTCTACTTCGTGGGTACCGGATATCTCGGCCTGCAATGCCACCCGGAGGTAATCAAAGCCGCGTGCCGGGCCACCGAACGTTATGGGATCCATAGCGCCACGACCCGCGCCGGATTCGGCAACAGCCCGCCCGTGCTGGAGGCCGAACGACGCGCGGCAGAGCTGTTCGACGTCCCGGCCGCGTTCTACTTCGCCACCGGTTACGCCGGCAACGCCATCCTGTTGGCCGCGCTGCAAGACCGCTTCGATGTGTTGCTGGCCGACGAGCTTTCCCACTACAGCGTGTTGGAGGCCGCCCGACAAACCCGCCTGCCGCTGTTCACTTTCCACCACCGCGACGCGGACGACCTGGCCGCCGCTCTAAAGAAAAACCTCGGGCCGGGCCGACGGCCGTTGCTGTTGACCGACGGTGTGTTTTCCGTTCGCGGCACGATCGCCCCGCTGACCGAATATCGCGCCGTGTTGAACGGCTACCCCGGTGCGGGCATGTTGATCGACGACGCCCACGCCGTCGGCGTTCTGGGTCGACACGGCCGCGGCACACTCGAACATTTTGGACTGTTTGATTCCACCATGTGGCACAACCGCCCCCGGCTGTGCTCGTCCGAGTTCACGGCCGAGGGCGGCTGTGCTACGTTCCTCACTGCCACCGCTAGCAAGGCGATCGGCGGATTCGGCGGCATAATACCCGGCTCGCTGGATTTTATCGAGCGGGTGAAACGCTCTTCGCACTGGTTCGACGGGGCCAGCGCGCCGGTGGCCGCCGCTGCTGCCGCCACCGCAAAGGCGATTGAACTTTTGATGGCCGACCCGGATCGGCGTACGCGGCTGCGGTCGAACGTCCGAAAGTTTAAGGACGGCTTGCGCGGGCTGGGGCTGGAGGTGGACGACTCGCCAGTGCCGATCTTATGCCTTGTGCTCGGCGACGCGGAGAACATGCGCCGCATCCAGACTGAACTGATGCAGCGCGGCATCGCGGTGGCCTATCTCCCGGCCTACTCCGGCCTCGGCACGGAAGGCGGCCTGCGGATCGCCATCTTCGCCACGCACACCGAGGCCATGATCGAGCGGCTGATTAACGAGCTACGTCGGTTGGTGTAGCATAACACCATCAAAAAGGAGCGTGTCATGGGCGCAACTTACGTTGAAGGTCAAGTGAAGGGACCGACGGGCGAACCGCGGACCGTGAAATTTTTGGTCGACAGCGGGGCAACCTATTCGTTATTGCCAAAGGTCGTGTGGACGGCAATTGGATTGAAGCCAAAACGCAAGCTGTCATTTACTCTGGCCGACGGAACCCTGATCGAGCGGTCGGTATCGGAGGCCCACGTCTCTTTTCCGCAAGGCGAGGCCCACACGCCGGTGATCTTGGGCGAAGAGTCGGACGAAGCCCTTTTGGGCGTGGTCACGCTGGAGATTCTCGGGCTGGTGTTCAACCCCTTCGACCGCACGCTTCAGCCCATGCGGATGCTGTTGTGTTGAGAGGCCGGCGCCAATTAGAAGGGGGCGAGGGGGTCAGAGCGCACTTATACCAATCCCAGTTAAGAACAGCGCGTTGCTAGCACTCCCAAATGCCCTGAAATAAGTCATATAGCAATCTGCTAGCTGCGCAATTATTTCCTGGAATGCGTATTAGTCATTAGGCAAATCTCAACGACTAAGTGCGCTCTGACCCCAAATCTCCCTAATGTTTTCCGACAAAGCCTAATGAACAAAGGGAGGTTCACCTTGAATGTCTTCGATAATTTCGAGGGCTTTTCTTACCTGCTGCTCAGAGCCGCGAAACAGAAGTCTGATAGAGCCTTCCGCGCCGCCAATACCGCCGGAGGAGACGTGCAAAGCGGAGACGCCGGCAAGGGTTCTTAGGGCTTCGATTTCCGTGACGATATTGCCCGTGAACAGAATGATCGAAAGATCGTCGCCTATGGTGGCTGTTGGGGCTTGCATGGCTCTTACGACTTCGATGAGATTGCTGCCAATCTCTTTTTCCAAACCTATGGGGATGATTAAGTGGGCTTTAGTACCGATGACAGGTGGAATGATTATGCCAGAGGTGCCAGCGCTCGGGTAGGGAGAACCTATCAAGCCTGCCGCAAGTTTGTTTTCATAGTCTAGTGCATTTGCTCCTTTTATGACCACGTCGCCGGGCTTTAGCATTTTGACCGCTTCGTCCAGGGAAAGGTCTCCTTGTTGCTTGCCGTTAACAAGAATGACTTCATTGATTCTTTTGTCTGTTTTCAGTCTATTGCCGCCCTTTTCGGGATAGACCCTGCCAAGTACGAAAGATCCGTGGGGAACGTCGGTATTCAAGATTTCCTGGGCTACATAGGTGGTTGTCGTGCCTTTGGTTACGATTACCAATCCGTTTTTCATTGCTTCTTGCACGATGGGCATTTGGACAATTGCTTTGGCAATTAGTCTTTTGCCTTCTGAAACAGTGAGTACTTTTTGGGCTTGCATGATATTATTGTCTGAACTTTGTGCTGAAACCACCATGGCCATAGCCAGAGCAAGAAGAAAAAACACCGCTAGTATTGGTATTGGTGGAAATTTTAGTCTTGCCATGGCAGTTCCTTTTGCGGCGGAATTGGTGGTGAATTTACATCAGGAGGACAGGCATTCCTGCCCGTCTATTACGGACAGACAAAAATGTCTGTCCTCCTGAATGCGTTTTGGTCCCTTGAGTTTGTGCATCAGCCACGAACGCGAACGGATGTTTCCTCGACGATCCACAGCTTGCCTACGAGCGGTTCACGTTTCAGGACCGGCAACAGGCGTTGCAGAACCGACAGCACATGGAACTTGTCGAGCAAGGTCAGTCGAAACACGATGATCCCTGCGTAGTCGGCCGGCGGATAAGCGCGAATGTCGGCGAAGTCCAGATCGAGCGTTACCACCACGCGCCCTTCATGTAAGCAGACCGCCGCTACGTTGGTGTCGGGCTGCCCAACCATGTGCTGGTCCCTGACGGTTACGGCGTCATGGCCGGCGCCGGCCAGCAATCCAGCCGCCTCGGTGAGCAGGTTCTCATCCACCTTGAACTTGAGCATCATGCACCCAAGGGAACCATGCGTTCGCGGGCAAGATCAGCAGCATAGGCCATCGCGGCGTGGACATCCTCCGCCGTCAACGGCGGATAGCTCCGCAGAATTTCATCTGTCCCCAGGCCGGCGGCGAGGTTATCGAGCACCACTGCCACCATGATGCGTGTTCCCTTGATACACGCCTGTCCGTGGCAGACGGCCGGGTCAACGGTAATGCGATCGCGCCAGTCCATCGCGACACCTCCTGTTTCCAAGGCCATTGCCATTATACCTCATTCCCCAAAGTCCGCCTAGGGAGGTCGGGGTCAGACTCAAAAAATTCACTTTAGGGAAACAACAAACGAAACGCGGTTCTTTCCTCGCCCTACTGGTCGCTGCTTTCCTTCTGGTTCTTCCCGGTCGGCGTATCGAGCTTCGACGGCAACACCAGGATCGCGCGGCAGAGGTCGTGCAAGAGGTAGTAGAGAAGGAAGATCAAGTAGGCGGCCGGCGGCAATAAGGCCGATAATATCAGGCTGTATGCGGCCATATTCCAGGTGAACTGGGCAACAAAAAGCCCTCCCTCGCCGGAGAACGGCAGATAGCAGGCGAAGCCCATCAACAGTGTGCCGCAGACCACGCCCGCACCGAACGCCACCGGCACGAGACGCATCAGAGCTTTAAACAGAAACGTGACGACTCCGATTGCCTCCTCGCCCGCGCCGGACTGGGCGCCGATCGAAAAGTTCAGCATCGCCGGATTCATCGCCACCAAGGACAGATAGCAGAGAACCAGAAACGCCACGATCCCAAACGGTAGCATTGCGTAGGCCGAAATCTGTACGGCCGCGATAATCGACGAAAGCAGCACGGCCACGCCCAACGCCTTGCTCAATAGCGCCAGACCGTCGGGAAACACGGTCGAGGGCAGGCTGCCGGCGGTGGCCGCGTTGAGCCGGTCCAGGGCGTCGCAGAATTTTCCGGCGACGTATTGCAGAATGACCAGCACCATCAACATGATCGCGCCCAAGAGAAGGCTGCCGACCGGATCGGCCTTAAAGGCCATGATGACGCTGAAAGCCATGCTGAGGACAATCGCCACAGGCAATCCGTAAGAGCCGCATACCCTGAAGAACCGGCCGATGGAATCGACCCGCCTCGCGTCGCATCGCGGGCGCAACCAGTCCATCAGCGAGTCGAGCGGATGACGCATCGGCGCGGCGGGGACTTGCGGCGCGGCCGATACGACGGGCGTCGGAGCGACAGCTTCCGTCGGGGAACCGGCCGGCGCGGCGGGTGTAGTGGCCACCGACGCGGCCAGTTCATCGAACAATCCCCGCACGTTCCGCGCGGCCGACCATTCGGTCATCCCTTCGCGCCAAACGAGGTCGTCGGGGCGCAATTGTCCGGCGGCGGCCAACTGCTTTAAATCCACCGCGGAAACCGGACCCACCTGCTTATTGTCTCGGGCGTAATACCATTCGACCGGGTTCATGCGAGGTTCCTTTTGAGAGTATGCAGACAAGTATAGGTTATTGTAGCAGGTTTCGGCGGCGGTCGTTATCCGCCCTATTCTATAGTGTTGTCCACAGGTAGAAATGTCCCCTCTTTCTCACAGATAGAAATGTCCCCTTGGTGAAAGGTTATA
>JAUWPQ010000401.1 GCA_030611515.1 Planctomycetota bacterium | reverse complement strand
CGGCTGTGCCGATTCTTCGGACCGCTGAATGCTAAACTCTCCCGCTTGGGCGAGGTGTGCGTCAAGTTCCGCTGAATCCGGTTCCGATGATATTGTTGGATTTGCGGATAGTGATGGGGCGTTCAACGGGGGGATAACATGCGAAATCGATTGCCGATGGGCATTGCGGCGTTGCTGCTGGCGACTATCGCCGCCGGTCCGGCCGCCGCGTTTGAGATAAAACTTAGTCGTCTGGAGGCATTGGCCGCACGGCAAGGCCTGCGCGACATGGTTTGCATTGCGATGGCCGACGGGCGAGTCAGCGTCCAGGAACGGACTGTAATTCTCATGGACGCAAAAAATATCCTCTATCCCGAGGAATACCGGATATTCAAGCGGGCCTTTAACCGGGTGTCGCCGCCTCCGAAAAAGCGTGTCGCGCGACATCCCGTAAAAACCGCCCGGAAGCAGCCGGCGCCAAAGCCACGGCCCACGGCAAAGCCGGCGGTAGGACCGTCGTTGGGACCGGTCATTCCCGCCGGCGCGATTTTGCCCGACCGGATGGCGTCGATCGGCCCCGTGCGGTAAAATCGCGCGGATGGTACGACGTTTGGCCGAAAGCGCGCTGTTCTTCCGCGAATACCTGCGGAACTTCCACTACACTGGGGCCGTTTTGCCCAGCGGGCGGTTTCTGGCGGCGGCGCTGACCCGTTTCGTTTCCCAACCCCAACCTCGTAGAATCCTCGAGGTCGGTCCCGGTACCGGCGCGGTCACTCGCCGGATAGTCGGCGGTATGGGCGCCGACGACCAACTCGATCTGGTCGAGCTCAACGGCACGTTCGTCAGACAACTGGAGCGCCGTTTTCAGACCGAGCCGGCCTTTCGAGTAGTCGCCGACCGTGCGAGGATCCACCACTGTCCGATCGAGGAATTGCCGGGCGGCGAGAGCTACGACGTCATTGTTTCCGGCTTGCCGCTGAACAATTTTTCCGCGGCCGACGTGGAACGGATTCTAGCGGTACTGACCGATCGGTTGGCGCCGGATGGGATGCTCTCCTTCTTCGAGTACATTGCGGTGCGTCCGGCGCGAGCGCTGCTAAGCGGCCGGGCGGAACGGACGCGGCTGCGGGCCATCGGCCAGACCATGCGGTCGGTGCTTAAGCACCACGAGATCCGCCGCGACGCGGTGTGGCTGAACGTCCCGCCCGCCTGGGTCCATCACCTGCGAAAATAGGCCCCCTCGCGCCGCGGGAAGGGGACAGGTCCATGTTTTCGGCCAACCGTTCGCCCACAAAATGCGTTTTTCGGCCGAAAAATGGACCAGTCCCCAGCCAACCCGTGGTGCGTTGCGCGCACGCTACAACTACCGCGCTACTCCGTCCGGCGCCTTCAGCGGGCGCGGGCCGAGGGTGACCACCGTGAAGTCGGACGGCGGATGCTCGGATAGATAAGTGTTGATGCTGCCGCTGGTCAGTTC
>JAUWPQ010000379.1 GCA_030611515.1 Planctomycetota bacterium | reverse complement strand
CTGCACTTCGCTTGACCCACCCTACTTCCTTCCGCTATCGGCGACTGGAGTCGCCCCCTACAATAGCGAGCGATGACGGAACTCAACTGGCTTAATTTGCTGGGAATCGCGGTCGGTCTGGCGATGGACGCTTTCGCGGTGTCGATCGCGGTGGGGCTGACGCTGGAGTCGGTCACTCCGCGGCACGTTTTCCGCCTCGCGTTTCACTTCGGCCTGTTCCAGTTCCTGATGCCGATCGTCGGCTGGCTGGCCGGCGAACAAATGGCCGCCTACATCGGCGAATACGATCATTGGGCGGCGTTCGCACTGTTGGGATACGTCGGCGGCAAAATGCTCTGGGAGGCAGGGCATGAAAAACAGGCCAGACCCAACCGCGATCCGACCCGCGGCCCGACGCTGATCCTGCTCTCGGTGGCCACCAGCATCGACGCGCTGGCGGTCGGCCTGTCGATGGCTTTCGTGGGAGTCACGGTTTGGATACCCAGCGTGGTGATCGGAATCGTGGCCGCCGCGATGACCGCGATCGGCATCTCGCTGAGCACTCGGATCGGCTCTCGCTGGGGTCGCTGGGCCGAGGCCGCCGGTGGGATCATCCTGATCCTGATCGGCCTGAGAGTGCTGATCGGCCACCTCGCCTAACACCCTCCTTCTTCCCCAAAAGCAGTACCCTCGCCCCTTTTTTGCGTTTTCGTGTTGAAAACCGGCGGAGTTCCGCCCCATTATCTTAGAGGCAAGGACGCAGGACCAATTACACTGGTAGGTAGGGTCTCTTCAAAGAGGGTGGCGGCATGTCGGAACGACAACTCCCCGAGTCGTTCGTCCGAGCTTTGCTCGATTGCCAGGACGCCCTGCGCGCTTATGTCACGGCCCTGGTTCTCGACCCATCCGAGGCCGACGACGTGGTGCAACAGGCCAACGTCGTGCTCTGCCGCCAGGCCGACGAGTTCCCGACGATCAAGAATTTCACGGCCTGGGCGTGTCGGATCGCCTATTTCGAGGTGCTCTCCTGCCGCAAACGCCACCGGCGCGACCGGCTGCTGTTCGACGACGGGCTGCTGGCGATGGTTGCCCAGAGCATGATGCGGTTGGTCGAGGACGTGGGCCAGCGCAAACAGTTTTTGGACCTCTGCTTGGCTGAGTTGTCGGAGAGCCAGCGGGAAATGATTCTCAAACGATATGGTCCCGACGGCGAGATCCAGGCGATGGCCGCCGAATTGGGACGCCCGATCGGGTCGGTGCAGCAATCGCTCTACCGCATACGCCTTAAGCTGCTGGAATGTGTTCGTCGCAAGATGGAGGGCGAGCAATGAACGCCGAAGGCAATCGCACGCCCTCTGAGGATCGAATGTTTCAACTCTTCTCGGCCGAGGCCGACGGATGGTTGGAGGCCGACGAGCGGCGGGAGTTGTTGGAATTGCTGCGCCGCGACCCGCAGGCCAGGGCGGCCTACGCCGAGCAAGCGATCCTCCACTCGCTGTTGTTCCACAAGGCCCGTTGCGGAGAGGGTCGAGGGGCGATGGTCGAGGGGCAAGGGATGGCCGGTTCACCGGCCATTGATCTTCCCGATGGTGCGGCAGTTGAACTGCCGAGCCAGATTGATCTCGAATCTCAAATCCCCGATCCCCGAACCCCGAACCCCGAACCCCCATTCCCCGTTCTATCCACTACCAACTATCCACTACCCGCTGCTCCTTTCGTCGGCAGTTGGGCGTTCTCCTGCATGGTCGCCACTGTGATTATGGGCGTGATGCTGCTGGTGTTCTGGGCGATAGAAGTCACCCCCAACCAACATATCGCCGAGGCGCCGTCGCAGTCGGTTCCGTCGGAAGCCATGCCGGAGATGGTGTTCGTCGGCCGGATCACCGGCATGGTCGATGTGAAATGGTCCGACGATCCCCGCTATCTGCCGCCGCTGGGGTTTGCCCACGTCCCCTTAGGCAGAAAATACATCCTCTCTTCCGGGCTGTTGGAAATCACCTACGACTCCGGCGCGAAAGTCATTCTTCAAGGGCCCTGCACCTACGAAGTGGAATCCACCGCCGGCGGCTACCTCGCGCTGGGCAAACTCACTGCGCGGGTGGAGAAGAGGGATGAGGGATCAGAATCTAATCCCCAATCCCTAATCCCTAATCC
>JAUWPQ010000328.1 GCA_030611515.1 Planctomycetota bacterium | reverse complement strand
GGTCTTGGTGGCGTGGCTGGCGGCGGGCGAGATCGTCGCCGCCGGGGTGCTGGGAGAGCGTTTCGGCGGGTTGCCATGCCGCGCGCTGGCCGCGGGATTTAGTCCCTGGCAAGCGATCCAGGAGGCCGCGCGGCCTTATGCGTACGATCAACCGGCGCTCGGGCCGCTGGGCACGCCCGTCAATCTGTTCCTCGTCACCGCCGTGGCCATCTCGTTGCTGCTCAACGGCGTTGCCGTGGCGATGGTGCGGGTGTGGAACCCGTCGCGGGAGGAGAGAAGCGAGAAGAGGGAAGAGAGAGGAGAGACTACGGAGGCGGCGTCAAATGCTGTTTCCCTCGTCCCTCGCCCCTCGCCCCTCGCCGCTCGTCATTCTCCCGTCGCACCCATTGCAACGAGGCGCAGAGATCGACGTAATCGAGATAGAAACGACGGGCATCGACGTTGCCGCCGACCAGTGCGTCCAGCCGCGCCAGTTGGTCATCGTCGAGTTCCCCGTCCCGCAGCCGGCCGAGCAGGACGCAGAGTTCGCGGCGGAGTTCCGGCGAAAGGCTCACGGCAACTCCTCCAACTTCGAGTCGATGCAGTTCAGTAGCTGCTCGTGGATGCGGTTAAGCGCTTTGTAGATGGCGTCGACGGATCGCCCCACAGTCTGGGCGACGCTTTTCGTCGTCGCTCCAGGTTCGTAACGCAGGTCGATTAGTTGCCGGTCTTGTGGGCGGAGTTGTTCATAGCAGTCGCCCAACAGCCGATGCCGTCGTACCCAAAGTTCGCCGCCGACTCGAGTGTCGCGGTCTACTTCGTCGATAAACCGGTCGCTGAAACGGAGGACGTTCTTGCCCTGGGACTTGCGGAATTGCAGGACCTTGAAGTAGGCGATGCGGAAGGCCCACTCGCGGAAACCGGTGCCCGGCTGATATTCGTCGTACTTCGTCCAGGCGGTCGCGCTGGTTTCCTGAAAGATTTCGTCGGCGTCGGCCCAGTTGGGCACCAAGGAGAAGATATAGGCGTAGATCCGCCTGGCGTTCTCCGTCAGGTCGCGTACGAAGCGTTCTGTCTTGGCGGATTCCGACGACATGGCCGATCTCCCTCCTTCCAAAGGGATATCTCCATATTACCCAGAAATTGGAAGGCGCCGCCGAAAAAACCACACGCAGGTGGGGGAGGACGAGACAAGTGACGCTGCGGGGGGAGGTGCCGGGGGGCGAAGCTTACCCATGACGCCCACTACAGGGCAACAGCAGATGCGACGAGAGAAAAAGTCAAGAACCAGAGCATCCGGCCGTTCAAATCGGTACCAGAAGTTCTTTTTCCGAAAGATTGTAGTCGGCGATGAGTTTTTCCGGCAATTTTACGAAGCGTCCCAGTTCCTCGAAAAACTCTTTCCAGCGCAGCGGCTTGGAGAGGAACCCCGCCGCCTCGAGCGAGATTAGCTTCCGCCGTACGCCCACGTTTGTCTCGACGGTCAGAATAACGACCGGGATGTCCTTTGTAAGCGGATGGTTTTTGAACTTGCTCAGCACGTAGTAGCCGTCGCCCTCCGGTATTTGCAGATCGAGAAGAATCAAGTCGGGCCTCTCTCGCAGGCCGAGATGGAAGCCTTGCGTGCCGTCGGCGGCCTCTTTCAGTTCTATCCCGTAAGGCTGGACCCGCAACGCTATTGATTTCGCGATGACCGGATCGTCGTCGATGCAGAGGATTTTCAGCCGTCTGGGCGAATCTTCGGGCCGCGAAGGTTCGCTGTGGGACAGGTTGGCAACCTGTCCTACGTCGTCGCTGTGGGACAGGTTGGCAACCTGTCCTACGACTCGGTTGTCGTCTTGGCTGGGGCGTCCGGCAATGAGCGGCACTTCCACGAGCGAATCGGAATGGTCCACGTCGCCGATCGGAATGATCTTTTCCAACTCGCGCCACAGGCCGGTCCAGCCAACGGATGACTCAAGTATTTCCAAGCTCTTTGTTTCCGGCAGTCCTTCGGTCAGTTCCGCCGTCTGGACGCCCTCGCTCTTAATCAGCAGCACGGGCAGGTTGCGCGTTACGGGGTGTTGCGTGAAACGGTAGAGGGCCGCTTGGACCTCGGGCAACGGAGCGTCGGCGTAAATCACCACGACGTGCGGTTTTTCCGAAAAACACGTCCAAAAACCCTCCTCCAAATCGTTCGACTCCAAGACCTCCACCCCGATCGCCGCAAGGTGTTGTTCGATCGGCGCCAATTCCCCCTTGTCGCCGTCGATGCAAAGCACCCGCGGGTGCTCGCAAACCGGCGAAAGGAGTTGTGGATAGACCTCGGGCGGCGACTGCTCGAGCGCCGTCTCCGCGCCGCCGAGCAGGTCGGTCACTAGCGACTGAATCTCTTCCCACGACTTGGACGACTTTTCCACGTATTTGGCGCCGAGCCGCCGGCAGCGCTCCTTAGTGGCCTCGTCGTTGCGCGACGTGTGGACGATCACCGGAATCGCGGCGTTTTGCGGATCGGTTGCCATCATCTCGCACACCGCCAAACCGTTGCCGCCTGGCATGTTCACGTCGAGAACGACCAGGTCGGGGCTGGTTTTCATTGCCCCCAGAAGCGCGTGGGCCGAGTCGGGCGAGCGAAGCACGTCGTAGCCCAGCCGCTGCAAACGCTTCTTCAACGCAAAGGCGATCACCGGGTCGTCGTCGGCGATGAGGATGGTCTTCAATGGCTTGGCAACGGGAGCAACGAGGCCTTCCGCGGATTGTTTTTCGGGTATCATTGCGGCGTTTTCGGTTTCCACCTCGGGACTTGGCTTGCGGGGACGGAACATGGTCCCTTCCCGTTCGCGCTTGGCCGCGCGCTCACGGAGTATGTGAATCACCATTGCGGGCACGCCGACCACGACTATAAACGTAATCGCGACGACGGCCCCGCCCGATATCCAATTAGAAATTTCCGTAGACATTATTGCCCCATCATGCCATTGAACATGATCCCCGTAAATTATACGTCGATCGGGAGCGGGAATCGGCAAACCGCATGACAGAAAAAATCGCGTGTCTGGCCGGTGCGTGGAAACGATTGCATCGATTATACCGGGCGCTGACCGGCTCTCTTCGCGGAAAAGTAATGTCGCGACAGAATAGCCGGGGCTAATACTACAACGCTGGGTAGCGCGGGATAATCGTGTAGCGGGCGGGCTTGCCCGCCGTTGGTTGCCCGCAAGAGTGCCGCTGAGGCAACGGCGGGCAAGCCCGCC
>JAUWPQ010000368.1 GCA_030611515.1 Planctomycetota bacterium | reverse complement strand
ATCGAATTTGCGTCGTTGGCTCCGGCACGATAGCCGGGCGCTACCGCCGCCGCCAGATCGGCCTTCATGGTCAAGGGATTCACGTCATACGATCCGGCCAATCTGTCGATAGTCGCGAAGCCCTTGGCCAAATCGCCCGCTCGGGCGGCCAACTCGCCGGCCATCCGGTAGAGGACGAATCGCGCCGCCGGATCGTTTTTCGTCCCGCGGGCCTGCTTCCGCAACGTGGCGAACAGGGCCAATTTCCGCTTGGCATTGTTGGCGGCGGCAAACTTCTTGGCAAAAAGCGAGCGAATCTCAGACTCCGCTTCCCGCTGTGCGGCGGCGTCGGGAACGGGCGGCTTCTTTCGCACCGACGGCGGCCTACGGACCGGTGGTTTGGGACGTGTCGGCTTCGGGCGTTGCGGCTCGACCGGTTTGTGGATTACCGGCGGCTCCGGCTGCTCTTCTTCGGCAGGCGGCGATTCCGGCGGCGCGGGTTTTGGCTCCTCTCGCGGCTCAGGGACCGGATGAGGACGGACAGGCTCGGACGGCTTTTCCGTTGTTGTAGGAGCGGAGCTTTTCGATGGAACGGGCGGACGCTCCCTTTCGGCAACCCCGCTTCGCTTCGAGCCGCGCCGGTCGGCGGCGATGTCTTGGAACGCGAGGGCCAGCACTACGGCCAGCAACACCGCGACGCCGAACACGATCGAGGGCATGAGCCACGTCGGCTGTCGTTTCCGGCGGCGGCGGGCGAGATAGTCCGACGGCTTCGCGGAGACGACCACGACGGGCGATATTTCTTCCGGATCGTCCGCGTCTTCCCCCCCGGATCGCAGTCCGGGGGCGTTTTCCTCTCTCTTCTCTCCTCTCTCTTCTCTCTTCTCCCGAAGCCCCCGGTCATACTCCGACTTCTTCGCCGGGTTGAGCAGACAGACCTTGGCGGCGGCCAATTCGTTCAGCAGCCGTTGCGAGTGGTCCGAGTGCCTGCCGGTCTGAAAGGTTTTGATCTGCGCCATCCGGGCGTCGGCGGCGTTGCAGATCACTTCCGGATCGGACTCGAACGGCTCGATTCCCAACAGCCGGTAATGGTGCGGCGGCCGATCTTGGGCCGGGATACCCAGCCACTTGCGATATGGATCAAACGGTTCCGTCATTTAGACGATAATAAAGCCGCGACCGTTGGTCGCGCCCGGGCGACGACGCGGACATAATGCATGATACGTGTCATCGGCGCGATCGGCGACCGCGGACACATCGGCGCGACCAGCGGTCGCGGCTTTATGGAAGGGAAATAATCGCAACGCGAGTTCAGCCGTTACGGCATGGCGTTCTCCAGCGTCCCGTCGCTGAAGTTCGTGATGTCGTCGTAGGTTTGACCGACGGGGTCATAGTTCTCGCCAGTTGGAAACGCCAAACAACCATTGAGTTCCCCGCTAGGGAGGGGGATCGGTGACGAATACGTTACGTCCAAACCGGAAGAGAATATCTGGATTGATCTCGGATTGACCCAGCTATACACAGGATGAGGATTGGCCTCTACATATCCTGTATATTGACCATCTACGTTCGACGAGCGAGTGTCGATAGCAGGATAGATGGCGACCGTTCCTATATCCAGTGCCGATTTGTTCGTATAAGCTCCGTTTTCAGCACGAAAATATACGATTGCGCCAGTGGTCATATTACCCACGGCACCTTGCGGCCAGTAGCGACCATCGGGGAGGAGTCTGTTTAAATCGAAATCGAAAAAGGGGCCAATGCGACTGGCGCTACCATCAAAAGGATTGGCAGGGTTGGCGCTGAAACCGATCGGCCGTCCTGTCGAATCTCTCATTCCTCCCAACCAGAAGGCCAAAGCCGTTTGGGGTGTCAGCGAGATGCCTACTGTGATCGCCTGGAAATCTGCCCAAGTTGAGATCGTCGTACAGCGAGGAAAAGCTTTTCGGATATGCCGCAAGACAGCCGCACGTGCTGCATCACCCACGGGATCGATATCAGCAAGGCCGACACCGGCGAAGTCAGGCGGGTACTCGCCGAACTTTTCCTTGTAGGCTTGGCAGGCCATCTCGAGCTGCTTCAGGTCCAGCGTGACGGCGGCCTGCTTGGCGATAACGCGGACATACATGACGGCGGGGATTGCCAGCGCGGTGAGGATGCCGATGATCGTTATCACGACCAACAACTCGACCAGCGTAAAACCGTTTAGCCGCCACGTCCACGCGGTGCCGGGCGGGCGGGGGATGGAGAAGCGGTTGGGGCTCGGCGCGGCCCGAGTGGACGTGGAATGATAGTTCTTCATATTGCTACCCTTCGACGGCGGTTGCCGACTCGCAGCAGATAGAATGCCCTTCTCGATGGTGGTGCCCAGCACCGCCTCGGCCCAGTAATCAGCATACCAGAATCG
>JAUWPQ010000384.1 GCA_030611515.1 Planctomycetota bacterium | reverse complement strand
GTCGCCGCTTTGCAGAACGGCCAACCCCTCTTCGGTAGTCAGGCGATGATCGCCCAGCACACGTTCGGCCAGATCGTGCCAGCGTTGGGTGTAACTTGCGGGAAATTCATTCGTGCATTCAGAACGTTGGTTCATAGCTGCCATTAGGTATGAAGGCGTGGTGTTTGTAGAGGAGGAAATCCGGCGGAACAAACCCGTGAGTACGCTACGCAAGTACGGCGTTTGGCGATACAGCACCGGCGAACAAGCGGATGGGGAGGGATTCGAACCCCCGGTGGACTCTCGCCCACAGCGGTTTTCAAGACCGCCGCCTTAGACCACTCGGCCACCCATCCGATACACTTAAAAACAAGGTATTTGACAGTTTCGTCGGTTATGATAAAAATGCATCTGACACCCGCTCCGACATCCGCAAGCCTGTTCTGAGAGAAAATGTCCATACCTAAGAGTACCACTACGAAGCCGAGGGGCAAAGCCCGGAAGCCCCGTAAAAACTTTCCATTGTTTCCCCATCATGGGCCACGCGCCAAGCGGTGCCGATATGTCCGCCCTATACCGCGAGCGGATCGACGACGACCGGCTGCTGGCCGTCACTGAGTTTGTGAGGCGGTGGCTTTTCGGAAACGAGGAAACGAAGTAGATTATGAATTGCCGGGTGCCGCCCGTACAGCGGCCAAGCGGCGGCGGGGTCATCAACCGGGCTCACCTGGACCGCGGCGGCGTAACCACTCGCATTTACCGGTAGTCGAAGAGATCATCGAGTTATCGTTCAACCAAAGGGTCTGCCCGACGTGCGGCAAGCCGGCAGGCGAGATGACCGAGACGGAAGACGCCGAGTTGATCGAAATCGACGTCCGTGCCTATCGACGCCGGATTCGTCGCAAGCGTTGGCGAGTCTGCTCGACCACTGGCCGGGCCTGACGCTGCTTGCCGACGACCCGCAGATCCCCATGAACAACAACGCTTCGGAGCGAATCGTCCGCGATCCAGTCATGGGGCGAACGTTTACGGCCGTTTCATAAATGTCAACACGACCTAATAGCCCCTTACCCGCTGGTGCGGCGCTTGGAGTAGCCCCGCTCACGGTCTCGGAAAAATCTTGAGAAGTCTTGTCCAAGACAATGTATGCACTACAAACGCAATTGTTGCTAAACTCATTCTTGTTGTCGATAGCCTGATCCCCTGAAAGAACCAGTAGACTCTCGCGCGTGATCGGCGAGGAAGGGCCACGGGGCCGAACAATGGCGAAGCATTCCAAGGCACACGGCGCGATAATCTTCGTCCCAGCCGACGAAGTTGCCGCTAAACGGATGGATCACGATCGACGGCATTGCGCAATCGTCGCACGAACTTCGTCAAATCGGGCGGCAGCGGCGTCTCGAAACTCATCGCTTGGCCGGTCGCCGGATGCTCGAATCCAAGCTCTACCGCACAGAGCGCCAATCGCGACGCACCGCTGGTGTCCGGCTCGCCGGGCTCGAATAGAGGCCGCCAATACACCTTGTCACCGCAAAGTGGATGACCGGCCTCGCTGAGATGGATGCGAATCTGGTGCGTCCGCCCGGTCTCCAGCCGGCACTCGACCAGCGTGTAGTCGCCGAGCCGCTCGACGGACCGGACATGAGTGATCGCCGTCTTGCCCGCACCGGGCAAAGTGGTGCTCCCCCGCCGGCCGTCGCCCCGGTCGCGGACCAGCCGGCTCTCGATAGTTTGCTCTTCGACGAATCCGCGCACGACCGCCACGTAGCGCCGCCGAATAGTGTGTTTGCGGAACTGGTGTTGCAAGTGTTTCCGCGCTTCGTCGGTTCGGGCAAAAACCATCAGGCCGCTGGTCTCTCGGTCCAGGCGATGCACCGCGTGGACCGGACACTCGTCGCGGCGGCCTTCCGCGCGAGCAATCAGCCGTGGCAGCAGTTCTTCG
>JAUWPQ010000359.1 GCA_030611515.1 Planctomycetota bacterium | reverse complement strand
ATAAGATAGCCCAGGGTTGCCGCGCGGCGGCTACCCTGGGACGACTCAGGGCCAGCACTACCGCCCGCAATCCAGTGAAGTAGGTCAGGTACCCCGTACCTGACACCGGTTGGTCGAGTGCGAAAATGTCGAATCGGTTGGATTATTGCGATGGAAATGTCAGGTATGGGATACCTGACCTACTGTCTTGGAAGTGTGGCACTGGCTCTGCCAGTGCCTGGGTGAACGGGTTTGTCGCAACATTTTACCCCGAAGGGTTGCGGAATGGCGGCGTCGCTCCACAGCCCTTTCAAGGTTGAACAAATCATCGGCCTCGCAACCCAGGGTAGCCGCCGCGCGTCAACCCCGGGCTACCTTGTGAAAGCCCTTCGGGCTAGTGTTGAACGCTCCGTGCCGGATTTTCCCCGTGTGGAGAAATGCGGGCTAAACCAATTCCGTCTCTACGGGACTTTTGAGATGGGGCGGACGTATCGGCAACCCGGCAGTACACTGTGGGGCTGTTGTCGACGCGACGCCTTCGACCCGCGTGATCTCGTTCCGCCCGGCGGCGGAGTTGGTTTCAAAGAACGTGGGCGGCTCGTACGTCCAACCGTTTTGCAATCGCCGCTCCTCGCGGCAGAGTGTACGGTAGAGGTAGCTGCCGACGATCGGCGCGGCCAGACGAGCTTTCCAACCGAACTCGGCATATAGTTCATCGAGAACGGTGGAGATTAGCTGCTCGCGATGGGGATCGCGCCGGAATCGACGTCGCGCGGCCCAGAGAGCGCCCGCGTATTTGATCGGCAGGTTGGCGGCCTGGTGTATGAATCGGGCGCGAATACGCGCGTTCGGGTGGTTTTTGTAACGTTTCCAACCCTGGAGCAACGTGCGAATGATTCGGACAACGCTCGGGCCGTTGACCTCGAAATCGCGGTGGAAAGCCCGCAGAATGAACTCGCCTTCCTCGCCGTTCTTAATGTGGGCGTGCCGGAAATTGAACCTCAACTGTCCGTGAATATCCGCCAGATGGTACTCGGCAATTCCAAGGAGCGTACCTTTCGCCTCCAGTTCGGCGTACAGGGGCGTGCCGGCGATGGGCGTGTAGAGCATGAACTGATGGAAGTCCGTGTTGTGTCGGACGGCATAATCAATGACTTCGTCGATGTTTTCCGGCGAATGTTCCTCGATGCCGATAATGCTCGAACCGAGCACGCGGATTCCGTGCGATTGCAGCGCGCGGATCAGCGCCATTGTATCCGTTCCCGCCAGCTTGCCGTACCGTGAATCCTTGCCCTCCAGGCCCATCCACACCCAATCGACCCCCAAAGCGACCAGTTGTTCCATCGTGTAGAGTCGCAGCGCGTTGACGGAGCTGAATACTTTCATGCACCACGGCTTGCCGTGCTTTTCCATCAAGTCCAGTAGCCCGAGAGCCCGCTTTTTGTTTAGCAGGAAGTTTTCGTCCATGACGAAGAAGCTCTTGACGTGCAAGTCCGACTCCAACGCACACATGATGTCAAATATCTCTTCACCTGTACGATAGAACTCGATGCACTTTCCCTTGCCGCCGAACATGGCGGAAGTGGAGCAGAAGTTGCAGCCCATGGGACATCCCACGGACGGAATCAAAGTTGCATCTTCGATGCCGGGGTGGTTGCGGAGAGGCACGCCCATGATGCGTGGGGAGATGTTGGAAGTGATTCGCGGGTGTCGGATCGGCTGATTCTCGTCTTCTCCGAGAAACCTGCGCATCCATCGAATGCCTTCCCCTTTGACGATGTGGTCGGTATCGACCCACTTCTTCAGATCGGGAGCATTGGCGATATGTCCGCCGACGACGATGATCGCCTGGGGCTGATGCTTTCGGATCAACCGACACATCCTCCGCACCTTGAAAAGATTGGAAATGATGGAACTGATCCCGATCACGTCGTATTGTTTGGTCTTGATCTCCTCGACGAACCTTTCCTCCGAGGGAAAGTCCAAGAGCGTGCAAGGGGCCTTCAGGTTCACCTGGATGAGCATGAGTCCCCAGGATCGGTAGAAGGAGCGATACGAGAAGGCGTGCTGCACCCTTGTCACTTGGTTGTGATACAACTCCATCGGGTTGATCAGACGGCTGCCGTACTGATCGTCCTGAGCGTATGGACCGAATACGCTCAGCAACAGCACTCGTGCTTGCGAGCGAAGCGGGTGCATCGGGTAGACTTGAGCATCTGCAGCCATGAACCGCCTCCTGCGTGAAGGGCCGCGCACGATCAGACAAGTCCCCCTCTTGTAGTGCCAGCGACCACGCCGCCTATTCTACCCACATAAGCTGCTACGGCAAGCCCGGTTTCCGGCTCGTGAGGGAAAAAAGGAAGGGAAATTCAGCCGTAACATGAAGTAAAATTGGACGACTGCCGAAATGGGAACGATTATTGACGCTTGGCGGCAACTCGCTAAAGTGAGGGAGCGATATGCAGATCGCCTTGGGAGATCGGGTAGAGAGTTGGAGCGCCCCGGCTGTTAGTACTGCAACGCTGGGTCGTTTCTGCGAACGCGTGGCAACCGATTGTATAACAGCGACTTATGGCGTTTCGACGAACACCGTGTAGCGGGCGGGCTTGCCCGCCGTTGCCTCAGCGGTACTCTTGCTGGCAA
>JAUWPQ010000205.1 GCA_030611515.1 Planctomycetota bacterium | reverse complement strand
CCATTGCCAGACCCGATCATTTTCGTCGCGCGAGAGCCGACTGTTCGGGGCGTTCTGGTCTTCGCCTTCCTTGCAGTGGGTTTTGGTCCAAGCCAACGCGCGCTGGAACTCCTCGGGGTCGATGATGTCGCGTTCCACGCGCCGGACCAGCTCGACCATATCGACCGTCTCGACCCTCATGCCGAGATATTGTTCAAAGAAGTCGTGGTTGACCAACGAGCCGGCGATACCCATCGAGACGTTGCCCAGCGAGAGGTAGGACTTGCCGCGCATAGTGGCAGCCGCCAGAGAGGCGCGGACGAATCGAAGAATTTTTTGGCGAACGTCGGCCGGTATTTCTTTGTCGTCGGCGTCTTGCACGTCGCGGCCGTAGATTCCGAAGGCGGGCAATCCCTTCTGGCAATGCCCGGCCAACACCGCCGCCAAATAAACCGCGCCGGGCCGTTCCGTGCCGTTGAAGCCCCAAACAGCTTTCGGCAGCAGCGGGTCCATGTCCATGGTCTCGGAGCCGTAACACCAGCAAGGCGTAACGGTGAGCGAGACGCCGACCCCCTCGCGGGAAAACTTCTCTGCCGTCCGGGCAGCCTCGGCCACTCCACCGATGCAGGTGTCGGCGATGACGCATTCGACCGGTGCCCCACAGGCGTGACGAATGTTGTCGGCGATCAGTTTTGCGACCGCTCGGGCCATGCCCATCGTCTGGTCTTCGAGCGATTCACGCACCCCCTTGCGACGACCATCGATCGCCGGCCGGATGCCGACCTTCGGCAGCGATCCAACCAACCGATTTGCCAACGAAACACCGCTATTATTTGTCTGGGTCGCCATGCAGGTTATCTCCTTGCCATTCTGGCCCTCAACTGAACCCACAGCATGGCGTCCGGCCTCACATTCCGCAAGGGTGGGGGGCACTCCCTAAATTGCTCGGGCCGCAGAATCGATACGAGATGAGCGATTGGAAGGGCCATATGGCGTATTTTCCGCAAGTGGTTGTAGGTGACAACGATCAGGATGACTAATACGCGACTACAGAGGGGATTGGTTCTTGACATGTTCGACCTATGGGCAATATAGGAAGGGCAGGTAGACCTGCTGTTAAGCGTCCTAATTTGTCCATTAGTTGAACCGCATTTCCAAACACGTTCTCAGATCGAAGGAGAATTCAGATGCAACTGTTGCTATCGCAAGGAAGTTTCTTCAGCCTGGAAGGCTGGCAGAAACTCGTCGATTCGATGACCGAGCTTGTCGGCGGCTACATACCGCATGCGGTGGCCGCCGTGGCAATCCTGATCGTAGGTTGGGTGATTGCGCTCGTGGCAGCCGCCATCACCCGCGGCGCCCTAAATCGCACGGGGCTTAGCAGCCGTTTGGGACGGTGGTTCGCCACCGAGCCTGGCCAAGAGATCCCGCGAGTGGAACGCCCCATCTCCAAGGGCGTCTTCTGGCTCGTCATGCTGTTTGTTCTGGTGGCCTTTTTCCAGACCTTGGGACTGACGCTGGTTACGGAGCCGCTCAAGAATTTCCTCAACCAACTCTTCGTCTACGCGCCTCGATTGTTGGCCGCCGGGGTATTGCTCATTGCGGCATGGGGCGTGGCCACCGCGATGCGCTTCATTATTAAAAGAGGGCTTACGACCACGAAGCTGGATCGGCGGTTGAGCCGTCAGGCGGGCGTCGAGGACGAAGACGCCGTTCCGATGACGAAGACCATCTCGGACGCGGCCTACTGGCTGGTGTTCCTGTTGTTCTTGCCGGCAATTCTGGACGCTTTGGCCGTGCCGGGTCTGCTCGCGCCCGTGCAAGATATGCTGAGCGAGATTCTGAGCTTCGTGCCGAACTTGTTCGCCGCCGCAGTCATCCTTGCGGTAGGCTGGTTCGTGGCTCGAATCGTGCAGCGAATCGTCGCCAACCTGCTTGTCGCCGTGGGCACGGACCGCCTCGGCGAGCGGATCGGACTGGCGTCGGTTCTGGAAAAGAACCGTCTCTCCGACGTAGTGGCGCTGGTCGTCTACGTGATGATCCTGATCCCGGTCCTGATCGCCACGCTCAATGCCCTTGCGATCGATGCCGTCACCCAGCCCGCAAGCCAGATGCTCAACACAATCCTGGGCGTGTTGCCGGGTATTTTCGCCGCCGTGCTCGTGGTCGGCATCGCCTATGTCGTGGGCCGCGTGGTAGCGAGTCTGACGACAAGGGTGCTAACGGCCATCGGTTTCGACAAGTTGCCCGCCACGCTGGGGTTGGGTAGCGAACCGGCGCCGGGCCAACGGACGCCCGCGGATCTGGCGGGGACGCTCTTGCTGATCGCCATCGTTCTGGTCGCCGTGATGCAGGCGATGCCCATGCTGGGACTCGACTTGGCGGCGGAACTGACGGCGCAATTCATCGTCTTTGCCGGCCACGTGTTCCTGGGCCTGATGATCTTCGCGTTGGGCTTGTACCTCGGGAAGCTGGCCGACGAAACGATCCGGGCGACCGGCATGGTCCAGGCGAGGTTGTTCGCGCCGGTAGCGAGAATTGCGATTCTCGTCCTAGCGGGCGCCATGGGCCTGCGCCACATGGGATTGGCCGATGAGATCGTCAATCTGACATTCGGACTGATTCTCGGGGCCATCGCCGTGGCCGGGGCCATCGCGTTCGGCATTGGTGGACGCGATGCCGCCAAGAGCGCCATCGAAGGGTTTGTGGAATCGAGGAAGTCCGACAAGAAGTAAAACGTTAGAGCATTTTTCCATGATGGTGTAGCAGCCCGTTGAAAAAAGGTGCCACTGCTGGCTTGCCCAGCAGTGCGGGGAGAAACACCCGGAGAAACACTGCTGGACAAGCCAGCAGTGGCACCCGAACTCTCGGAAACCGACTTATTCAACGGGCTGGTAGCGGGCGGGCTTACCCGCCGTGTATCCCGTCGTAAACGGCGGGCAAGCCCGCCCGCTACACACGGATGATAAACTCTCCAAGCGCACACTCAAACAAACAGCTTGCTGACCGACTCGTTGCGGTGTATCCGTTTGATTGCCTCGCCCAAGAGTGGGGCGATGCTGAGGACCGTCAGCTTAGGCATCTGTTTCTCGGATGGCATTGGAGTGGTGTCGGTCAGGACCAGGCCGTCGATCGGGGCCTTTTGGATGTGTTCGACCGCATTGCCCACCAAAAGGCCGTGGGTGGCGGCGAGGAACACCTGCCGAGCGCCGTGTTGATGCATAACCTCGGCCGCGCCGCAGATCGAGTTGGCGGTGCTGATCATGTCGTCGAAGATCAGCGCCACGCATCCCTCGATCTTCCCGCCGATGATGTTGGCTTGCTTGGTTTTTTCGGCCGAACTGCGTCGTTTGTCGATGATAGCCAGGCGGCCGCCTAAACGGGACATGTGCGCCAACGCCCGCTTGATGCTCCCCTCGTCGGGACTTACCACCACGAGATCATCTTTGGCGATATTCATGGCCTTGAAGTGCTCGTCGATGACCGGGGCCGCGTAAAGGTGGTCCACCGGTATGTCGAAGAAGCCCTGGATTTGTGCCGCGTGCAGGTCCATCGTCAGCACGCGGTCGGCCCCCGCGCGGGTAATCAGATTGGCCACCAGTTTGGCGGTGATCGGCACTCGCCCTTCGTCCTTGCGGTCTTGGCGGGCATAGCCGAAGTAGGGGATGACGGCGTTTATCCGCTCCGCGCTTGCCCGACGGAAACTCTCGATCATAATCAAGAGTTCCATGAGGCTTTCGTTTACGGGGGGGCAGGTGGGCTGGATGAGGAACACGTTTCGGCCGCGTACGTCCTCGTCGATTTTGCAGGAGATTTCGCCGTCGGGAAAGTTACCCATTATCGCCCGGCCCAGCGGCAGTCCCAAATACTCGCATATATGCTCGGCCAGGGCGGGGTGTGCTCGTCCGGTGAAGATTTTCATGGAGTTCATGAGGTAAGGGTTTTGGGCTAGGGATTAGAGTGTAGCGGCCGGGATTGCCCGGCTCGATATTCAACGCTAACAACCCGTTGAAAAAGTCAGATTTCGGAAGTTTGGGTGCCACTGCTGGCTTGTCCAGCAGTGTTTTTCCGGTAGATTCCTCCATGCACTGCTGGACAAGCCAGCAGTGGCACCCTTTTCAACAGGCTGCTAGACGACGATCCATTCACGCTTACTCACAATCTTGCCACGAACGGCCGCGGCGTTCCAGTGGGGGCATCCCCCTTTTTCTGCCGCACGGGCCGGGTTGTCGTTGACACGCTGCCCCGCGGCACTAAAATATGGCGTTTTCCCGGAGTCGGGACTTTCCGCCGCAGGCCGCCGTACCGGCGGTTGCTAAACACGTTACATACGAAGTTCAAGGAGCGTCACGTTGGAAGAGGCTATCCAAAAAGCCGATGTCTTGATCGAAGCCCTCCAGTGGATCCGCCAATTTCGCGGAAAAATCACCGTAATCAAATTGGGGGGGAGCATTATGGAGGACCATAAGGCGATGGTCCACCTGCTGCTCGACGTCGTCTTCATGGAAACGGTCGGCATGAGGCCGGTGGTCGTTCACGGCGGCGGACCGGCGATCGATCGCGCCATGGACGCGGCCGGGTTGCAGTCGCGATTTGTCCAAGGCCGCCGTTACACCGACGCCGACACGCTGGCCGTCGTCGAGCGAGTGCTGGCCGGAGAGGTCAACCGGAAAATTGCCCAACAGATCAACGAGTTGGGCGGCCAGGCACAATCCTTGAACTTTGACACGAAAAACGTACTGTTCGGCCGGCACGCGTCGGTGCATGACGAACGTGGAACGCCTCTCGAACTGGGTTGCGTAGGCGTCGTGACCCGCGTGGACCGGGACTCGATCGTCGAGCTTTGCAACGCCGGCGTGGTGCCGGTCATCCCGTCGATGTGCGTCGCCGAGGACGGCCGGAAGCTGAACGTCAACGCCGACACCGCCGCCACCGCGGTGGCCCAGGCCCTGGAGGCCGAAAAACTGGTCTATCTGAGCGACATCAACGGCGTCCGCCGCGAGAAAAACGATCCCGATTCGTTGATCCACTCGCTGACGGCCCGCGAGGCCCTGGAGTTGATTTCCGACGGTTCGATCAACTCCGGCATGATACCCAAGGTCCAAGCCTGCCTGGAAACGTTGGACCGGGGCGTGCATAAGGTGCATATCATCGACGGCCGGCTGAGACATTCGCTGCTGTTGGAAGTGTACACAAACAAGGGCGTGGGAACGCAGATTGTGAGGGATTAGGGATTAGAGATTAGAGATTAGAAGTTTAGCCGCCGCTGGCACGGCGGCGCAAACGAGGGGTGGTCGGTTCACCGACCACTTCACCGACCACTTACTATCGCGTGCGACCCTTGCATCCGAGGGGAGAAAACCAAAGTGTCGAACCACAACAACACGATGAGTTCGGAAGAAACCGAAAAACTCTTCCAACGCTACGTAATCCCCAACTACGGCCGTTACCCCATCTCCTTGGTCCGCGGCGAAGGACCTTATGTGTGGGACGCCGAGGGGGACCGCTATCTCGATCTGTTTTGCGGCTGGGGATGCAACCTGCTGGGCCACTGTCCACCCGCGGTGGTCGAGGCCGTCCGCGCGCAACTCGGCCGGTTGATCCATGTTCCCAACACCTGGCACACCGAGTTGCAGGGCCTTTGGGCCAAAGCGCTCTCGGAGCGGAGTTTCGGCGGGCAGGCGTTCTTCTGCAACTCCGGCACAGAGGCCAACGAGGCGGCGATCAAACTCGCCCGGCTGCACAATGCCCCTCGACGCCGCTATAAAATCATCACCTTTGAGGACGGCTTCCACGGCCGCACGTTCGGCTCGACCACGGCCACCGCGCAGCCTAAGTACCACGAAGATCTCGGCCCGCTGATGGCCGGCTTCGTCTACGCGCCGTTCGGAGACCTCGACGCGGTGACCAAACTGATCGACGACGAGACCGCGGCGTTGATGATCGAGCCGATCCAGGGCGAGGGAGGCGTCCGCCTTCCGCCCGACGGTTTTCTGGCCGGACTGCGCGAATTGGCCGACCGGCACGAACTCCTGTTGATTTTCGACGAGGTCCAGACCGGCTGCGGACGCACCGGCGACTGGTTCGCCTATCAGGGTTTCGGCGTCGTGCCCGACGTGATGACCCTCTCGAAGGCGCTCTGCGGCGGGCTGGCCGGCGGCGCGATGCTGACCACCGCCGAGATCGCCAAAAGCCTCCGGCCGGGCATGCACGCCTGCACCTTCGGCGGCAATCCGATCGCCGCCAGCGCCGGTCTGGCCTTCATCGAGGCCGTCGAGCGGGACGGCCTGCTCGAAAACGCCAAGCGGTTGGGTGAGGTTTTTCGCTCGCGGTTCGAGCAGCTACGCGGCGAGTGCGATCTGGTACGCGAGGTCCGCGTCCGCGGCGCGATGATCGGCGTCGAGTTGTCGATCGAAGGCGCGGAGACGGTCCGGGCATGTCTGGAGCGGAAACTATTGGTCAACTGTACGCACGAGACGGTGATCCGCCTGTTGCCGTCGATGAATTTGACCGAACAGCAAGCCCACGAAGGTTGCGACATCCTCGCCGACGTGCTGAAGAAACAGGCCGGCAACCACCTGTCGGCGCAGTAATTTAGTGGTCAGTGGTTAGTGGTCAGTAAGTTGTTTAGCCCCGGCGCCCACGCCGGGTTGGTTGCGGACAATCGGGAGCGACGCCATGCGACACCTCATAACGCTGGCCGACTTGACGACGGCCGAAATCGAGCAAATCTTCTCGATCTCGAAAGAGCTCAAACGCAAGTGCCGCGACGGCGTGCGCGAGCCGCTGCTGTCGGGTCGGGTCATGGCGCTGCTGTTCGAGAAGCCGTCCCTGCGCACCCGCGCCAGTTTCGAGGCGGCCATGGTCCACCTGGGCGGAAACTCGATCTTCCTCGGCGGCGAGGCCGGTTTCGGCCGCCGCGAGAGCGTTGCCGATTTCGCCCGAAGCCTGAGCGGATATGCCGACGTGGTGGTCGTCCGCGTCGGCAGCCATCGAACGGCAGTCGATCTGGCCGAGTATTGCACCTGTCCGGTAATCAACGGTTTGACCGACTTCGGCCACCCCTGCCAGGCCCTGACCGATCTATTCACCATCGGCGAATCAACCGGCAAGCTGGCCGGTCAAACGCTGGCCTGGATCGGCGACGCGAACAACGTTGCCCGGAGCCTCGCCCTCGGTTGCGGCAAGTTGGGCATGCGGATGGTCATAGCCACGCCCGAGAAATATCAGTTCGACGAGCAATCGCTGGCCTGGATCCGACGGCAATCGCCCGACTTGGAACTGGTCGTTACCGACGATCCGACCCGTGCGGTCCGCGACGCCGCGGCGATCTATACCGACGTTTGGGCGAGCATGGGCCAGGAGGCCGAGAACGAGTCGCGGCGTCGTGAGTTTGCTCCCTTCCAGGTGAACGCCGCGTTGATCGAGCGCGCCCGGCCGGATGCAATCTTCATGCACTGTCTTCCCGCCCATCGCGGCGAGGAAGTGACCGACGAGGTGATCGACGGCCCGCGGAGCGTGGTGTTCGAGCAGTCCGCCAACCGCATGCACGTGCAAAAGGGGCTTCTTACGTGGATGTTGGGGACAAAACGGGAATAGCCCGTTGTCTACCTGAATCGTCGTGGGTACACCACGGTCCCGTACTACGTCCTCCAAGGCCGCCACAACCTGATCTCCCGTAAACCGCCGCCCGGCGCGGAGCGCCAGGCTCTCACGGCTAAAGTTATCCACTAACGTCAATATCCGCAAGCGACGACCGTCAAATAACTGCTCGGCCATGAAGTCCATACTCCAGCGCTCATCGGGATGCGTTGCCAAGCGACGTTCCTTGCGCACCTGACTGCTGCGATGGCGCCGGGGCCTCTTGGAACGTATGGTCAAGCCCTCCTCGCAGTATAGCCGGTAAACAAGCTTGTGATTCACCTCATAGCCCTCTCGACGCAACAACACATGCAACCGACGATAGCCGTAGCGAACCCGGACTGCCGCCAAGTCCCGCAGCCGAATCCGCAGTTC
>JAUWPQ010000231.1 GCA_030611515.1 Planctomycetota bacterium | reverse complement strand
CATGACGCCGACGCGGCACGACACATCCTCGAACAATACTTGTCTCTACGGAGGGCCGTCTTGGCGTGATCGTCTATGTCGGCGGTTGAACATCGACCTCACAATCCGCCCCCGCGGCAGACCGCGAAAAAACCAATCCATCGAAGCAGGAAAATAGTTCTGACACCTTTTTTTACACTGACCGGTGTGGAAAGACAAGTGGCCCAAAAAGAGATATGGAAATCCGGCCGACAATGTAGTATACAGGAACGCATTGGCGGCAATTGCTCCGCGCCTAGGGCGCGAAGAGCGTCGATTCAGGAGCGGACAGAAAACCAATGGGCAGCCATAAATCATCCGCGACACAACAGCGGCGGAAAAAACATTTCACTGGCCCCGCTGTCATGCAAATGCTGGAGCGAATGCGCCATCGCTCCGACGAGGAATTGGGACGCGAAGACGTCGCTCTGACAAATCTCCTGTGTGCAATAGGGTTACTCCACGCCGAAAACTTGGACATTCCTCGTTGTTTGGATCAGATCAATAAAATGGCCAAGCGGGTCCGTTCGCAGACGCGCCGGAACTTGTATCGTTTCCATAGACGTCCCAAAGAATGGAAAAACTCGGAAGCCTATTGGAGGGTGGGCATGATGATTACGGTGTTGCAGCAGGATATCGGCGTCCGCTACGATCCGTGGTGCGTGAAACACCCCAATTTCGATTTTCGAGATTCCCGCCGCGTTTTTTTGCACGGGATCTTGTTCGGCGATGGCGGCACATGCGCGTCGATGCCCGTGCTCTACGTGGCGATCAGCAGAAGGTTGGGCTATCCGCTCAAACTGGTCCACGCAAAGGGCCACGTTTTCGCCCGATGGGACGATCCCAAGGGTAGGCGCTGGGGCGAGCCGGCCAGGTTCAACATCGAGGCGACGGGCCAGGGGTTCAGTAGTTTCCCTGACGAACGTTACCGCACGGAACCGGCGGAAATCACGGACGCGGAGTTTGCGACCGGTGCGTTTTTGCGGTCGCTGACGCCGCGCGAGGAATTGGCTTCATTCCTAGCGGGGCGCGGTAGTTGCCTGTTGGACACGCGGCGTTTTTCCGAGGCCGCGAGAATGTTTCACTGGAGCGTCATGCTGGCCCCGAGAGACCCGTATTATCCCCATAACCGCGCGTTTGCCTTGGCGTTGTCTGGCGTTCCGGTCCCGCCTCGGTTCGTCGAGCTGCGGATTGCGGCAGCCGAGCATCTTGCCCGCCTCGACGAGCTTGACAAAGACGAAAACTTAACTACAAAGGAGAAAAACCATGTACATGCCGACAATCGGCCGTTTTGCCACCCGCGACCCAATTAACGAAATTGAACTTGGCGACGGCGGCCATGGCCGCCATTACCAGAAACGTTCATTTAGAAGCAATCCGAATCCTTACCGCTACTGCGGCAACAAGCCGGTCATTCAGGTCGATCCCGATGGAAGGCAAGCCGCGCCGCCGGAAGCGCCGAAACCATCAAAAATAACCATAGGCAGCATCACGTATATTGGCTGCTCGGAGGAACAAATAAAGCAAATTCAGGACGCGGGACACAAAGTGTATAATGAAGTTATCAAAAATGAATGTTTGAAAGGCACGGGGCTTGAGGAATGTTTCAATCAGCTATTTGGCAGGTCGCCAATGAATATCTATTGCGATAAGGATTGTGAAAAACCAAACGAAGGTGGTTGGTTTGAAGGTTCGCCCCTCGTTCGGCGTCCAGATCCCTGCAAATGTTATGGTCAAACGTCGGAAAAGACCACGCAACAAAATCTGCCTATCTATATTGGTATTTGCACCGATGATAAAGGTAATATTCCTAGGAAAGGGTACACGCTTGAAGAGATATTGATGCATGAAATGTTGCATGGATGCGGGCTTGATCACGACGGGAAAAATGTACCAGAGTGGCAAATCAAAATGTTCGATGCCTGTTTGAAAAAATGCTTTCCTAATAATAGAAAGTATCAAGGTGCAAATCCAGCGGATTGCAAGTGTCGCGACAAGTAAGAGACAAGAAAGAACTTTATCGCAGAGAAGGAGTCCGCAGATGGAATATCTCCGCTGCTTTCTAATCGTACTGTCGATGTCGGCGTTTTCTTGCGGTGAATTGTCGGCCCAGCAGATAGACTGGGCAGCGAAGTTGGAGCAGGGATACCAGTCCGGTTCACAAGAACCGCTGATTGCTTTTCTCGACGCCTGGCACGCGGATTCCAAACCAATCACCGCAGACATTATGAAGAAAAAACTGCCATTCGAGCGAGACGTCTACGATGTCTATTCTTCTTTCTTTAGCATGACGTACGAAGATATCTACGACAAAACCAAGTACGTCATTATCCCCAACAAGATCAATGTTGTTGTCGTAGATTCGGATATGCAAGTGGAATTCACTCTTGAGCCTCGCGATCGTCATCTAGGTCGGGTAGACAAGCTAATCGAGACCCGCACAGTCAGTAGGGTTGTGATCGAAGATTTCCGGCCGTACTTTAATGATGTGAGATTCGAAGACAAGTGGAGGGTCCTTTACTGGCAAGATAAATATATTGCCGCCCTACTCGGCTTTCTCACGCAGCACAAGAATCCTTACGAACTATTGCGGGGGGACCTATATTGGCAGGAAACGGCCGGAACCCAAGATAGAAAAAAACGATTGCAGTACTTGAACACACCCCTTCAGATCGTTCCCGGCCATTGGGGAAGAGGTTGGATTTTTGAGACTTATCCGACTGTTAGTAAGATATGTCTTAATTCCAAGAGAAATAGAGCAATCATTCGTTATAGAGCCCTCGGCTACCGCTTCGGCGAGGCATTGCTGGAAAAGTCCTACTATCCTGATATAGGTGGCGATTACTGGGAAATTCTATCGAATATAATCTATAGGGTCGAGTGAGGGAAGAGGGGGGAGAAAAAGGTGTCAGAACTATTTTCGGGACTTGGCGTCAAGTTTGAAATGCAAGAAGTCGTGGTCCGAGGATTTCGTTGGGAGTTCGATAGCCGAGACGTTTTCGGGGGCGGTCGTTCAGGGAGTAGTAAAGCGGAGTAGTAAACGGGACAGGTCTAATTATCGCGTTCGTTGGGTGTTTGTACAGCGTAGGAAGAGCGGCAAAGGAAATATGAACGCAATAATTAGACCTGTCCCGTTTACTCGTCGTTTACTCGTCCGGGATCAAGTATATTGTAGATGGCGGCATGGAAACACCCGACGGCCGGACGCCGCTCGTCCGCACAATTTGGATTGTCGACCGCGGACTGGATAGGCCGCGACTGGTCACGGCCTATCCGCGCGAAGAATGAGAGGAACCCATGATTAACGAACACGAACGAATCGTGCTGAATGTGGCGGTGCCCGCCGAAGGACTTGAAGCCGGCGACGTGGGCACGGTGGTGCATGTTTACCGCGACGGCCTGGCCTACGAAGTGGAGTTCACCACCCTGGACGGGAAGACCGCCGCCGTGGTGACTTTGGAATCCGCCCAAGTGCGCCCCGTCGGCAAGCGCGAAATCACCCACGCTCGCGAACTGGTTGCCAAGTGATCATCGAATCCTTGCCGGCAAAGCAGCGTGACGCCGGTGCAGACGTGAGCGAGTTGGAGCGGGAGATAGACGGGTTGGTGTATACGCTCCACGGCCTGACGCCGGAGGAAATCGAACTGGTGGAAGGCACGGCCAAATGAGCACGCGCTCTCAGAACGAAAAGAAGTTCGGCCAGTGGGAAGAGTTGCCCGGCGGCGGACGGCGCTACCGGCTGGATGTGACAGGTCGGCTTGGCTGGGTGGCGCGGTATTTCAAGGAAGTGGACGCGAACGAAACAACCCTGCGTTTTTGGCAGGAGGTCTACGAACGTGTTTTGAAATGTGGCACAGCCGCCCTCGGCTGTGACCGAGAACTCACGGTTAATCACACAGCCGAGGGCGGCTGTGCCACATATTGATTTCTAAAACACCTTCTACGACGACCAGGGCAAACTGGTCGAGACGCATGAGAAATTCCCGGTGGACAAAGGCCACCAGAAAATGTAGAATACAGCCATACAGTCATGATGATCAACAAAGCAAACTCATGATAATCACAAAGCAAACTGTCGCTGAAAAAATCGCCGCGTATCTTCACCACGAAATCACGCCGGCGCAGTTGGTGGACTGGGCCGAGAACGCCATAATGGACGGCGAGCTTGCCGAGTGTGATGCCGAGACGCTTTCGCCCGTCCTCGCCCGTCTCGGTGTTGCCGACGTGCGGGCCTTCGGTCTCGCATGGGAAGACTGCGAAGAACTTCTTCACAAACTTGGCTTTTCTCCCCGCGTGGAAGTGGTCGCGGTTTGAGGTCACGGCCTACCTGACCGCAAGAAAAAGGTGTCGGAACTATTTTTGGCGGGTGAGCGTTGCTCCAACGGCCAATTTTCCAGAAAAATAGTTCTGATGCCTTTTTCCATTCTTTTTCCATTCAACGTCTATGCGAATCCAAAACGGAGTGGATAATACATCTATGCAACGACTCATATTGCTGCTAATCGTACTGTCGGCGCCGTATGGTTCGGCGGCCTTCGCCGATCCGGAAACGAAGCCGGACACAGACCTCCGCAACCTGCGCAACGGCCGGGTCATCCCGGACGAAGGGTACTGCGACCAGCCTTACACGGTGATTACCAAGGACGGAAACTGGTTGTGCACCTTGACCACCGGCCCGGGCAAGGAAAGCGAGCGGGGGCAGCACGTGGTTGCCACCATCAGCACCGACCAGGGCCGCAACTGGTCGAAGCTGATCGACATCGAGCCTTCGCTGCCCGACGGCCCGGAGACGAGTTGGGTGATGCCGCTGGCGACCCCCGGCGGACGCGTGTATGCATTCTACAACTACAATGCCGACAACATTACGTCCTGGCGGGGCCAGCCGATCTGCGGGACACTGCTTGGTTGGTACGTCTACAAGTTCTCGGACGACCACGGCCGCACGTGGTCGAAAAAACGCTATCGCCTGCCGATGCGGATGATAGACCTCGACCGCAACAATATGTTCGGCGGCGAGATACAAATGTTTTGGGGGATCGGCAAGCCAATCACCATCGGCGGCACGGCCCTGTTCGCATTCAGCCGAATCGGCCAATACCAAATCGACAATTCGGAAGGTTGGTTCTTCCGCTCCGACAACGTCCTTTCGGAGCCCGACCCGGAGAAAATCATCTGGCAGTTGCTTCCTGACGGCGACCACGGGCTCCAGGCGCCGCAGTTGGGGCACATCCAGTCGGAGCAGAACATCGTTGCCCTAAGCGACGGGACGTTGTACTGCATGTACCGCACTACGCTGGGCTATCCGGCCCACGCCTACAGCCACGACGGCGGCCGCACCTGGACCAGGCCCGAGTTCGCCACCTACACGCCCGGCGGCAAAAGAATGAAAAATCCCCGCGCGTGCCCCAGGATTTGGAAGACGGCCAACGGGAAGTTTCTCTTTTGGTATCACAACCACAGCACACCCTGGTGGTTGCCGCGAAACCCGGCCTGGATATCCGGCGGCGTTGAAAAGGACGGCAAAATCCACTGGTCGCAGCCGGAAATCCTGCTCTACGACCCCGATCCCTTGGTGCGGACCAGCTATCCCGACCTGATCGAGCAGGACGGCCGCTACTGGATCACCGAGACTCAGAAGTCAGTTGCCCGCGTACACGCGATCGATCCGACGTTGATCGAGGGCCTTTGGAACCAGGGCCGGGTCCGCAAAATCACGACCGACGGGCTTGTGGCCGGTTTCACTGCGACCGAAAAGCCGCTCACCCAGATTCCCATGCCGCTGCTGCCCGACCTGTCGCAAGGCGGCGGTTTTTCCATCGATTTCTGGATCACGCTTGCCGACTTGCTGCCCGGACAGGTGATTCTCGATAACCGGATCGTCGGTGGCAAAGGGTTCAAGATCATCACGCTCGACGAGGGCCGAATCCGCATCGAGCTGCGCGACGGCCAGGGAGGTATCGGCTGGTGGGACTGTGATCCGGGGCTGTTGCAGCCCGGCAAATTGCACCACGTAGCAGTGATCGTCGACGCCGGACCGCAGATTATTTCGTTCGTTGTCGACGGCGTTCTATGCGACGGCGGCCAGCGGCGCACCTTTGGCTGGGGCCGGTTCCCGTACAAACTGTTCGCCGACGAACTGGCCGACGTCAACGGCGCGAAAACCGCCCGGATCATGACGCTGGCCACCGGCCGGCCCGGCCTGAAGTGCCTGCGTATCTACAACCGCTATCTGCGGACCTCGCAAGCCGTGGCCAACTACCACGCCGGACCGGGCACGGATGAATGAGGGTGTCAGATGAAAAAAGGGGGCAGGTGAAAAAAGGTGGGTGAAAAAAGGTGAAAAAAGGTGTCAGAACTGTTTTTGGCGGGTGAGCGTTGTCCCAATAGCCATTTCCCGGAAAAATAGTTCCGACACCTTTTTCAGGAAAGAAAGGCCGATGAGCGAGAAAGCTAAGAAAGATACTATCCTGGTCGTGGACGACGTGCCCGATACGGTTGAGGTTCTACAGCGGAATCTGGCTTCGGTTGGTTACTCGGTCTACACCGCGCCGGGCGTGGCCGAGG
>JAUWPQ010000234.1 GCA_030611515.1 Planctomycetota bacterium | reverse complement strand
AAAGCCCTACGCCGATGGATCTTGCGGAACGAATTATTGACGATTACCCACATCTGGTCGCTCCCACGAAAAATTATCAACTTGACCAAAAGCCTCGTGACAATGGCCACGTAGCAAAGCCCTTTTCTCAGAAAGTGCAGGACTCGATTCCACGTACCGAAAAAAAGGCATTTTACTCACAACTCCGGCCCAGACACCAAATCAGTTCCTGTTTACTGTTGGACTGTCTTTCCGCAGCCAGTAATACCAAGCAGAAACGTCAAAATAGGTTTGTTGGGCAGAGTAGTGAACGCAAAAACAAGCCCACACCCATTACAATTGTATTATTGAATCGAACGCCAAGAATCGTTTCCGTATGAATCCATGATGCATGCAAGCACTATTTGGAAGTATTGTGGACTAGCTTTTTCCGAAGGTAGATCCCCGCCTTGCACTCCATTTCGACTTCAAATCCCATTTTCTCATAGAATCTGGCGGCGCGATAATTCGTCGTTTCAAAGGACAGCCCGTATTCGCACACACTTCCATCGTCAATGGTTCGCTCAAAGGCAACCATCAATTCGGTCCCGAGCCCTTTCCTCATGGCCTCTTCGCTTACCGCGATGGAAAGCAAGCGGAGTCTTGGCCTCGTCGAAGCGTCTTCCGAGCGGCCGCGCCTCAGCCGGGGTGCAATCAGACTGGAAAAACCGCTGATCATTCCTTCGCGCCACAAACGCGGTCGAAACAAGGTTTCCCATATACATCGCAACAAGGCGGAGCGTAGAAAGGTCGCCCTGCATGCGGACAATTGGTCGGATTTCGCGCCCAAAACAAAACCGTCAACCGTTTCATGGGTCTCATGCACCAAGAACACTGATTTTCCAAGAAAAGCACCGTAATAGGTTTCGAGCAGCCGGGTTGAATACTGCCCCAGAAAATGATCTCCAAATTGGCTTTTGTGGATGGCCCCGATGGCAGGCAAGTCCCGATTCTTAGCGTTACGTATCGACATTGGCGTTTACTCTACGTCAGGAAGGCGACAATTTGTCCCGACAAGGGTTCGTATGAAGCGATCGGCGATACCTTACTTCGCTTGCATCGCGTCCAGGAAGCGTCGAGCCAAGTTGGCATATTGATGGTGACGGATGACGTACTCTCTGCCCCGTTGGCCCATTGCGGCGCGCTCGGACGTCGAAAGCTTCATGAGCCGCAAGACCGCGTCGGCAACGGCGCGGGCGTCTTCACCGGGGCAAGAAATGCCGCAACCACTTTCCGCCACCAGGTCGTTGCCCGAGTTGACGGAGTGGATCACCGGCTTCGCGGCCATCATGTAGTCCATTAGTTTGTTGGGGCTGATGCCGTAGTGGAAAAGCGGCTGGTTTTTCAGTCCCAGATATAGCGTATCTACGTTGGCCAGCATACTTGGTACGCACGCCTTGGGAATCGGCGGCAAGAAAACCACGTTGCTGAGGTTTCGCTTGGCGGCGCTACGTTGAAGATGTTCCTTTTCGGAGCCCTTCCCCACCAATACGAAAATTGCGGGAGCGTTGCGCAACAGTTCCGCGGCCTTAAGCACCGCCTCTAGTGCGTTCGATGGCTGGTGTCCGCCCACGTAACCGATGATAAAACGGCCATCGTTACGGAATGATTGCAGACATTCGGCATGTCGGGGAGGCAACTGTGTTAGTGACCCCTCCCATTCGGACGTGTTGATGCCGTTGGGAATGTGGACGAACTTTTCCTCCACCAACCCATGCTTGCGCATATACTCAAACGCATTGGGAAGCATCGAGATCACGCGGTCGGACTTGCGGTAAGCATAATTCTCGGCGTACTGCATGAGCATTATGAACGGGTGCTTGGGCGACATGCCGCCGATTTGGATCGGAGTCAGCGGCCAAAGGTCGTGGACCTCGAAGAGCAATTTCGCCCGATATTTTTCAGCGATGCGATTTGCCGGAAAGATATCCAGCGGATATGTGGAAGATGCAATTACTACCATGGGAGGAAAGTCGCCCGCGACGCGCCTGGAGTGCCACCAAAGCCGGAAGACAAAGCTGAATATGTTCAGCACCCGACGCGTCCCATTACCGCGATAAAAGGGCGTTTTCAGCCACACGTAGCGGATGCCATCGACATTCTCCTCCGTAACGCTGCCGGCAATTTCGGGCTGCTCAGTACGTACGTGAGAATAAGAGCCGCCTACAATCGTCACATTGTGGCCGAGCTTGACCCACTCCCGAGCCATATAGAACGGGCGATATTCCATGCCGTAACTGGTCGAGCCGGCGTAATGATTGATGAGCAAAATATTCATGCGGCCTCGATCTTGGCTACCAGCTTTGCCACAACGGTGTTGACGGAAAATTCCTCCTCGATCCGCTTCCTTCCCGCGGCACTCAACTGTATTCGCAGCGCGGGGTCACGGACTAGGCGTTCGATCGCCTCGGCCAGGGCGGCGGGATCATGCGGAGGAACGAGAATCCCCGCCCCGTCGCGCAAAAGCTCCGGGATGCCGCCGACGGTCGTCGATATAACAGGAATGCCGTATCCCATCGGCTCGATCAAGGCGACTGGAATTCCTTCATGAAGCGTGGGCAACACGACGGCATCGACCTGTCTGGCGCGAAACATATCGAGGAGCTCGGTGTGCTCCACTTGCCCCAGAAACGTCACTTGCGACTGAAGTCCGTGCCGGGCCACGAGCGCTTGCAGCGTAGGCCGCATCTCGCCCTCGCCGGCAAGCCAGAGGTTGACCTTCATGCCCGATTCGTGGAGAATCCGGATAGCGTCGATCAAGTAACATTGGCCTTTCCGCTCGATCAGAGCGCCAGGACAGATCAACAGGGGTGGGTCACGGAGCGTATCGTGTAACACTACTTCCGTAGGCATGTCCACGCACAAGTGTAAAAGAACAACCTTGCCAAGCAGGGGACTGCCGCAAATGGACTCCGCCAACGCTATGCCGTCCCTGGAGATGAAGCGGACGAACGACGCCCGGCGGAGTTTAAGCGCAAGCAGGTTGTTGCCGATGATGTCCACGCGATGGACGGTGCAACTCCAGGGAATACCGGAGATATCGCTGGCCACCATGGCCATCGTGGAGGTAGTCAGCCCCCATTGGGCATGGATGTGGTCGGCACCCCATCGCCGTGCCAGCTTGGCAATCCAGAGGGCTTTGGGGAAGACCGACAGGTTCTTCAAGAAAGTGGAGAGGTTGCGGCTGTGAAATAGTCGCCCCAAGGCGCGGATTGTCGGCAGCGGCTGGCGGATACACATACTCAAAGCCGTCGTGATGATCTCCGCATTAACGAGCGGTTTTGGCAGACTTTGCTGGTCGAGTCCCGTCGCATCCTTACTGGTGCATTCGCCGGATGGCGAGCGTTGCACGATCAGCAGTTCGCAGCCCTGCCGCAACATATCCTGGACCTCGGGAACAAAGAACGGTTCACTGGGTCCAAAAGGCATCGAAACAGTGATATAGAGCAGTTTCATGGGAAAACTTCAGTCTGTTCGTTCAGCATCGCGGGCAGGACTTAATGGCAACTCCGCACCTGACTCCCTAAACATGATTCGCATGTGTGCGTCGGCCACTACTTCATTGGTGTACGGAATCAGATCAGCTTTTGTGGTATTATTGGGGCACTCGCCCCTCAACCCAGCGAACATGGCCTCCGCAAGGGCGCTTCGTTCCGGATTGGCGCCAGATGCTCCAGACATCCGCCTTGCAGTATCTTCCTTGGCCTGCTGGGACAATCGGTCGACACCATCGGGCAGTCGCAGGCCAGCGCCAAAGTGCCCAGCCACGGCGTCCGGTTGGTGATATAGGTTGACTACAATATCATGGATGCCGTGGTGGCGCAGCCAGGCGATGATCCATTCGAGCGTCGGTCGGCCCGAGACGGGCAACATCGGCTTGGGCGGCAGCGTCAGAGGATGCAACCGCATCCCTTCCCCGGCGGCAAGGATCCTAGCTTTCATGACGGTTCACTCATGCCCTGATGCCAGCGGCGACCGACTACTCCGACGGCGCTGTGCTGAGCCGCGATCATTCCAAACAAGAACCAGGTAGGCTTGTGATAGTCCCACGACAAAGTATAGACACCAACCGCCCATCCGGCAAACACCACCATCCAGATGATCCGTTCGGGTTGCCGCAGTTGCCAGATATCGACAATGCACACGACCAGGATTGCGGCGAATAGCCCCAAGCCCACCACGCCAAGCTCGACCAATATGGCGAGGTAAGCGTTATGGGCCACAAAATCATACTTGATCTCGCGCTCACCTTCACGGTGTATTCCACCAACGACGAATGGGAAAGTACCGATGCCGGTTCCTACAATCCGGTTCTCGGCCGAGACGCGAAGACCTTCGTCCCTAATCTGTTTTCGCATGTTCCAGTCTCCACTGAGAGCCTCTCGCGTACCCAGTATTCGTTCAACGGTCTTGGGGGGAGCAAACCAGATAAAAGTCGGTCCCACGATTCCAGCGATAATCGCGACTATGAACAGCGATCTCAAACGGTTTCGGGAATTCGCCAAGAAAAAGAGCGTACCCATACCCAGCATAACGACAAGCCCCATCCGCGACCCGGATAGGAGTATGGCGAATACCGCCACCGGGCAAAAGGCCCCGCACAGCCAGCGCATCCACCGCTTCTTTACGTATTGGCTCCTGGCAAGGTAGATCGCCATGGGAATCGCCATCGCCAGAACGAGGGCAAAGTCGTTGGCATTGAGTCCTCCTCCGCTGAAACGATAGCCGTAGCCCGTCGCATATTGCAGAATCTGCATGACAACGGCGACACCCGAGCCAAGGACGTACGCAAGCATCAGATATGCTTGTTGGGAGATTCTGGGAGCGATCTCCCAGATGAGCCACGCCAGCCCCACCACCCTCACGAAAGTAAATGCTCGCATCACCGTCATGTCGAGATTGGCCGTCCACGCCACGCTAAGCACAACCCACACGAGGAATACGGCCATGAAATAATGGATTCTATCGAGCGGGCGCAGGGTTGTCGTCTCCGCCACGGCGAGTATCGCCATAAAGATCGTCGCATATCCAATGAGCCGGCAAATGCCTCCGACCCCCTCGATCATAACAATCTTCTCCAACGGGATGGTAAAGACCAATGCGAAGAGTGACACAAAGGCGAGGTTACGCATGGGTTACTTCCCTAATCACCTTGATGTATTCGTCCACCGCGACATCAACTGTAAACGGCCGCAATGCCGACTCGGGTACTTCGGGCCGTGCGCCCCGCAGGGTATCATTCATGGCACCGGCGAGGGTCTCCACGTCGCCTACGGGCACCAGCCTTCCGTATTGGCCCCCATACAGTATCTCGCGGGGACCACTCGGACAATCGGTCGACACAACGGGTGTACCCAGCGAGAGCGCCTCGATGAGCACCGTGGGTAAAGCCTCCCACGCCGACGACAACACAAACAATGAGCATCGCGCCATGTAGTTGAACGGGTTTCGCACAAATCCGGGCAGGCTCACCTTGTCCGTCAAATCAAGCTCGTCCACCAAGCCTTCCAGCATCTTTCGATCCGGTCCCTCGCCGAGAATCAGTAGCCGGCAAGCGTAGTCCTTCTGCACGAGTGAAAATGCCCGTATCAATGTCCCAAAGGCCTTCTGTTCGGTCAGACGTCCCATGGCAAGGATCACCGGGGGCTCCCCCGGCCCAAACCAGGGATAATCGAGCGGCTGCTCGGCAAGGACTTTTATCTCCTGGGTAATGACCGGATTGTAGATGACCCGCACCAGACGTTCCGGTACCCCGCTCGTGCGAATCATGTCGTCCGCCGTGCCCTTGGATACGGCCACTATTGCGTCGGCCCAAGGGTAGGTAAGCCGAAGCAGCGCACGAACAATTCTGTGGTGGATGCCGCGATGATGAATCTTTACTTGCGAGTGCGAGATGTGTACTGTGGGAATCACGCGAGTCGCAGCGCGGGCCAACCGCTTCGCCAGCAGCGCCCCAATATTGACATGATCCAAAGCCGACAGAAGCACTTCGGGTTTCTTTGTGCGCAGGTAGCGCGCCAGCGGTAGGATGCTGCTTCGCACTCCCCGTGCCCCCAAATCCGTCACATGCACCTTTGTGGAGAGGTCAGCAAGGTAAGGCCCCTGCTTCTCAATCAAGAGCATATCGACCTGATGCCCGCGATCCACCAAACCATTAGCCAGGTAGGTCATGACGCGCTCGGCCCCGCCACCTGACAAATTGGGCAGGAACAAGGCCACTCTAGTCCGACAATCGGTTGGCTCGCTCATTATTTAATCTCGAAGTGAGGCCATACCTTTCGCAGGTCGTCCTTGTTGCCGGCGAAAACTACACTGTCGCTAGCGGAGAGGAATCCCGCCCGCGGCTTTGCGCGTCGCACCGGAACCTTCAGGTCCACGGCCTCGATGCGATCGGTTTGATTCATGGTATGAGT
>JAUWPQ010000247.1 GCA_030611515.1 Planctomycetota bacterium | reverse complement strand
GTGCGTGGTGGACCTATTTAAAAGCCCCCATCATCTTCCTATCAACCGTCAACCCACCCCCGGCACTGCAAAAGCCTGTGGCACACCATCGCACTCCCTTTCGTCAATGCCACCCGGTCAGAGCACTGGCAAGATGCCAGTGCCACCCAAAGGACAAGATGCCAGTGCCACCCAACGGCCAGTGCCACCCACGCTTGCTTGCGGAGGGTTCGGCGGTGGCATATAATGGATGTGAACCCGCATCTAAACCCGCCTCTGGAGTTTTCCCATGCACCGCTTATCGCCGTTTGTCGCTCTGGCCCTGGCGTCGTTTTCCCCTTGTTTCCAGAGCTTTTCGGCCGAGATCACCGTCAAGCGTTCGGAGCGGGGCGCGGTGGTGAAGATCGACGGTCAATTGTTCACCGAGTATCTGGTCCGCTCGGGAAACAAGCCGGTTCTATGGCCGATCATCGGTCCGACCGGCAAGCCGATGACCCGCGACTATCCGATGCGCGACAATCCGGGTGAGAGGCGGGACCATCAGCATCATCGCTCCCTGTGGTTCACGCACGGCGAGGTGAACGGCGTGAACTTTTGGACGGAAACCGGCCGGGTCGGCACGATCAAGCACGTCGAGTTCACCAAGCTCGCCGGCGGCAAGCCCGCGACGATCGTTGCGCACAACGCATGGCTCGATCCCGACGGCAAGAAGATTTGCGAGGACCGGCGCACGCTCCGTTTCGACACCGACGGAGACGCCCGCTGGATCGACTTCGACATTGTGCTGAAAGCGACCGACGGCGCGGTCACCTTTGGCGACACCAAGGAAGGGACGTTCGGCGTTCGCGTGGCCGAGACGATCCGCGTCGACGCCGGGCTGGGGGGAAAGCTCGTCAACAGCCGCCGACAGGTGAATAAGGCCGCGTGGGGAAAGCCCGCCGAGTGGGTCGATTGTCACGGACCGGTCGACGGCCAGACGGTCGGCATCGCCATTCTCAATCATCCCGATAGCTTCCGCTTCCCTACCTATTGGCACGCGCGGACATACGGACTGCTAACTGCCAATCCGTTCGGTTTACACGACTTTACGGGCGGCAAGAGGAGCGACGGCGCGTATACGCTTTCGCCCGGCGGAACGATGACCCTGCGATACCGCGTGCTGCTTCACCGAGGCGACGAGCGTCAAGGCCGGGTGGCCGAGGCATTCTCCGTTTACTCCGGCGAAGCAAAATAGGCGGAAAATGGTGAAGGATCGGTTTTTCCGGCGGCGGTTCGACTTTAGATAAAAAATCTCAACGAGCTATCCGGGACCGTCGGATGTAGTCCGAACCCGTTGTGTTGCTTGGGATAAGTGGCCGTCAAGGTCACCGATATTTTTCGCACGCCCCCGAAAATACCCGAAATACTCAGGCGAATATTTTGGCGTATATTGCCGATAGTTTTCTTTGTCGGCATTCACCCCACATTATCCCAACCGTGCTAAGCCGCCCATTATTTCGGCTTCGCGCTCATTCAGGAGATTATACCCAACAATGTTGACTCGTTTTCAACAGATTGAAAGCGTCCATGATCTTCGAGACTTTGTCAACACAACCATTTGTGGCCGTTACCAACTCCAAGAGGGAGTCTTTTCGCTGACCGAAAGGGTATTGCTTCGGAGCGGCAAACCCTGCGGGATTTACTTCTGTCTGCACGGGCCGCGTGCGACCAAGTTCACCGCCATCTGGGAAACCGACCGCAATCAGGTGCTGTTCTACGGCTGCCACGGCGAGCGGTTTCTCAAGACCCAGTTGCTCGATGGGCTGGCCCTGGAATCGGCCGCCGCGTAGAGGAGCAAAAACGAAATCGCCGGGATTGACCGGACTCGTCGAAGGATATACATTAGTACAGCAATAACACGGAGGTTATAGAATGTTGGTCTTATCCAGACGCGAGAACGAACAAATCAAACTCGGCGATTCAATCGTCGTGACGGTGGTGAGAGTGGCGGGCGACCGCGTCCGCTTGGGGATCGAGGCCCCTACGGACGTCTTGATCTTGCGGGGAGAATTGGAACCGCATCAGCCCGAAGCGCCGCTGCCGCTGAAGGCGTCCGCGTGAAAGCAACAGCGGCCATTCCTTATTGCTTTTGCGTGCCGTTGGGGTAGCAGTGCAACTGCCACCCCAACGCAAGACCCTAGCCCGATGAAAAAGGGCGCCACTGCTGGCTTGTCCAGCAGTGCAGGGGAGAAATTTCCGGAAAAACACTGCTGGACAAGCCAGCAGTGGCACCCAAACTCTCAAATCCGACTTTTCCAACGGGCAGCCAGACGGGCCTCAAGCGCGAGGCCGCACCGCCCCGGTCAGACCGCTATAGTCCGACCTGTCGCAATGATGCCACAAGGGCTGTCCACGAAGCACCCGCTCGGCCAGAATGTCGATCTTCGTACGCGAACCGGCGGGCGCCTCGGTCTCGCCGAAGTCTTCCGTTTCCACGGGCGCGAAATCCTCATCGTGCCCACACTCCAAAATCGCTTCAAACACGTTCCTCATCACCAATCAACTCCATCGAGATACAGAAACTTTACCGGAACATAGCCACAACCGAAGGGGATCGCATCCCATATTGCTTACCGGCGGTCGTGTTCCGTAATGCAACCACCGGCCGCAGGTTAATGCTAAACGCGCAATACTACCTTACACCACCTTGAAAGCTTTATCCTGGGAGGGGTAAAACATATCATTATTACCGATAACCCATCAAAGTCAAGGGGTGGAAGAAAATATCCCCCCGCGCGGCCCGAAGCCGACCCGAAAAAACGGCTTGTCCGCCATCAATTGGTGGGCCTGGCAAATCCCGTACAAGTCCTTGAGGTGCTTGCAGGTCACGGGTGTAATTCTACCAGATTGCCGCAATCTTGGCAAATTTATAAGGGGCTGGAAAAACATCGTTCGTTTTCCGCGGGACGGGCTGCTAGGAAGTCCGTCCTACATGAGTTATTCTTATACAGCCCCCGATCGAGGTAAACCATGACTTGGCTTCAGCGTGAGATTCAACTGCCTAGGTGTTCCCCCGGATTCCACGCGATCACCCATACGGTGCTCGACGCCCTGCCGGAGATTGCGCAAATCCGCACGGGCCTGCTCCATCTGTTCCTAAAGCACACCTCCGCGTCGCTGTCGATCACCGAGAACGCCGATCCCGACGTGCTGGCGGACCTGGACCGGGTGCTCGACAAGTTGGCGCCGGAGGATTTTCCGTACCGCCACGTCGACGAGGGTTTGGACGACATGCCCAGCCACGTCAAGTCATCGCTGTTGGGCTGCTCGTTGAGCGTGCCGATCCACCAAGGCCGGCTCTGCCTCGGCACGTGGCAGGGAATATGTCTTTGCGAACACCGCCGTCACGCCGACCGACGACGCATCGTATTGACCGTGCAGGGAGAGGTGGAATAGGAGCGGAGGGCGGCAAGGACGTCCGCCACGCAATGCGCCCCGATTATGGGGGGGTTGATTTTCCGGCGACTGGTCGGTTATACTACTTGCGTTAAGCTTTCAACTCTTGCCCCGCTTCCCCCCACCTCCAGTGAAACTTTTTCGTCGACACACCTGCACCTGGTTGCTGACCGGTTTGTTCGCCCTGGCGTGGGCGGTCGGCGAGGGCTGGCACTTCGTTCCGGGCAACGCGCACCTGATGGAGTTGCCGCGGGGCTTTCTATTTGTCGGACAGCGGCGGCCATGCATGTTGCCGTTGCCTGCCGACCACCTTCCCGGGCTGCAATCGCCTCGAGAGGGTCAGCTCCCCAGCGCCGACGAAGCGGATTGCCCGATCTGCCATTTAGTGGCCCAAGGGCAGTGGTTCCATTCGGCCGCGGTTGAGCCGGTGCCACAATTGATTGGCCAAGCCGAGCTCGACGGTCTCTACATCCGGCACGCAGTCTCTTCTCCGCCGTTTCACGCCCGAGCTCCTCCTCCGGCGTAAGCGAGGCCGCAACCTCTCGTTCCCATACTCCCACTCCGCGTGGGAACGGGCGACTGGCGACGCTACGGGGTCGCTACGGATCGGCGTTTGCCTCACACACAGACGCAGAGCGTCGGAAAACGGGGGTTCCCACGCAGGGCGTGGGAACCAGGAACATCTCAAATACCAGGAGCTTTTTCCCATGTCACACTATTGCGCATACGGAAGATATCACAAGCGGTTTGATTTTTTCCCGCGTCGAAAGTCCTCCGATTACGGCGGCTTCACGTTGGTGGAGCTATTGGTGGTGATTACGATCATCGGCATTTTGATCGCTTTGTTGTTGCCGGCCGTGCAAGCCGCTCGCGAAAGCGCCAGACGGGCGCAATGCATCAACAATTTGCGTCAGATCGGGTTGGCCTTCCACCATTACCACGACGCGTTGGAGGTCTTTCCTCCCTCGTACGTGATTCAGCCCGGCGGCGGCGGACTGAACGGTTCGCCGCACTCGGCCACCAGGGACGCCGGTCCCGGTTGGGCCTGGGGAGCGCTTTTGCTCCCTTACCTGGAACAGGATCCGTTGTATCAATCGTTCGACCTCTCGCGACCCTGTTGGGACGCCGCCAACGCTCTACCGGTTCGTACGCGGCTGGCCGTGTTTCTCTGTCCCTCGGCGACCGGTACGGACGAGCCGGTAGAGGTACTGTCCGAAGGCGGCCAGCCGCTGGCCACCTTCTCCCGTTCCTGCTACGTGGTCAACGCCGGTCGAGAGGAGCCGTGGATGTATACGGTGGACGACTGGGGCGGAATTGCCGACGGGCCGATCTATCGGAACTCGCGGACGCGGACCTCGACCGTCACCGACGGCCTCTCCCACACCGTCTTCGCTGGGGAACACCACCCGGCGCTCAGCGACAAAACCTGGGTCGGCGTGATCCCGGGCGCGGCGGTCTGCCCGAAACCGGAGTTTGCTTTTTCTGGTTGTGATAGCGCGGCCACGTTGGTCAACGTCCATAGCGGCCCGTGCCATCACGACGATCCGCCGGCGATCCACGCCCCAAACAGTCCGATGTGCGCCGTCTGCCAGATGTACGCCGAACACCCGGGCGGCTGCAACGTCTTGCTGGGCGATGGCAGCGTGCATTTCATCTCGGAGACGATCAACCATCTGACTTGGGCAGCCATGTCGAGCATGAACAAGGGGGAGATCATCACGGAATCTTTTTGACTGGAGTTATGCAAATTGCGGATTCAATGTTCCCTCTCCCTTTGGGAGAGGGAACCAATTTAAGGAGCGAAAGAATATGAGAAATACTATCACTCACGTCTCGGTCTTTGGAATCGCGATAGTGGTGGTGGCATTAGTGGTGATCGGGTGTGGTCGGCCGCAAGCGTCCACGCCGCAAAACCAGAAACTAATCTCCTCCCTGCGGACCGCGATCTCAGCCAAAAAAACCGTGTGGCTCGAAAAATGCGAGAAAATTCTCCAAGATCGCCGCGCGGAAGGCAAGGTGGCCGACACCGAGTACGATGAGTTTCAAGCCATCATCGCCCTGGCCAAGAAAAAGCAGTGGAAGGAAGCGGAGCAGGAAGTCATCCGCTTCCAAAAAGCACAGCGTCCCATACGACCGAAATAGGGAGGAGGGAGGAGGGATTTGGGGGATTCTTTCGTCCTTCATCCTTCATCCTTCATCCTTCCTTCATCCCTAATCCCTGCCAAGTCGTCCACCCAACACTCGATCAGAGTGGCTTGATTGGCGTTGCGGTCGATCTGGGCGGCGGCGTCCAGACAGCGATCTAGTCTGGCAGCGACGGACCGTGGGCTATGTTGGCCGTTCCGCAACGCCCGATTCACGTGGTTTTCCAACTCGGGGTCTTCCGACGACGCGGCGCCGCATAGCGAGCGAAATAGTCGGAGATGGAACTCGGCGGCAAAGGCAACGACCTGCCGCAACCTGGCACGACGGGCCGAT
>JAUWPQ010000193.1 GCA_030611515.1 Planctomycetota bacterium | reverse complement strand
AGTCTGCAACACGTGGCTTAAGTTCGGCAGGCTGTTCGAGTATGCCGACGGTCTGGGAGCGGAATACGTGGCCACCGGACATCACGCGCGGCTTGTCGCACTGGAAAAAGGGGACAGTCCCCATTTGTGCGAAGCACCCTTCGGGCCGTTCCGGCAAATGGGGACTGTCCCCTTTTTCCGCCCCCGGGGCGAGATCGCGCTCTGCCGCGCCCGCGACGAGTCGAAAGACCAATCCTACGCGCTGTTCGGCATCCGAAGGGATTTTCTCCCGCGGCTGATGTTCCCCGTCGGCGAACACCGCAAGGAAGAGATCCGGCGGATTGCCGGGCGGCTGGGACTGCGCGTGGCGGAGAAACGCGACAGTCAGGAAATCTGTTTCGTTCCCGACCGGGACCATGCCCGATTCGTCCGGCAACGCCGGGGCCATGACCCAGCCTACCGCTACCGCCATGCTTTTTCCTCGTTTTGGCACGCCGTTCGCAGTATGTGAGGTCGAATAGCGATCATCCCTTCCGGGGCGAAACGGAAGAGATTGAGCAGTGAAGCGAGAAGAGCGAGTGGGGCCGGAACAGGGAAGAGGCAGTGGCGGTGGCTGGAACGCGAAGAGGTGTGTGAAGAGGCACCGTTGAGATCATCGGAACGTGTTAGCTGGAAACAGGTTACCTCCCTCCTGTAGAGCAGAGAAGAAAGGCACCCCCGACGGATCGGAAGCTACGGCTTCCGGTTACCACAGGCGAGTTGATGGTTGGTCGCCCGAGCCTCCATCAGCTCGCCTGTTTTATTTTGCTACAGCAGAATTGAACAGGTGTAGCGAAACAAGACACTGTCCTAACAGTGTGTTGCTGGCAAATAGCTTTCAACCGAGCGGTTTCCCGCTAATTTTTTCAGACAGCCTAACGGCGGCGAGCCGACATTCCCGACCCGCTCGGCTGTTTGCGTATCTCGCTACATGGCTTGGCTTTTCTCCTGCTTGGGTAACTCGCATAGGGCCAAGGATTCGTCCCAACCCAGCCAATCCCCGCCTGTTTGAGGGGTTTTGCTTGCCGCTACACTGAGCGGTCGAAGCAACGGAATTAAGGCTCAGGCGTGGCCCGGCAAGCTGGGAAAATGCTTGGTGTCGGCCCTATTGGTGTGTTTACAGCTTATTTTCAATAGTACAGTCTGCGGAGTCACCCAAAAAGCCATCCATTTTCTTTTTCCCGTATCCGATACCAATTGTACGTGACGCCTCAGGGATATGCTGCGCCACCCACTACGGGGGGCTGCACGCTCCCGCTGTTTTGGTATAATTAAGGTGCTCGTTATGGCTCGGCGAAAGGATCACCCATTTCGTGCCGTATTCCGAGAGGATCAGTTCGGTTGGGCGAGCATCGACGATGACGCGTATGGTGCTGGATATGTAGGAGCTATCCACAAACGACAGTACCCAGAGAGGCCATATCGTTTTGCAAATGAGTATATTTGTGGTCATATAGCTCACTACCTATTGTTGCCATGTCCTCCTTTTGCCATTACTTATTTTGACAGCCAAGAAGGCATAAATATCAAGCGGGCGTTTTTGTTCTCGTCGTTAGATTTCGACTTTGAGCGCGATACATTTCCGCCAGCCGATTTTGATGCTTGTTATAAAGCCAGGCCTGATTTGTGTGCTGGTATCTTGGCGTTTGACATTCTTGTAGCTAACCCGGATCGTGTGCGTCGCAATATCTGGTGCGATGATACGGTAAATCCTACTAGAATGTTTATCTTCGACCATGATGTTGCTTTGTTTCGTTGGCAAGAAGACGGTGCTTTGCGAATGTTGCCGACTTCGGATGTACTTGGGCTTGATTTAACGGACGGATCGTCAAACACTCACCCGTTCCTTAAACGGATTGATTCATGTGCCCGTTTTGACGGGTGGTACAATAAAATAGGCTCGCTACCGCGATGGTTTATTCGACAGATCGCCCGAAGTGCAGAACAATATGGCATTACTAGAACCGAGTCAAACTGGATAGTGGAGCTTTTGGAATACCGTACGCGCAACCTTGAAACCATTATAAATAGCAACCGCGCTGAGTTTCCTGATGTTGATGACTGGAAAAGGAAAGGGCTTCTGTGATGAGTACTCGCTTTCTAGTTGCGAAATACGTATCAGACACAAAACGCATGGAACCCCGTAATATCGGAGTTGTTGTGTGGAATAATGGCTGTGTTATAGGTCGCTTTTTGGGTGATGACAGCCCTATTCCGAGATATTTGAAAGTAAGAAACAAAACGACCTACCGCAAATGGTTGGTGGCATGGAAAAGCCAGATATCTAAACCCGTCTTGGAGTATGCGCATGGGCAGACAGCTCAGAAGTCAACTCCAGAGTTCATGGACGCTTTGCAGGAATGGTCTAAAGGGAATTATCTTCTTGTTGATGGAGGTATTGTAGCTGAGCGTGTAGAGAATCGCGAAACAGAGGAGTTGACACAATATCTTTTCAGGCAATTGGTTGAAGCGGAGGAGGCAATAGAAAAAAAAGAACACGAATATGCTCGCCTGAGGACTGGCGTATCTCGTCTTGTCAAGAGCGTAGGGGTAAGCAGCCTTCCAGAGTGGAAAGAAGCTCAACCCCAGTGGTATAGAGCCTTTGGGGTCTTGCGATCCTTTGATCCCGACTATACTCTAGGCCCCCTGGAAAAGCCGTATTCCATCTACAATCGAGTACTTCTAGGCGATACGAAAACCTTTGAAATCGCGGCCTTCCATCTTGGTTCGTTTAAAGAAAGTCGCAATTACCCCGAGTCACGTATTGCGGCGTTCGTGGTTGCTCCAGATAATCCAACGCAGCAGCAAAAGGATAATCGCGATTTGTTAGGCCATATCGCAACGGTTATTGATATTACAGACGAGACATCCGCTCGGAGTCTATTGGAACAAACGGCATCATTGAACGGCAGTGACTAAATCTCGACACTGTCCTAACAGTGTGTTGCTGGCCACGTCCCCACCGATGAGGTGTTTTTCAAGCTGGATCCAGTTTACGCTTCTGAGTGTTACGGTCGCTATCGGACAGATTCTTTCTGTTTTTTGTCGGCACGGATCAAATCCAGCCTTACGGCGTGCCCGATTCCGCCTGCCGCAGGGCACAGGTAATCTGCTCCTCTTGTAAATCGATTCCGCTTCATGCTTCTGGTCCTCCCCTCCGAAAGGTGTAAGAATAGTCAAAAATCTCACCTTCCGCATGGACCAAAAATCGGGGTGCTCGTCACCGGTGCTAAACCAGCCACGATTATGGATGCCGACAAAAAATCTTCCGCCTTTTGCCCATGCCAACCGGCCGCTGAAGCGGCCAGCCCTCCGACTTTTGTCTTTCGCCCATGCCAACAGGCCGCTGAAGCGGCCAGCCCTTCGACTTTTGCTTTTACGTTAGTGGAACTGCTTGTGGTAATAACGATCATTGGCGTCCTGATCGCGATATTGCTGCCGGCGGTGCAGGCGGCCCGCGAGGCTGCCAGACGCATGCAGTGCATGAACAACCTCAAGCAAATCGGGCTCGCGCTGCACAACTACGTCGCCGCCAACGGCGTCTTTCCTCCCAGCTTTTGCATCCAGCCGGGCACGACTCTCACCGGAAACAACGGTTCCTGGTCCGTTCACGGTCGATTACTCCCCTACCTAGAACAAGGCAACGCATACGATGCGGTGCGACTCGACGTTGCCTGGGACGCGCAGCTCTCGACCGGGGTGCCGACAATGCGGATGCCGATGTATCTTTGTCCCAGCGAAGTCAACGATCGGGTACGCGTTAAATCCGGCGTCGGCCCTTACACTTACCCACAAAACTACGGTTTTAATTTCGGCACTTGGTTGGTCTGGGATCCCGCAGCCGGGCAAGGCGGAGACGGCGTGTTCCACGTTAACGGCCGGTTGACGATGGCCGCTATTTCCGATGGGACGAGCCATACGCTTGCGGCGGCGGAGGTCAAGGCGTTCACGTCCTATTTCCGCAACACGGCCGACCCGGGACCAGATATCCCGTCGTCGCCCGCGGCGCTGGCTGCGCTTGCCGGCGGAGCCAGCTTCAAGCTCGGGCCGAACATCAACGACAACACGGGCCATACGGAATGGGCCGATGGTCGAGTCCATCACAGCGGCGTCACCACCGTCTTCACGCCGAACACGCTGGTGGCCTATGTCCACACGGACGGACGCGAGTACGACGTCGATTTCAACTCGCAGCAAGAAGGCCGCAGCGCTACGCAGCGGACTTTCGCCGCCGTAACCGCTCGAAGCTATCATCCCGGCGTCGTGAACTCGCTGCTGACGGACGGATCGGCACACTCGATCAGCGATTCCATTGCATTGCCGGTGTGGAGAGCGTTGGGTACGCGGGCCGGAGACGAAGTTATCACTGGTTCCAGCTTTTAGGGCGCGGCCACCCGGCGTCAATCACTGCTTGCAAGTAAGCAGTGGCACACTGTCGTCAATTCTCCTCGTGTGGTGAGAAATGCGGTTTAGCGGCCGTCGGCACGACGGCCCGTGTTCCACCGCAAGCCGCCACGTCAACGATTTCGACGGAAATGGGGCTTTGGCGGCGGGTGACGGGCTGCTATAATCTTTCCTTTGATCATACCACTGGCAAGCAGGCCGGTTGGTTCCCGCCTAAATCACGCAGCAGGAGCGACTTACGATGACCCAACAGCAAGGCCCCGCGATGATCGAGGCCCAAGGGCTGTCGAAATACTTTGGCGATTTCGCCGCTATCAAGGACATTTCTTTCCAGGTCCATCAGGGCGAGGTGGTGGCCTTCCTTGGCCCGAACGGGGCCGGCAAGAGCACGACCATGAAGCTGCTGACCGGCTATCTGGCCCCCTCGGCCGGCACGTCGCGGATCGCAGGGCACGACATGTCGTCCGACCGGCTGGCCGGTTTAGCCCGGCTCGGCTACTTGCCCGAGAACGGCCCCCTGTATCCCGACATGACACCCCGCGCCCTGTTGAGTTTCTTCGCCGACGCCCGAGGGATGTCGCGGCGGCGGAAACGGGAACGGATCGACGCGGTGGTCGAACTCTGCTCGTTGGGCAGCGTGATCGGCAAGCCGATCGGAAAGCTCTCTCGCGGCTATCGCCAACGGGCGGGCATGGCCCAGGTGCTCCTGCACGAGCCGGACGTGCTGATCCTCGACGAGCCGACCGCCGGACTGGACCCCAACCAGATTCACGAGGTCCGCGAGACGATCCGCAAGCTGGGCCGGAGCAAAACCATCTTGCTCTCCACCCACATCTTGCAAGAGGTCGAGGCGATGGCCGGCCGGGTGCTGTTCATCAACGAGGGCCGTTTGACCTTCGACGGTCCGATCGAAGATTTCACCAAGGGCGGCCGCCCGTTGGACGAGCGCTTCCGCGAGTTGACCGCCGTGTGAGGAAGTTTTCAGTTGTCAGTTGTCAGTACGATCGGTGTGCGAAACCGCAAGCGGTTGGTTTACTTTTACTCTCCACTACCCACTCTCCACTACCCACTACCCACTACCCACTATCCACTATCCACTGTTCCCCCATGAACATCAACGTGCTGTTTGCCGTTTTCCGACGAAACTTCGTCAGTTACTTTGCCAACCCGACGGGCTACTTGTTCATCTGTCTGTTCGTCTGGCTCGGCGCGATAGCTACCTTCTGGGTGCCGGCGTTCTTCAACAACAACCTGGCGAACCTCGACCAGCTCAGTTTCTGCTTTCCATTCATCATGCTGGTCTACATCCCCTCGATCACGATGGGCGTTTGGGCCGATGAGCGCAAGCAGGGGACCGACGAGTTGCTGCTGACCATCCCGGCCGGTGATTTCGAGATCGTGCTGGGTAAGTATCTGGCCGCGGTCGCCATCTTCACCGTCGCCCTGCTCTTTTCGCTGGTCTGCAACCTCGCCGTGCTGGAGTGGCTGGGTAATCCGGACGTGGGGCTGTTCGTCGGCACTTACGTCGGCTACTGGCTCGTGGGTCTGGCGATGCTCTCGATCGGCGTGGTGGCCTCGTTCCTCACCGGCAACATCACCATCAGTTTCGTGCTGGGCGTGCTGCTGAATATGCCGCTGGTGTTCCTCGCCCGGGCCGACGCGATCCTCGGCGGCTTGGGTCGCCAACAAATCCTGGCCGTCAAGAGTTGGAGCATCGGCAGCCGGCTGGACGACTTCAGTCACGGCGTACTGAGCCTGTCCGGGGTGGCCTACTTCCTGATGATCGTCGTCGTCATGCTCTACCTGAGCATGGTGCTGATCGGCCGTCGCCATTGGTTCAGCGGCCTGCACCGTTGGGCGCTGGCCGGCCACTATCTCGTACGGACGCTGGCGCTGGTGGTCGTCGCCGTCGGTGCGGTGGTCCTTTTCCGCCACCACGACCTGCGGCTCGACGCGACCAGTGAGCAACTCAGTTCGCTCTCGCCGCAAACGCGCGAACTGATCCACGACCTGAAGGTAGAGCGGCCCGTGCGGATCGAGGCCTTCATCAGCTCCAGCGTGCCTGAATCCTACGTGCAAACCCGATTGAATCTCTTGGCCGCGCTGCGGGAATTGCAGGCCCTGGGGGGCGACAAGCTGGAAGTGGAAATCCACAATACCGAACGCTTCAGCAAGGAGGCCGCCCTGGCCGAGGACCGCTACGGCATCGAACCGCACCAGGTCACCACCCTCAGCCACGGGGCGATGGCCGTCGATTACATCTTTCTCAACGTGGCGGTGAAGTGCGGATCGGGCGAGCCGCTGATCGCCTTCATCGACCGCGGCATACCCGTCGAATACGAACTGGTCCGCTCGATATGCACCGTCGGCCAACAGCAACGGAAGACGGTGGGCGTGCTCGAAACCGACGCCAAGCTGTTCGGCGGCTTCAACATGCAAAGCATGTCGTCCAACCCCGACTGGCCGATTATCGACGAATTGAAAAAACAGTACGAGATCGTCCGCGTCAATCCGGCCAAGCCGATCGTCGAGCGGTACGACGTGCTGTTGGCCGTGCAAGCGTCGTCGCTGGGACCGGAAGAGATGGAAAACTTTATCGCGGCGGTCCGCAACGGCCAACCGACGGCGATCTTCGAGGATCCCGCCCCGGTGTTTTGCCCGGGCGTGCCCGCCACCAGCGCGCCGCGCCAACCGCCGGGCGGAATGAACGCCATGTTCATGCGGCAGCAACCCTTGCCCAAGGGCGACATCCGGCCGCTCTGGAGCTTGCTCGGTATCGATTTCCCCGCCGACCAGGTCGTCTGGCAAGACTACAATCCGTATCCTAGGTTCAGTCAGTTTCCGGTCGAGTTCGTGTTCGTCGATGACGCTTGCGGCAACGATCGGCCGTTCAGCCCGAAAGACCCGATCAGCGCCGGGTTGCAACTGATGCTCTTCCCGTTCCCGGGCCACTTTTCCAAGTTGAACTCGTCGAACTTCGATTTTGTTCCTTTAGCCAGGACCGGCGAGGAGACCGGCACGGTCCTCTACCGCGATCTGATGCAGATGACTCCCTTTGGACCGCGCGGCGGCTTGAACCCCAAACGTCGGCAAACCCCCACGGGCGTGTCGTATATCGAAGCCGCGCATATCCGGGGAAAAATCACGCTCAATCCGCCGGTCGCCGATCCCGAGAAAAAAGACGCGGAGAATAAACCCCGTGAATCGCAAATCGACGTCGTGCTGGTGCCCGATATCGACATGCTTTCGCGCGATTTCTTCCGGCTCCGCGAGCAAGGCAACGTACCCGAGGCCGGCGTCAATTTCAACTTCGACAACGTCACCTTCGTGCTGAACGCGCTCGATGAGTTGGCCGGCGATCGGCGATTCATCGACATCCGCAAGCGGCGGCCGGCCCACCGCACGCTGGTGCGCATCGAGGAGCGGACCAAGGAGGCCCGGCAAAAAGCCACCGACGCCCGAGAACAGTTCACCAAGGAATACGAGAGGCTGGAGCAGCAGGAAGAGGAGGCGATGCAAAAAAAACTCGCCGAACTGAAACAACGCAAGAATATCGACCTGCAACAGATGGCCATCGAGTTGGGGATGATGCAACGAAACCTCGAACGCATCAGAGAGGCCAAGCTCGAACAAGCCCGCCGGGACAAGGACCGCGAAATCAACAAAAGCGAGACCGAGTTGAACCTGGAGGTCAATCGCGTTCAGGACCAATACAAGTTGTGGGCGGTGTTGTTGCCGCCCATTCCACCGCTGCTGGTGGCGATGATCGTGTTTTTCACCCGCCGCGCCCGCGAGCGGGAAGGCGTATCCCGGTCGCGATTGCGATGAATTAGTGGATAGTGGATAGTGGGGAGTGGAGAGTGGAGAGTGGAGAGTGAAAGTAAACCAGCCGCTTGCGGTTTCGCAAGCCAATTGTTCTGACAACTGACAACTGAAAACTTCGCCATGAACGAAATCTCGAAAACACTGACATTCGTGGCCGTGGCCGCCGTGGTGGTGCTGCTGGCCGTATTTACCCGGCCGGTGTTGCACACGGTGAACCCCGACGATCTGCGCGGGCAACCGCTGT
>JAUWPQ010000282.1 GCA_030611515.1 Planctomycetota bacterium | reverse complement strand
CCGGGGCAAACGGTTTTCCATGTAACCGCTCGCCGCCTCGGCGTGTATACATCTCCAGTACGGGTCGTTTACAATACCCTTTGGAAGCGAGGTGAGAGATGAGAGTCTACTTGGGATTGGCGATTGCGGTCGTTTTGGGGTTGGCCGGCACACTGCGGGCCGAGCCGCTGGACCTCGAGCAAGTCGCCGCCGACGCAAAATGGGTGGCGCACGTGGACGCGGACGCCATGCGGGCCTCCTCCGTGGCCGAAAAGGCCCGCGAGCATTGGAAGCAAAAACACCCCGAGGCCGCAAAGCACCTGGAAATGGTCCGCGAGGTGTGGAACTTCAACCCCTGCGCCGATCTGCGCGGAATCACCCTTTACGGCACGAAAATCAAAAAGGACACCGGCGTGGTGATCGTCCATGCCAAGGTCGATCAAGAGTTGTTGTTGAAGAAGGCCCGCAGCGCCCCCCAGTACCGGGAAAGCACTCACGGGCAGCATCAACTCCACACCTGGAAACACGCCAAGGGAAAGAAGCACGTTCACGACATGACCGGCGTTTTTTATCGGCCGGACGTCATCCTTTTCGGCGGCTCCTTCGACGAAGTAACCGCCGCCCTGGACGTGCTCGACGGCACAAAACCCAACCTTGCCGGCAAGGACTCGCCGCTGACCGGCGCGGTCCCGCCGGGCGCCATGTTCCTGGCTCGGGTGGTCGGTCTGGCGGATGCCGACTCGCTGCCCTGCAAGTTCCCCTTGGTAAAACAGATCGACTCCTTCGCGTTGGCGGTTGGCGAGAAACAGGGAGAGTCGTTCTTCACGGGCAGGATGACCGTCAAAAATGCCGAGTTGGCCAAGCAGATGAAGGTCGTCATTGAAGGCGTCCGTGCAATGTCCGTGATGGTCCACGGCGGCGACTCCAAGGCATTGAAAATCATCGACGCCCTGAAAGTCGACGTCGACGGAAAAGTGGTCGAAATCGAATGGCGGGCGCCGGCCGAGAAGGTTTGGACCTTCCTGAAAAAGATGGAAGAGAACAAAAAGCTCCGCAAGGCCCGCATGTCCATGCGGCTCGGCGGATGAGCCATGCGTTGCCAACCCGCGCTACGTTGGGGTGGCAGTACTACAACTGCCACCCCAACTATTTAGCCCCGGGTGAATACACCCGGGGCACGGTCTGGTGCGAAAAACCACTCCCCGCCGTGTATTCACGGCGGGCTAAATAAGAGAAGTATTACCGGCATGTTGCGCGACCCAGCTTTGGTCACGACAAGCGACGAGGAACTCGCCTGCCGAGCGCAGCGGGGTTGCGCGGATAGCTTCGATTGTTTATTACGGCGGTTTCAAGCCCCGGTGCTGCAATTTCTGCGGCATCGGGGCGCGGCCGTAGACGCCGAGGATTTGACTCAGGAGACTTTTTTGCGGGCCTATGAAAACCTGCACCGCTATCGGTCGCGGTGGTCGTTTTCGGCCTGGCTGTTCACGATCGCCCGTCGCGCGAGTATCAACCATCATCGTCGCGCGCGGCCGGAGATCGAGCAGTCGGACGTGGAAGCGGTCCCGTCGTCGGAAGTGGAACCGCTGGACGCGATGGTCGCTTCGGAAAGTCGTCGGCGGCTGTGGGACTTGGCCGCCGATACCCTGTCGGAAGAACAGACGACCGCCTTGTGGCTGTACTACGTCGAGGACATGCCGGTCCGAGGCGTCGCATTGGTGTTGGGACGCTCCGTGGCGTCGGTGAAAGTGATGTTGTTTCGCGCCCGCAAGAGGCTGTTGCCCCTGCTGGCGGAACTTGACGGCGAACGGCCGCCGGAAAAACTCCCGAAGAATAACAACTTATCCCGAAATGTAGCACAGCCGCCCCCGGCTGTGCAGAATCTCCCAGGACAGCCAAGGGCGGCTGTCCCACAAGAGAAGGTGGGGGCCACTCATGTCTAAGAACTCGAACAAATCGGATTTCACGCGACCCCAAGCCCACGGGTTGCAACCCGCGGATTCCAATACCATCCGCGAGCGGCTTCGGCGGGAAGCGCTCGCCTCAAGGCCGGAGTTTTCCGAAGCGCTCCACCAGCGAATCATCCGTTCCATCGGGGAGCGGTACACGGAAGGGGCCGCCGTGGTCGGAAGAAACTCGGCCGCTGGACACCGATGGCGCGGTCTGACGGCCGTGTTGGCGGCGGCGTGCGTGCTGGCGGCCGTGGCGATCGGCTGGCAATTCGGCCAAAACCTCATGCGACCCGACGGCCGGCCGCTCTCGCCGGATAACAAGCTGGCGACGAACAGCATCGTCTTGAGCGGGAAGATCGAGGACTTGCCCCCGATGAACGTCCTGACCGATCGCGCCGTGACGGGCCTTGATGGGCTGCTGGCCACGTCGGGCTTCATGCTCCCCTCGACCCAACTGGCCCACGACGCCCGGCTGGCCGCCGACTCGCTCCTGCAACGACTCCCGCTCGACATGGAGTTGGCCGACGACCGTTGACCCGGATTATTCATTAGGGGGTGCCATCCGTCAGGGGTGCCATGGGTAAGCGCAGCTTACCCGTGATGCGACACTGCAACCCATGGGTAAGCTGCGCTTACCCATGACACCCAATTCAACGGGACTCTCCGCCTTGTTCTCATACAGTCTCGTGATAGAATTGCCGGCATGTCGAACGTATGGTTTGCACTCGGCTTGACTACGTTGGCGGGGTTGGCCACGGGCATCGGCAGCGCCATAGCATTCTTCGCCAAACGAACGAATTTCCGCTTCCTCTCCATTTCGACCGGTTTCTCCGCCGGCGTGATGCTCTACGTCTCGTTCGTGGAAATCTTTTTCAAGGGACAGGACGCGCTGGCCGAGGCTTATGGGGATTACTGGGGTAGCTGGATCAACGTCGCGTCGTTCTTCGGCGGAATCGGGCTGATCGGCCTGATCGACATGCTGATCCCCGCGGCGGAGAACCCGCACGAGTCGCACTCCGAGGAGGAGACGGCCCCGCTGCACGACGCTTCGGCCCCTTGGCCCGATTTCGACGCGGTCGCCGCCGGGCAAAAAACCGCCGATACCCACGTCCACGTCGTACACAACCACAAGCTGATGCGGATGGGGATGTTCACGGCGCTGGCGATCGGCATCCACAATTTCCCCGAGGGGCTTGCCACGTTCATCGCGGCGCTGAAAGACCCCGAACTCGGCGTGGCCATTGCCATCGCCATCGCCCTGCACAACATCCCCGAGGGAATCAGCGTCTCGGTCCCAATCTTCTACGCCACCGGAAAACGCGGCAAGGCGTTCTGCTATTCGCTGCTCAGCGGTCTGGCCGAACCGGTGGGGGCGGGCATCGCCTATCTGATCTTGCTGCTGGCGGTCGGCGACGGCGGCGCCCCCATACCCGCAAACATTATGGGCATCCTCTTCGGCGGCGTGGCCGGCATCATGGTCTACATCAGCCTGGACGAACTTCTGCCCACCAGTCGGGCCTACGGCAAGGGACACGACAGCATCCTCGGCCTCGTGGCGGGTATGCTCGTCATGGCCCTGAGTCTGCTGATGATGAAGTGATCGCAATTAAGTTTCTGTTGCGGAAGGGTGGGTGCCATGGACACCCATTCCAAAAGCTTTCCACAATAATTATTAACTCAGTTTATTGTCGCATCTTGGGACGGTCAAGTCGAGATGCCTCTTGCCGAAGCCATGCGAATCCGCCAAACTTTGACGCGGAGGCGATCACACGATGCGGATTCTAGCCCTGGAAACCACCGACAAGACCGGCAGCGTGGCCGCGCTGGACGATTATAACTTACTGGCGGAGTTGATGTTAGACCAGAACCAGCGGAGTGCCCAATCGTTGGCCCCGGCCATGCAGACCCTGCTCAAACGGGTCGATTGGAGTCCGAAAGACGTTCAATTGGTGGGGGTATCCATCGGACCGGGGTCTTTTACGGGGCTTCGCATTGGACTGACTGCCGCCAAAGTGTTCGCCTACGCCGTGGACGCGAACGTGCTGGGAATCGATACACTCGAAGCCATCGCGCTGGGCGGCGCTGCCGGTCTCTCTGACGATGTCCGTCAACCGTGTGGGACAGGTTGCCAACCTGTCCTACATGTGGCCATCGACGCACAGCGCGGCGACGTGGTTGCTCAACCGTTTGCAATGCACTCGCCGGATCGTGTTGAATCGCTGGGACCGCGGGAACTTCTGCCCGCGGATCAGTGGATGACTCGGCTTGCGCCGGAAACCGTGGTCTCGGGCCCTGCGTTGCTCCGGCTGGCCGACCGGCTGCCATCGGGTATCAAAGCGCTGGACCGACGTTATTGGCCTCCGCGGGCGTCGGCCGTGGGCCGTGTGGCCGCCCAGTATTATTCAGCCGGCCGCCGCGACGACCTCTGGAAGCTGGCCCCACACTACTTCCGTCGCAGCGCCGCCGAGGAAAAATGGGATGCGATGGGGAAATAAACAGAGATAACTCATATAATACTCCACATTCATGCCAGACGCACCGACAAAAGACCCGCGGTCCCAAGCCGACCGGGAGAAGCGCTGGGTGGCAAGCACGTCGCTGGCCGCGGCCGTGCTGCTGACCGGCACGAAACTGGGCGTCGGCCTGCAAACCAACAGCCTGGGTATTCTCTCCGAGGCCGTCCATTCCGCGCTCGATCTGGTGGCGGCCGCCGTCACGCTCTGGGCGGTCCGCGTCTCCGGCCGGCCAGCCGATCGGGAACACACCTACGGCCACGGAAAAGTCGAAAACCTCTCGGCGCTGTTCGAGACCCTTCTGTTGCTGGTCACTTGCGTCTGGATCATCCAAGAGGCAGTGAGCAGGCTCTTCCTCCA
>JAUWPQ010000038.1 GCA_030611515.1 Planctomycetota bacterium | reverse complement strand
GGAACCGTTGGCGGCGCCTTGCACGGAAACGCCGGCGCGCACGGCGAGAGCATCGGCCAGTGGACCCTTCAGGCCACGGTCGTCACCACCAGCGGCGAGATTTGCCACCGCGGCAGCGAGGAATTGTCGTTCGGCTACCGGCATAGCAATCTGGACGACCTGGTGATACTCGAAACTCGTTGCGAGTTGCAGGAAGACGACCCTCGCGAACTTGCCCGGCGGATGCAAAAATATTGGATCGTCAGGAAGGCGTCTCAGCCGCTGGGACATCAGTGCGCCGGTTGCGCGTTCAAGAATCCGCGCGGCATGAGCGCCGGCGAGATTATCGACGACGCCGGGCTAAAAGGAACCCGCATCGGCGGCGCCGTGGTCAGCGACCGGCACGCGAACTTCATCGTCGCCGAGCCGGAATGCAGCAGCCAGGACGTACTCAGATTGATCGAGTTGATCCGCGGGCAGATTCACGATCGGATGGGAATCGAACTCGAACTAGAGTTGGAAATCTGGTAGCCGGGGACTGGTCCATTTTTCGGCGAAAAAACGCATTTCGCGGGCAAACGGTTGGCCGAAAACATGGACCTGTCCCCTTCCCGCAGCGCCAGGGGGACAGTCCCATTTTCGCAGCGGTCAAGCGATTTCCCAAGGCAATGTCCCTCACGCCGCGAAAATTGGGACAGTCCCCTGTGAACGGTTACTAGGAAACGGTGCGTTTCACGCCCCCTGTAAAGATTTTCCGGGCCTTATTTTCACCAAGTAGGCCAACACCAGGAAGTCGTATAGGCCGTGTACGATTACCGGAACCAGCAGATTGTCCGTCGCCATCCAAAGCCAGCCGAGATATAGTCCAATCAGACCGGCCAGCAGGGCATAAGCGGGTGTGATCGCATGTAGCAGCCCAAAGAGAACCGTGGCCGCCAGCAGGCCGATCCACGGGCCGTACGGGCCGGCGATCCACTCGGACGCCGCGGTTTGGACAATGCCGCGAAAGAGCATCTCCTCGCCCAATCCGGCCAACGCCGCGATGACCGCCAACTGCGCCAGCCGGCAGTCTCGAAACAACGGCACGAGCATCTCGTCCATGATCCGGACAATCTCTTTCAATGGTCCCAGCGGAAACTTATTCGGTAAACGGCTGGAAGTGCAACAAATAATACAGAGCCAGAACAGGGCCAACGGAGGCGCCGTCGCCCCGAGCGCCAGCAGTACGTCGTACGGATCATAATGGAACGTCGCCAGCGGACTGGTCCCCAGCAGCCACCCCAGGGCGATCGCCAGCGCCACCAGACTCCCCTCGAACGCCGCCGCCATCAGGGGGAAGTTTTTCATGGAAGGGACTCTTGTTGCGGTTTGGGAGTAGATGTTGATTTAATCAAATGTATCCTTAACGCCCCATTGAAAAAGTCGCTTTTCGAGAATTTGGGTGCCACTGCTGGCTTGTCCAGCAGTGTTGTTCCGAGAGTTTCCCTCATGCACTGCTGGACAAGCCAGCAGTGGCACCCTTTTTCAGCGGGGCGTTGCCTATTGCCACATTGAATCAGAATACTCGCCATCGCGGCCGCCGACCACTCATCCTTGACGCTCTACTGCCCGACTGATAGACTTTTTGCTTCCGTTCTCGATCCTCGCAGCCGAGGGGAATACGGAGCCATTTTATCCGCAACACAGATTGCGGCGGCAATAAAAACAAACAGAATCAGCAATTTTTTTGTGACAGATCACGAAGGAAGGCGGCCATGACCCAAAAATTCGTTTACTTCTTCGGCCCGCAGACGACCGAAGGCGACGCTACGATGAAGAACACGCTGGGCGGCAAGGGAGCCAATCTGGCGGAAATGGCGAAATTGGGTATGCCCGTCCCCGCCGGTTTTACCATCAGCACCGAGTTCTGCACCGCCTTCTTTGCCGAGGGTCGCCAGTTCCCGCAATCGCTCCGCGACGAAGTGGCCGCCGCCCTGCAAAAGATCGAAGAGGCGATGGGGACGAAGTACGGCGACCCGCAGAACCCCCTACTGTTGAGTAGCCGCAGCGGTGCCCGGGCCTCGATGCCCGGCATGATGGAGACCGTACTCAACGTGGGCCTGTGCTCGAAGACGATCCCCGGGTTGGTGAAGAAGACCGGCAACGAGCGGTTCGTCTACGACGCCTATCGACGCCTGATCATGATGTACTCCGACGTGGTGATGGAGAAGGCCGAGGACATTGAACCGGCCGAGGGAAAGGGCATCCGCCTGCAACTCGAACACCTGATGAACCGGGCCAAGAAGACGAAGGCCAAAAATCTCGGCAAGAAAGTAAGCGAGATTCTCGACACCGATCTGACCACCGCCGATCTGAAGCGGCTTTGCACGAACTTCAAGAAGAAGGTCCAAGAGGTTCTCGGCCGTGAGTTCCCCGACGATCCCGACGAACAACTCTGGGGCGCCATCGGCGCGGTGTTCAAGAGTTGGGAGGGGCGTCGGGCCGTCTCCTATCGGAAGATCGAGGGCATTCCCGCCGAGTGGGGAACCGCCTGCAACGTGCAGAGCATGGTCTTCGGCAACCTGGGCGATACCTCGGCCACCGGCGTGGCCTTCTCTCGCAACCCCGCCACCGGCGAGAACAAGTTCTACGGCGAATGGCTGATCAACGCCCAAGGCGAGGACGTGGTGGCCGGCATCCGCACCCCCAATCCATTGAACGAAGAGACGAAGAACCCGCAAAACCAACACCTCACGTCGCTCCAGACCGAGTGGCCGGACCTCTACCGGCAACTCGATGAAATCCGCTCCAAGCTGGAGCATCACTACCGCGACATGCAGGACATCGAGTTCACGATCCAAGAGAGCAAGCTCTACATGCTCCAGTGCCGCGGCGGAAAGCGGACCGGCACGGCGGCCTTGAACATGGCGACGGACATGCTCGAAGAGGGATTGATCGACGAGCAGACCGCCGTGATGCGAGTGCAGCCGGCGCAGTTGGACGAGTTGCTGCACCCGATCATAAGCCCGGAGGCCGAGAAGAACGCCGAGGCGTTTCTCCACGGTCTGCCGGCCGGTCCCGGCGGAGCGAGCGGCAAGATCGTCTTCACCTCGGCCGACGCCGTGGCCTGGGCAAAGAAAGGCGAGAAAGTCATTCTCGTCCGCGAAGAGACCAACCCGGAGGACGTCGAGGGGATGCGCGCGGCCGAGGCCATCCTCACCGCACGCGGTGGAATGACCAGCCACGCCGCGCTGGTCGCCCGCGGCTGGGGCAAGTGCTGCATCGTCGGCGCCGGAGACGCCAAGATCGAAGCCGGAACGAAGCGGATGAGCGTCGGCGCCGTGAAGCTCAAGGAAGGCGACCTGCTGACGCTCAACGGCACCAAGGGCTGCGTCTATCAAGGCGCGCTGGCGATGGTCGACGCCACTGAAAACCCGCGATTCCAGGGTTTCATGCAGATGGCCGATAAGTTCCGCACCCTAGGCGTGCGGACAAACGCCGACACGCCCGAGGACGCGCGGGTCGCCCGAGGGTTCGGCGCCGAGGGTATCGGCCTGTTCCGCACCGAACACATGTTCTACGGGGCCGGCTCCGACGAAGCGTTGTTCCTGCTGCGGAAGATGATCCTCAGCAAAACGGTCGAGGAGCGCAAGGTCGCCCTGGGTGAGCTGTCCGTCTTCGTCAAGCGCGACCTCAAGGCCACGCTCGAAGCGATGGACGGCCTGCCGGTAACCATCCGGCTGTTGGATCCGCCGCTGCACGAGTTCGTCCCCCAGGACCCGAAGAACCGGCAGGAGTTGGCCACCGCATTGGGCATCAGTGCCGCGCAGATCAAAAAACGGGGCGAAATCCTGCACGAAACCAATCCCATGATGGGTCATCGCGGCGTCCGCTTGGGTATCACCTATCCGGAAGTGACCGAGATGCAAATTAGGGCGATCCTCGAGGCCGCCGCCGAGTTGAAAAAGGAGGGCCGCTCGCCAAAGCCGGAACTGATGGTCCCGGTCACCTGCGACGTGCGGGAACTCGACGTGACAAAGGTGATCTTCGACCGCGTGAAGGAAGAAGTCCAGCAGCAGACGGGCGTCGAGGTCCAGTGCCTCTACGGCACGATGATCGAGATTCCTCGGGCCTGCCTGCTGGCCGACCAGATGGCCAAGACGGCTCAGTTCTTTTCCTTCGGCACGAACGACCTGACGCAGATGTGCTTTGGTTTCAGCCGCGACGACGTCGGCGGGTTCATGAACGATTACCTCGATGACAACATCCTCGAGGCCGACCCGTTCCAGACGATCGACCAAGACGGCGTGGGCCAGTTGGTCGAGATGGCCGTAAGCAAGGGCCGCTCGACTCGCCCCGACCTGAAGATCGGCATCTGCGGCGAACAGGGAGGCGACCCGGCCAGCGTCGAGTTCTGCTTCCGTATGGGTCTGAACTACGTCAGTTGCAGCCCGTATCGGGTACCCATCGCCAGATTGGCCGCCGCCCAGGCCGCCATCAAGGCGAAAAAGTAACTTTCCCTGTCCCCTTGCCTTCAACTTTCCTCGACTAATGCGATCATACTTTCTCCCGGCTTTGGCCGTCTTGGGATTGTTGTTTGTCGGTCGTCAAGTTCATGCCGAGGATCCGGAACCGCCCCGCGCGGTGGATCACTCGCAACTGATGGAGTACCAGGCGCCCGACGGGCGGCAGCGGCCGGTTCGCACGGCGAAGGATTGGGCGATCCGACGCCGGCAAATCATCGCCGGAATGGAAGCGGCAATGGGACCGCTGCCCGACCGCTCGAACCTCCCGCCGCCCAACGTGAAAGTCCTCGGCCGCCTCGAAGGGGATGGTTTCGTCCGGCTGGATATCACGTATCTTGCGGAGGAGAACGACCGGGTGCCGGCCCTGCTGTACTTGCCCAAGAATCGTCCGGCCGGGCGACGGGCGCCGGCGTTGATGGCCCTGCACTCGACGGTGCCGCAGGGAAAGAAAGGGGTGGCGGTCGAGGAGAATGCGCCGCGAAACCGCGGCTACGCCACGGAACTTGCCCAGCGAGGTTACGTCGTGCTGGCCCCCGACTATCCGTCGTTCGGCGACTACCCTTACGACTTCAACAAGAGCAAATACGCCTCGGGGACGATGAAGGGGATTTTCAACCATATTCGCGGTGTGGACCTGCTGCAAGCCCGCGATGAAGTCGATCCCGAACGGATCGGAGTGATCGGCCATTCGCTGGGCGGACACAACGCGATGTTCCTCGGCGCGTTCGACCAGCGCGTAAAGGTGATCGTCGCCAGTTGCGGCTGGACGCCGTTTCATCACTATTACGGCGGCAATCTTAAAGGCTGGACGTCGGACCGCTACATGCCCCGGATCCGCGACCTGTACGGGCTGGACCCGGATCGCCTGCCGTTCGATTTCTACGAGGTGGCGGCGGCGTTGGCCCCTCGGGCGTTCTTTTCCAGCTCGCCGCTGCACGATGACAACTTCGACGTCCGCGGAGTGAAGAAAGCGGAGCCGAAGGTCCGCGAGGTCTATGCCCTGTTGGGCACCGTCGATCGGTTGCGATTCATCCATCCCGACTGCACGCACGACTTCCCTCCCGAGGCACGGCGGGAAGCCTACCGGTTCATCGACAGAATCCTCCGGCACGCGCCGGCGAGGGAACTGGGCGGCCCCTAGCAGTCCGTTGAAAAAGTCGGTTTCCGAGAGTTCGGGTGCCACTGCTGGCTTGTCCAGCAGTGTTTTCCCGGGAGTTTTCCCCATGCACTGCTGGACAAGCCAGCAGTGGCACCCTTTTTCAACAGGCTGCTAGATTTCCCAATCTCCAACATGTTGTAGCCCTCGGGCGTGCTACAGGCAGCGCATGAAAGCCGTCAGGTCTTTCTTCTCCTGCTCGGTGAGTTGCGTCTCCAGCAGGAGGTTGAAGAACTCGACCGTGTCTTCCAGGGTCAACAGCCGGCCGTCGTGCAGGTACGGCGGCGAATCCTTGATTCCGCGGAGCACGAAAGTCTTGATCGGTCCGTCGGCCGAGGCCATCCGGCCGTTGATCATAACCGGTTTGAAGAACCGCTCGGCCCGCAGGTTGTGCATCAGGTTGTCGGTGTAATATGGCGCCGGGTGGCAGACGGCGCAATGCCCCTTGTTGAAAAAGACCTCTTGGCCGCGTAATTCCGACTCGGTCGCCTTCTTTGGGTCCAGCACGCCGTAGACGTTCAGCTTCGGGGCGGGCGGGAAGTCCAGAATCGATTGGACCTCCGCCATGAAGTGGACCTGGCTGCCGCGTTCGAGGACGTTGACGCCCTTTTTGGCGGCGATCACCGGATCGCCGTCAAAGTAGGCTGCCCGTTGCTCGAATTCGGTAAAGTCCTCGATGCTCTTCAGTGCCCGTTGCGAGCCGAACAGCCGCTGGATGTTCACGCCGCGGAGCGATGGCGTATCCAACCGGTGGCGGAACGGTTGCGGCCGAATGTCGCCGACTAGATGGGTCGTCCCGTTGCTGTGGCCGTTGACGTGACAGTCGAAACAGGTCACGCCCAGGCTGGGCTTCAACGAGCGGCGGTCGTCGGTGGCGTTGAACTGCTGTTGCGGGAATGGCGTGACCAGCAGCCGCATCCCCTCCAACTGCTTGGGATTCAAGATGCCGTTGAACAATGCGAAGTAGTTGCTCAGTCCGATAACCTGACCTTGCGAGACGTCGCCCAGATCGGTGCGGGTGGTCAGGTAGATCGGCGGTGGATACTCCGGCAAAAAATGTTCCGGCAGGTCGAAATCGAGATCGAAACGGGTAAGATCGCGGCCTTCCTGCTGCTTCATTTTGTCGATGTGATGCTTCGGGAAGACCATCCCGCCCTCCGGATGGTTCGGGTGCGGCAGCGGATAGAAGCCCTTCGGCCAAAGTCCTTTTGCGCGTACCTCTGCGGGCGTCATGGCACCCAACTCTTTCCAGGAGCTAACGCCCGGCGACAGTTTTGCCCGCACCCCCTCTTGGACCGTCTTGCCCCGCGACATGGTCACGCCCTGGGCGGGCCTGTCGCTCAGATCGTACCGCTCCCGCAATAGAGCCGAATGTCGCGCTTCGATGGCTGGCTTTGCGGCCTCCATCTTGGCCACGGTGTCGGCAAAACTCTGCCCCATCACCACCGGCGAGTAACTACTCGGCGGTTTCTGTTTCTCTTGTTCCGCGGCGAAGCACAGTGCCGCGGTTGCTAGAATTACCCCGCCGACTCCGATGTACACGGATCGAACAGAATTCATCGTGCCGTCCTCCTGCCTAGGGAAAAGATGTTGTTCAGCTTACAGACAACAACACAACGCAACGTGCTGTATAGCCGAAAGGAAAAAATTGTCAACAGGCGCTGGCATAATTCTGAATTGCGATCTCACCGGCCGCTGGAAACTTCGGCCGTGAGAAGAAACATCGGCAGGTGAGCCACTCGCGGAACACCACCCAGCGAGGCGTCGGCCTGCCGTGCCCGATCCAAAGCGGCCCTCTCCGCCTCGGTCAACGGCAGTTCGCCCAACAGGTCGAACCTCAAGGGTGACGGTGGTTCCAGGCGGTCCAGCAGGTCCACGCGGACCTCGAAGCCAACGTCGGCCAGCACGGCCGGCAACTTGCGGCCCACGCAAGGATCGGCCCCGGCACGCTCCAATGCCGCCCGCCACAGTTCGCCGACGGCGATTTCCGGCGGCTGTTCGATCATTCCGCCGTAGTCCGGCTCGATGGCGACCAACGCGCCGCCGGGCGTCAGCACGCGACGGATTTCCCGCGCCGCGGCCGACGCGTCGAGCCACATAATCGCGAACTGGCAGAACACCAGATCGAACGTCGCGTCGGCAAAGGGCAACCGCTCCGCGTCGCCGCGGACGATCGTTGCGATTTGGAATTGCCGCGGCCGGTCGGTCAAGGCTTGTTGGTTCCGGTCCAGCCCCACGACTTCGCCGCCCGAGCGGCGGACCAACTCCTCGGCGACCACTCCGCCGGCGCAGGCCAGATCGAGTACCCGGCGGCGTTGGGCGATATTTGCCCGTCGGAGCAGGCGCGCCCGCGCCGGGGCCAGCCACGCCGCTTGTGCCTCGAGCAATCGTCGGGATGGAATATCGTAGTTCATAAAGCCTGTTGGAAAAGGGCGCCACTGCTGGCTTGTCCAGCAGTGCATGGGAGAAACTCCCGGAAAAACACTGCTGGACAAGCCAGCAGTGGCGCCCAGCGAAGCCGCAAGCGGTTAATCGGTCGGTATTATCTTCCTCCTCCGGCGCAGGCGCAGGCACAAGCGCATCCGGCGCAGGCGCATCCGCCTCCTCCACCTCCGCCGCTGGAACTCCCCAACGCCTTGAAAAATTCGCCGGTCACGTGGTCGGCCCCGCTGAGGTCCAAAAAGCCGCCGGTGCTGTCCGGCAGGCTGAGCGAGCCGGGCGAGACGGCATCCGCCATGTTGCCCATCGTGTTTTCGGCCCAGCCGGAGAAGCTCGATGCCACGTCGCCGAACGAGGTTCCTCCTCCTCCGCTCGGCGCGGCCGAAGGCGCGGCGGGCGCCGAGGACATCGGGCCTCGACCCCACCAAATCGGCCGATACGTCGGCCCATAGTCGAACACCGGCCCGTAGTTCTCGCCCATCAGGATCCACTCGAAGTTGCGGTCGATGGTCTTTTTGCGTTGCGGGATGTCTCCGATGGCGGCGGCCTGCTCGGTTGCCCGGCGGATAATCGCCCGATAGTAGTCCTGCGTATCGGACAGATCGAATCCCTTCATGCGATTGGCCGAGCTTTGGATGAGCATTTTCACGGGTATCCCGAATTGGATTTCGCGGACCGGCTTGCCGGGATTGCTTTGCAGCAGGAAGAGGAAGGAATGTTCGTAATGGTGGACGACGATGCCGCGTTTCAGGGCCGCCGCCCCGTAGGCTTTTCCCCGCTGCCGCTCGCTGTCCGAGAGCGTTTTATCATCCAGCCGGAAGGCCTCGTCTACCTCGACGGTCAGCGGCTCGGCCAGCGTTTGGCGGAGAACGCCCTTCTTCAACATCCCGAAGATGACCAGCGAGAGGACTTTTGCGATGGGCAATTCCAGTAGCACGGCGGCCTCTGGCGCGGTCAGCCCGCGCTTGATCCCGCCTCCTTCCACCTCGGCGATCGGCGGCATGTAGCGCGCCTTTCGCCGGGCCAGCAGCCACTCGTTCAAGCCGAGCAGCACGACGATGATCGGCATTGCCAGCAGGTGGATGCCCGGACGGTGGTAAAACACAAATCCCGATCCGGCGGCCAGGATGAAGAACACGGAAAAGCCCGTCCCGCCGCTGAAACGAAAGAAAACAACGGCCAGCAGCGCCAGGAAAACGAGTCCCAAAACCACTCGTGCCCGGGGCGATTCCTCGAACCACTTCACCAGCAGGTCGATGGACGACTGGTGGATTACCCGCTGGAGGTCGCGTTTGGGAAACGAAACGGCGACCATGTTCTTGCCGGTCAGCCGCACACCGGGAAAGTCCCAGCCGACCAACGCGCCCTGCTTGGCTGCCGCCTTTGTGGAAAACTTCAGCCCCTGGTGAAGCGCCTCGGCCGGTTTCACGCTCTCGGGCAGTTGAATCGCCACTTGTAGATGCGTCGGGCCACGAACGTATTTCTCGCCGAACCAGGTGGGAGTGATCCGCAGCGAGGCGTAATCTTCGCGGGTCGTGTCCTGATAGACCATCTCCGGCATGGTGAACTCGACGTGCAGCGTACCCGTGCCGCCCGGCTTGATTGCATAAGGTCCCAGACGGACCTCGAAGCCCGGTTTGATGTACGTCGAGACGTGGATGTCCGACAGCGGATGGCCGCCGATCGAAGCCCGGACGTTGCTCAGATCGTAGCCCGAGTGCGGCGTGCCGATGTCCACCACGTCGATTGGGTGGCCGATGGGATTGTTGCGAAAGCTGATCTCATATTCGATCTTCACGGAGGCGTCCGTGTTTACCGTCACCAGCATTTGCATTCGCGGCACGCCGAAGAGATAATCCTGCGCGGCGGCGGAGGGGGGCGCGGCCGTAAATAAAAAGATTCCTCCGCAACATATCGTGATGAGTCGGAGTATTTTTTGCATTGTGAAGTCCTCTGGTTTTGCGAAACCGCAAGCGGTAAATACACTCTTCACTACCCACTATCCACTACCCACTATCCACTATCCACTATCCACTACCCACTATCCACTAATCCCATCGGCCCAACCGGCCGGTTCGCGCGGACAGTCGGCCGCGCAGATCGACAAGCCGGGACATTGATCGCAACGGGTGTCGTTCTGCAACCGCTCGCGATACCGCGCGAACGGTTCGCTCTTTTCGATGGTCTCCCAATCGTCTTCCAGCAGGTTGCCGGCCGGAGTGGCGGGGCCTCGGGGCGCGTAGACCGTGCCGTCCGGCTCGACCCGGATGGCCCAATCGCCGCCGGTCCGCGGTCCGCGGCAGAGTTGTTCTCCCAATGGAATTGCCGGGTCGAACCTAACGGTCGGATACCACATCAGGCGCACGCCCAGCCGTTCGGCCGACTCCTCGACCATCCCGGCGGCTGGCGGCAGTTCGCCGGCCGCCATCGCCCCGGCCGAAGCGAGTTCGGCCTCGGTCGTGGCGACGGCGAAGATGCAGGCGTTTTCGATCCCGTGCCCGGCGATGATCTCCAACGTCCGGTCGATCCCCTCCAGCGTGGACCGCGTCAGGGCGAGTTGGGCCACCGCGCAGATTTCGTTCTTCCGCGCCGCGGCGAGCGCGCGGACGGCCATTTTGCCGTCCCCCTGGCCGGCCAGCGAGTCGTGGACTTTGTTGTCCGCGGAGAAGCAGTAAACGTCGAGATGGTCCAGCCCGGCGGCGGCCACGTCGTTGATCCGGGTAGAGACGGCAAGATCGCTGCCGCGTCCCCGCACTCCTGTGATTAACCCCAGATCGCTCCCCTTCTCGACCGCCCGGACCAGATGCGACTCGTCGCAGTCCCGGCCGGCAATGATCGTCACGTGTGGAATCGCCAGTTGCCATAGGCGCTCCATTACTCGGGAAATATGGAACGGCGCGCAGAGCGGCACGTCGGCCGAGATCGGACGCTCCAGCGGCAGCCGCTTAGGTCCCAGCGCCGGATCGGCCAGGTTGAGGATCGGGTATCCGCCCTCGGGCGACTCCATCCGTTCGATCAGCGCGGCGACGGCTGCCACGTCGGTGGCAAGCCGCTCGGCCGTCGCGCCGCGGAAGCGTTTTTTTACCCGGCGAACGATTACTTCCGGGGTGTCTCCATCGAGCAGTCCCTTGGCGATCACGACGCCCGAGGGGCTGAGCCGCGCCATGGCCGCCGCGTTGGCCACGAGCAACCCGTCGCCGCCCGAATCGACGCGGAGATGGAACCGACTGATCGCGCCGTCCGCCTCGCGCGCGAAATGGTACAGACCCGGCCGAACGTCGCCGGACAACTCGCGCTTGACTATTTTCAACAACCGTGGAATGTTCATATTTAGTTCTCACATAAGTGAATTCCTCGTTCCCACGGTCCTCCGTGGGAACGCACCGGCTGCGACGCTCTGCGTCGCCCCCCGCCATCGACGCGGAGCGTCGGAACGCGGGGGTTCCCATGCAGAGCATGGGAACCAGGAGCGTTATGTTCTCTCTCCAGCGGACAGCCCCCGCCGCACAGCGGCAGGTCGGGACAATTCCAACATCGCTCGGGCAGGCCGGCGCCTCGCGGATCGGCCGTCCGACGTCGAAATCCGCGGAACAAGTCGCTCTCCCAAATATCCCGCCATCGGTCGCGGAGGATGTTGCCAGCCGGGACGTAGTACGATTGACAGGGGATCACGTCTCCGTTTGGCTCGATGCAGATCGAATATTCGCCGGCGTTGCACCGCCGGGGACCAAGCTCCAATTCGACCGGCGAGAGGCGGCAATACTCGGTCGGCGTGTACCAGAGGAACCGCATCTTCAACTCGGCCGCGCGGTCGCGCACGTCGGCCAGCACTGGGGCCAGTTCCTCGGGGGCGATTTCGTCTCCGCTGGTCCGCCCGCCGCCGGCGAAGATCATGCCGTTCATGGCAAAGGTCGTTATCCCCAGGCCGTGGAGGAACTCGACGAGCCGGCCGGCCTGGCCGACGTTCCGGCGGGTGAGCGTGGTGTTGGTGATGGCATGCAGTTCCGCGGCCAGCGAGTTTTTCAGCCCTCGAACGGTCTCGTCGAACGCCGCGGCGCCGCTCATCGCGTCGTGGACCGCCGGATCGTATGATTGGAGCGTGATTTGGACGTGGTCTAGCCCGGCCGCGCGGAGCGATTCGACATACGCCGGATCGCTCAGCCGACGCCCGTTGGTGTTCACCCCGGAAACCAACCCCAGTTCGGTTGAACGGCGGACCAGTTCCGGCAGTCCGTCGAAAAGGGTCGGCTCGCCGCCGGTGAAGATCGCGTGCGGCACGCCGATAGTGGCCAGCCGTTCGAGTACATCCCGCCACTGGATTAAAGAGAGGAGAGAAGGGAGAGGAGAGAGGAGTGGCACTGGCTTAGCCAGTGGCACGCGGCGGTCGTGACTGTAACAATGCGGGCAATTGTTATTGCAGCCGTAGCTCAACGCCAGATCGGCCTTGTACGGAGCGAAGATCGGCACGCTGAACGGCGGCGACCATTTTACTATTACTTCCGCCAGGCCGCACGTCGGACATGAAGCGGTAAGATCGGTCAATCGCTCGATCAGCGAGTAGACATGGTTGGCGGCGGCTTGGGCTTCTTTCGCGCCTACGCCGCGGAACCGGCCTCGAAGCACGGCCGCCGCGCGATCGACGGGCGCCTCTTCCAAAGCGAGCCGCGCCAGCAGGGCGGCGGTCGGGTTCAGGTGGATCGCGTCGGTCGCATCGACCATCAGCACGGCGGCGCCGTCGGTGTTGGTGCGGAGATGGAACCGCCGCCGCCCGCCCGGCCGCCGGAGGTCGAATACCTTCAGCCCGGGCCGAAACCTCGGGAAGTAGGGTGGGACAAGCGCAGCGCGGTCCCACCACTTTTTCCTCGCCGTTGGTGGGGCTGCGCTTCGCTTGACCCACCCTACACCGAGTGTGTCGAGCAGGCGTCGCGTCCAGCGAGTTGCCCTTCCGGCGGTCACCACTTAGGGGCCTCCTCGATCTGGTATGTCGCGCCGCAGTATTGACAATTGACGAATACGGCCCCCGCCTTCACGGCCACCGAATCCTTGCCGAGCGTGCCGCCGCAGGAGCGGCATTCGAGGTCTTGCAGGCTGACGTCGCCCGAAAGTTCGATCTTCTGGATCACCGTGGTTATCGACTCCTTGGGTTTATGCAGGGCGAGCCAGAGCAAAAAGCCGGCCGCCGCCAGGAGGATCACGCCCACGATGATCGACATCACACGGCCGTGAGACCCCGCGACGAACATCACGCCGAAGAATCCCAGCAGCGCGGCCAGCGGATAGGCGACGAGTTTCATTGGGTGGCTCCAAAAATATTTTGAGAACACACAAAGTTTAGCGGCCGCGGGCACGGCGGTCCAAGGCGTATCGCCCGCCGTACCGGCGGCCGCTAAACGGTTGGCACGTTATCAGCCCGAACGTCAATTACAATGGATTTCCCTACATCACTTCCGCTCCGTCGGCGGCTTGGCACACGTAGACCGCCGGCGAGTGGCCGGTCTTACGCTGATAGGCGACGGCCACGTCGCGGGCAAAATCATCGGCCGTCTCGGCACGGACCAGCGCCACCGCACAGCCGCCGAACCCGGCCCCGGTCATCCGCGCGCCGAAACACGATCGGTGGGCCGACGCGCACTCTACCATCGCGTTCAGCGCGTCGCTGGATACCTCGTAATCGTCGCGCAGACTGCGGTGGCTCTGGTGCATCAAGCGGCCCAACTCTACCGCGTCGCCGCGGCGCATGGCATCGGCCGCGCGCAGCGTGCGGTCGTTCTCGGCGATTACGTGCCGGGCGCGGCGCAACACGGCCGGGTCCATTTTGCCGGCGGATCGTTCCAGCCGCTCGATCGTTGCGTCGCGCAGCGCGTGTACGCCCAGCAGCCGGGCGGCCTGCTCGCACTGCCGTCGCCGCTCGTTATAGGCCGAATCGACCAGCCCACGGCGCGTCGAGGTATCGAGCACGACCACCGAAGTGCCCTGCGGCAACGGGACCGGCTCGGTTTGCAGCGAGCGACAGTCGATCAGCAGGGCGTTGCCCGCGCGGCCGGCGGCGGAGATCAACTGGTCCATGATTCCGCAGTTGACGCCGACCCATTGGTTTTCGGCCCGCTGGCCGAGCTTGGCCATCTCGGCCGGTTCCCAGGGCAGTTCTCCGGCGGCGGCCAATGCTCGGGCCGTGGCCATCTCGAGCGCCGCCGAGGAGGACAATCCCGCGCCGAGCGGCACGTCGCCGGCCAACACGCCATCCCAACCGGTCAGTCGATGGCCGGCCTCCTGTAGGCTCCAAGCCGTCCCCTTTAGATATTCGATCCAGCCAGGCTGCCCTCGTTCGAGTCGGTCGAGGGAGAATTCGCCCGGTTCGTCGTAGTCGATCGAGTAGACCGACACGATCCGATCGTTTCGCGGTCTGAGGGCGATCCAAACGGCCCGATCTATCGCCATCGGCAGGACGAAACCGTCGTTGTAGTCGGTGTGTTCTCCGATCAGATTCACCCTACCCGGCGCGCGGACAATCCAGTTGGGGAGGTGTCCAAAGCGGTCGGCGAACCGGGCGGAGATTTCGACTTGTCCGATGGGCATGTGGCGGACTCCAGGTTGCGGAAACCGCTCCCCATCGTGGCGTTTTCGGCCTTGTAGGTCAAGCCGGTGAGCGAAAGCATATTCGTTTAGCGGCCGCCGGCACGGCGGCCCGGGTTAACGTGCTAGCCGCCGTACCGGCGGCTGCTAAACATGCGACATTACACGGCGGACTGAATTTTGACAGTTAAAATGGAGTTGGCTCCCAAAAATGGCAGGTGCATCATACTGAAGACGGCCTGTATTGTAATTGATGGCAAGAATTTCACTGTTGCGGCAACTTCATGGTGAGGGCACGGGCCGTGAAATCGCTTCCGCCTGTTGACACAAACACTTACGAGACAATCTGTTACGGGAATTATTTTGGCTTCGGCAACGACCTGCTGGTTCGATTGTAGCGATTGGGCACGGCAGTTGCATTATAAAAAATCATTGGACGCCGAGAGGTTCGGAACTCTGATCTAACTCCAATGGTGGGGTAACTACGCCGATGCGGCTTAAATGCGTAGAATTTCGAGGTCGGAAAGGTTCGGACCAAACGGCAACCGCCGGTTTTCGTTCGGAAGCGAACCCTTTTCAACACGGAAGCGTATCAAAAATGAACGGCACGATTGAACAACTACGACTGCGTGCCCACGGCCCTAACCCGCTGGTCTCATGGACCGACGAGAAGCTCCTGTTGAGCTACCGCTCGGAGCGGGACGGCCGGGTGTTCGAGGAATTGGTCCACCGATACGAAAAGGAACTGTTCGGCTACCTGCGGCATTATCTCGGTAATGCCGAAATGGCCGAAGACGTTTTTCAACAGACGTTTTTGCAGGTCCACATAAAGTGCGACCAGTTCGAGCCGGGTCGGAAGGTGCGCCCCTGGTTGTACAGGGTGGCCACCAACCAGGCGATCGACTACCAGCGTCGCAACCGGCGGCATCGCCTGTGCAGTCTCGATCGAGCCGTTCGAGGAAATGAGGACGATGGAACAAGCGGGTTGGCGGAGTTGCTCGGCGTCGTGGCGGACGGTCCGGCCGAAAACGCCGAAGCGGCTGAGCAGCACGAGGCGCTTCGCCGGGAAGTCGACGCACTGCCCGGCTTGTGCCGGCAGGTGGTTTTGTTGGTGTACTTTCAAGGTTTGAAGTATCGCGAGGCGGCCGAGGTCTTGTCCGTGCCCGTCGGAACGGTCAAGAGCCGGCTACACACCGCCCTGAAAAAACTCACCGAATCGCTTTCCCACGTAAGCCTGCCATAGTAAACAGAAACGAACTCGGGCCCCTGATCGACTGCTTTCTGTATGACGGATTCGATACACCAGCAATTGCTTGGCAACCTGCTCGGCGCGTTGGACGACGAAGAGCAAGCGTGGGTTGACGGGCGACTTGAACACGACGAGTCATACCAGCGGGAATTGATCCTCTGGCGGCGGCGGCTGTCTCCGTTGGAGGCGGTGCGGCCGGACTTCGATCCGCCCCCGGGCCTGGCCGGGCGGACGTGCCGGATGGTTGCCGCTTACGGTTCCGCCCCGGCGCGGTCCGCCATGCCACGGTTGGCGATGAGCCCCGATCCGACGGTGCCCGGAGCAGTCTCCCTGTTCGGATGGCACGACGTGGTCGCGCTCGGCGTACTGCTGCTGACCGCCGTCGCGTTGCTTCTGCCGGCGATCGACGCCAGCCGCTTTCACGCCGCCGTGGCCTCTTGCCAAGACAATCTGCGGCAGTTCGGCTTGGCCTTGACTGAATACAGCCGCCACCACGGCGAGGCTATGACTCAATTGGCGGGTGAAGGAAAACTGACCACCGCGGGCATCGCCGCCGCCAACCTGCTCGGCGACGCGGTTGCGGAGCGAAACTTGTGTCCGGAGACGTGGCTGGCCGCCCAAGGCGCGACGTACGTCTTGTCGTCGCCTCCGGATGGTGTTGGCGTTGTTCTCCCAATCCCCGGGACCGCGGTCCCGGGGTATTTTTCCGCCTCGACATCGAACGACTGGTCCGGCATGTGGCGTGACGGGACGACGGATGGCCACGGCAACCGTCTGCCGGCCATCCTGGCGCTATTTGCCGACGATCCCAGCGCCGACCTGCCGGGCCGTCGCCTCGTCGGCCATCGCGGCCGGGGGCGAAACCTCTTCTTCAAGGACGGCTGCGTCCGTTTCCTGCCCTGCTCGACTCACGACGAGTCGGCCGAGACGGTCTTCTCCAACGTCGAACCATCCGCTCCCACCGACGTATCCGCCCCGATTATCTACGTCAACCGACGTTGAATAATGCTCTGTTGGCCCGCATGGATATGGCCATCCGGCGTTTGTTCCACTAAACTAACCTTACTGGACTTGCGACAGTTGTCCCAGCCCAATGCAAGGGGGGAGCCATGGCCAAGCAGAAGTTTTGCTGCAAGGGAGTCGTGCGGAAAACCGGGCAACGGGTCTCCGCCGTGGTTTCCGCCGACAACAAGGAAACGGCGCTGAAAATCGCCAACGACCACGGCGTTTACGTCGAAAGCCTGGAGATCGTCCAGAACTCCGCACCGGGTGACGACGAAGAAGACATGATGGACCGCATCGACGAGATCATTAAGGCCGACGACGACGATCTGGACGATGAGTTGGATGACTTCGCCGACGACGCGCCGTCGCAACCTTCATCCTCCACGAAGGTCTGCCCGTACTGCGGGGAGCAAATCCTCGCCGTGGCCATCAAGTGCAAGCACTGCGGTTCGTACCAGGGCAAAAAGGCCGGAACGACGGACCGCGGCGCCCCGGCGCGATCGGCGTCGCCGATGGTGTGGGCGATCGTCATCGGCGCGGCGGCCATCGTCTTGCTCTTCGTGATCGGCTCGATCATATCATACGTTTTGTCGGACAGCGACATCGACCCGGAACCGCCGGTCGCGTCTACTTCTCCGCCGACGCCCGCGCCACGGCCGACTGTCGAGAAACCGAAACCGACGGTCGACGAGATCGCTTACGCGACGAAACTGGCGGCCTTCCTGGACGGCGTCGATGAAACGGCGAAGCTGCTCGAAGGGGTTCCGAAGCCGGACGAATATCTCAAGCAGTCCGAATCGCTCAAGAAGCGTTTCGAGGCGATTCCTCCTCCGCCTGGCGCGTCGTGGGCCAATCAGACCGCCGCTTCGAGCAGGAAGATTCTTGAATTGGTGAACATGCTGACCTACAGCTTGACGACGCTGGAAATGGCAATGGAGGCGTTGGGCCAATCGCCGGGCGACAGCCCCGAGGGACGCGAAGCCTGTCGTCAAGCGGCCGAACAAGTGCGTCAACTAGTCTCAACCATCCGCAACTTGATTCCACCCGAGTGCTTGGCGAAACCGCAGTGAAAATTGGTTTCGGATTATTGCGTGTGTCAACTATCTATCGCCGGGCGCTGGGTGGGCAATATCAAGACATGTCGATCCAACAAACAACGGCCAGCCCAATACAATTACCGCTAAAGCGAGCTTCTTCAGGGCAATTAACCTCATTGCAGCAGAATCGCCCCCCCGCCAGTGACCGGGAGGGGTATACCATAAAGACGATAGGATACTGTTTTGTACCGGCTAAATTATCCAGGCATCAATAGAAATCGGACCAATTAAAACATCGTTGCCGAAGCCGTTGTCGAAAAAAATGCGGAAGCTATACTAAAGATGGTTTGTCAAGGAGCATAAGATGGTTACCTCGACAATTGACGAAGCCCAGTCTGAACTCGCTCGACTTATCGGGCTGGCCGAAAAGGGAGAAGAAATCGTAATTGCCCGGGCAGGAAAACCCGTTGCTCGAATTGTGCCTTACCATCAAGCCGATGGGCCAAGGAAAGGCGGTCAATGGCACGGACAAGTGCGTATCGCCCCGGATTTCGATGAACTGCCGCCGGATCTCGGCGAGGCTTTCGGATTGTCTGCAAAATGAATCTCTTGCTTGATACCCATGTTTTGCTTTGGTGGCTTGATGATCCGGGGCAAATTTCACGGGAAGCGTTATCGGCAATTCAAAATCAGGAGAACACGGTTTTCGTCAGCGCGGCCACGGCCTGGGAAATCGAGATCAAGAAGGCCCTTGGCAAACTTGATGCTCCGGACAATCTCGACGAGGTGATAGACGACTGCCGATTTTATCCGCTCTCCATTACGATCAAGCACGCATTGGCTGTACGGGAACTTCCGCTACACCATCGTGATCCCTTCGACCGAATGCTTGCCGCGCAAACCAAGGTTGAAGGTCTTACAATCGTCACACGCGATTCGGATGTTATCCAATATCCCGTTTCGCATTTGTTGGCGTAAAGCGAACGGAAAGAGCAGGATGCACTGCAACTAGAAGCAGGGCATTGCGTGTGACGCCGGCGCTCAGTTCTGCAGCGATTCGACGACGTGGATTCGCCGGCCGCCGCGGTCGAAGTGAACGTAGCCGTCGATCAAGGCGAAGAGGGTGTAGTCGTTGCCTTGTCCGACGCCCTTGCCCGGATGGAACTTCGTGCCGACCTGGCGGACGAGGATGTTGCCCGACCTAACCTGTTGGCCGCCGAACCGCTTTACACCGCGGCGTTGGGCATTCGAGTCGCGTCCGTTTCGGCTGGAGCCTTGTCCTTTTTTATGTGCCATGTCTTCACCACGAATTTCAGCCGGGACGCAAGCGATCCCGAAAAAGGGGGGGCCGCGCCGGCGAACGGTTCGCTCCGGCGACGGCTTATATCGGCGACTGGAGTCGCCTCCTACAACGTAATCAATGGGTTATCGGGGCAAAAGCCCACGAATCTCTCTTTTTAACGGTAAACCCACCGATAGTCAACCCCGCCGGGAACCCCGTAGCGGATTTCTTCCTCGTGCTCGAAGAACTGGTCCGAGGGGCGCCAGAAGTTGAGTTTGAGGATTTTTCGGTAGAGTTTTCGGCCGGTGCCGATCTTATCGCCCTGCTTGTACTCGCCGGGGGTGTCTTTCCACCGGTATGCGTTCGTCAGGCCGAAGGCGTAGATCGAGAAGCGGACGATCCGCGGGTCGATGTCCTCCCAGGTGGCGATACCCCAAAGGGTCTCGCCCACGGCGATTTCCCGACACATCTCGACCGAGTTGTAAAACTTCCGCTTGGGATCCTCGCGTCGGCTGATCGGCCCCATCGCCACGGGTATCACGCGGTCGGGATAGACCTTCGTGAAGCCCGTGTCGTCTTTCATGAATTGGTGCCCTTCGAGCAGGAATTCGGGAGTGAAGCGGATCGGGCGTTCCTCGGTACGCACCTCGTAGAGCAACTCCTCTTTGTGGGTATCGTAGGGCAATTCAAGCTCTTTTACCGGGTGCATGACCTTTCCGGTGTTGGTTACCGAGTAGACCATGTACCAGATGAGTTTTCGTTGCATGAATCCGCTCGGCTGCGGGATGTCGATCCAGATCATCCGCACCGGCTTGAACTTGAAGTCGAGCGTCCAAACGTCGTGGCGGAAGGGGACGTCCTTTGCGAAGTCGAGTTTCGGATCGACTGCCAGCAGTTCGATCACGTCGTGCCGGCTGGTCGATTCCGCCAGCTTTTGCCTTGGTTCGACCGACTTCATCACGCCCGGGGCAAGTTTGCGATAAGGAGATTTGGTGGTCGGCGGCTCCGGGGTGGAGTTATCTTCGCCGGCCTGATCCGCCGCCGGCTCATTCGTTGGGGGGATTTCTTGGGCTTGGACGGCCGCGTAGGCCAGAACCAACGTTAAAGCAGCCGACCAGACCCGAACGTACATCTGACAATTCATCGCGGGTGCTCTTTCTTCTTCGGAAACGGCGCCGGCGTGGCCCGCGAACATTTGCGCAGACCCCGCCTCTTTGTTAATCTAGTATAGTTGCGGCAGCCGGTAGGCGTCAAGTTGCCGTACCCCTCAATATGCCTACGGAACGGACGGAATCGAGAGAATGCTTGATATTTGTACGCGCAGCAACTATCATCGAGTGTTGTCGTGGGGATAGATGTACAAGTTGTAGGGGGCGGCTCCGGTCGCCGATCACGAAGCTCACGGTTCAGGCAGGAGTGCATTCTCATGGTTCGAAATATCGTCTTTGTTTTGCTGGCCGGAGGATTGGTGTCGCTTTGCGCCGCTACGACATCGGCCGGGAACGCCGTCTTGGGGCAGGAATACGGAAGCGGCGTTCATGCATTTTTCACGGGTGACAACATCGCCGCGCACGAGCGGTTGACGGCCGCGATCAAAGGCGGTTCGAAAGACCCGCGGGCCTTCTATTTCCGCGGTCTCGTCTACCTGAAACTCGGCCGCGGTCCCGAGGCGGTGATGGATTTCCGCCATGGCGCGGAACTGGAGAGCAAGGACTTCAATCAGTTCTACAACGTGGGGAAGGCGTTGGAGCGAGTGCAAGGAGAGGCGCGGATCAAACTGGAGCGCTACCGGGTCAAGGCCCGCATGGCCGCGATGGAGGAAGCCGAAAGAATCCGCAAGGCCCGCTATGAAGCCATCCGGCGCGAAGAGGCGCGGGTGTTGCGCGAGCAGGCTCTGGCCGCGCCCGAGGAGCCGATCAAACCGGCGCCGACTATGCCGGCCGAGGAAGATAATCCGTTTGCCGTGCCGGAAGAGGAGAACCCATTCGCCGTACCGGAGAAGAAACCGGCGGCCCAACCCGATAAGAAACCGGCCGATAAACCTTCGGACGAGGAGGACGATCCGTTCGCCGACGGACCGAAGGAGGAGGCTGACGAGGAAGGTAAAAAGGGCGACAAGCCGGCCGACGAAGAGGAACCCGCCCCGGACGACCCGTTCGCCGACGAGCCGGCCGAGGAAAAGCCCGAAAAGCCGGCCGAAAAGAAACCCGCCGAGGAAGAGAAGGACCAGCCCGACGATCCCTTCGCCTTTGCCCCGTGACAACCAAGTTGCACGCTCTGATCGGCGTGGAGTGCAAGCTGGAAAGCACCAGCGCCACGCTGCGCGAGTACGTCGAGGAGTTGGCCCCGGCGGCGGTCGGCGCGTGTCACGTCACCTGTTCGGACGAATCGGAGCGGGAGTGTGCCGAGGCGTTTCGCCGCTGGTTTGCCGGCCGGCTGTTGCCTGAGTTGAAGCCCGCCGATCGGGCCGTGTTCCACACCGTCAATCTCGGTGCCCGTTACGAATGGGGCACCGTCCGGGTGGCCGAGGAACACTATGCCGTCCCCAATATCTCGGCCCGCGGTTTCAATCTGATGCTGGTCAAAATCAATTCGCACGTGGCGGTCCGCGATGCGGACGAGGGACTCGAGTATGGCTGGCTCGACCGTTACGGCTGCCGGTCGGCCTGCTGCGGCGCGTTGACCGCGCTGATGAAAGGATCGCAACTGCCGGCGGTGCGGGAACTGGAGGGCTTGTTCGCGCTCGACGGGCTTGATCGCTTGGGTACACTTCTCGACGTGGGCCGCGTGCCTATCGAGCGACGCGCGTTATTGGCGGCGGCGGTCAATACCCGGCTCCAGGCCCGCCGCGCGGCGGCCGACGTCGAGGAACATCGCCCCCGCCGGCCCGCCCTCTTTCTGGTCGTCCCCTGCGTGACGATCAACCGGCCCGGTCCCGACACGGAACTGGTCGTCGGCCGGTACGAGGTTGATTGGAGGGGGGACGCTCCCACGACGAAGTATCGCGGGCTGGGCGACGATCCGGCCGCCTATCGCGTCACTCATCAGAGGCGCCGCGTTCTGATCGAGGACGATCAATGGCCCGAAGCGGCCGACCGCTAAGCGAACATTTCGGCCAGCATTTCCAAAACCGTGTTCTGAACCGAAGGGCCGATCCGCCCCAAGCGCTTGACCAACCGGACTTTGTCCACCGTGCGCAAC
>JAUWPQ010000040.1 GCA_030611515.1 Planctomycetota bacterium | reverse complement strand
GGTCAAGCGAAGCGCAGCCCCACCAACAGCGGAAAAAATCGTGGTGGGGCTGCGCTTCGCTTGACCCACCCTACTTTCCTTGCCACAAAACGGGGTTTGAGATGGCCGCTTCACGATATGCGGCACTTGACTTTCGCGACCTGCCCGGGGAGACTCAGCACTACTCTGTAAATGTTGGCTCCCTGACCCGAAGGACGTTGCGATGTCGAGGAAAATCGTCGAGTGCGTACCCAATTTTTCGGAAGGACAAGACCCCGCCATAATCAAACAAATCACCGACGTGGTCCAATCGGTTCAGGGCGTCGAGCTGTTGGACGTAGACCCCGGCCAAGACACCAACCGGACTGTGGTCACCTTCGTCGGCTCGCCCGAGGCGGTCGCCGAGGCGGCCTTCCAGGCGATTGCCAAGGCGGCGCAGGTAATCGACATGAGCCGCCACCACGGCGCGCATCCGCGGATGGGCGCGACCGACGTCTGCCCGTTCGTGCCGGTCGAGGGCGTGACGATCGAGGACTGCGCCGAAATCGCCCGGCGGGTCGGCCGGCGGGTCGGCGAGGAACTGGAAATTCCCGTCTACTTCTACGAAGCAGCCGCCACTTCGCCCGAGCGGACGAACCTGGCCACCGTCCGCGAGGGGGAATATGAGGGGCTGCCGAAGAAGCTCGCCGATCCGCGTTGGAAGCCCGATTGCGGCCCGGCGCGGTTCAATCCCAAAACCGGCGCGACCGCCGTCAGCGCCCGCGAGTTCCTCATCGCCTACAACGTCACGCTCAACACCCGCGAGAAGGCCGCCGCCACGGACATCGCCTTCGAGCTGCGTCGGAAAGGGCGGGTCGCCCGCACCAGTACCGCTTCGCCGTTTTACAATCGAGGCGAAATCATCTTCTACCGGGAAGGCCATTTCCCCTGCGGCAATTGCGACTTCGTCGGAAAGACCTTCGAGGAGGTCGAGAGCCACTGCCGCCGGACGCACGACTACGAGCTGCGCGAGTTGGCGGTCGAGGCCGGCATGGATTTCTCCGACCCCGCCAAGGTCGTCGGCCAGAAGGTCCGCCGCGCCGGCAAGTTCCCGTTCTGCAAGGGGATCGGCTGGTACGTCGATCAATATAAACGGGCGCAAATCTCGGTGAACCTGACGAACTACCACGTCACCCCGCCGCATTTGGTCCTGGAAGAGGCCCGGCGGCTGGCGGCCGAACGCGGACTGACCGTCACCGGCAGCGAAGTGGTGGGCGTGATCCCCTACCGTGCTTTGCTCGAGGCGGGCAAGTTCTATCTCAGCCGACAGGGCGGCTCGTGCGGCATCCCTATCGCCGACATCCTCGATACGGCCGTATTCTCGATGGGCTTGGACGACGTGCAGCCGTTCGAGATCGAGAAGAAAGTGATTGGTCTGCCGGAGAGAAAAAAATCGGGTCTGGTCGGCATGAGGGTGATGGATTTCGTCGACGAGGTATCGCGTGACACGCCCGCCCCCGGCGGCGGCTCGATCGCCGCGTTGGCCGGTTCGCTCGCCGCGGCGCTGGCGTCGATGGTGGCCAACATCACCCATCACAAGACGAACGACTCGGAGAAGTCGAAACTCCTGCGGACTGTTGCCGAGAAGGCGCAGGAGGTCAAGGAAAAGCTGCTGGCCGCCGTGGACGACGACACCGACGCCTTCAACGCCTATCTGCAAGCGATGCGGCTGCCGTCCGACACGCCCGAGCAACAGCAACATCGGACCGGGAAGATGCAGGAGGGGCTACGGATTGCGGTAGACGTTCCGTATCAGACCGCGGCGAATAGTTTCGAGGCGATGAAGTTGGCCCGCACGATGGCCGAGCACGGTTTGGCCGCCTCGATGACCGACGCGGCGGTGGGCTGCGAGGTCGCCTTCGCCGGCGTGCGGGGCGGCATCTGGAACGTGCTTACGAACCTGCCCGATATCACCGACCGGCAGTACGTCGAGCAGATGCAGCAACAGTGTGCCGATCTCCTGGCCGAGGCCCGCAAAGTCTCGCAAGAGACAAGCGAATTGGTCGACGCGAAGTTGGCGGAACGGATACAGGCGTAGCCAAGGCAAGTCACACTTGCAAATCTAATGCCTATGTGACACAATACATTGTCAGGTTGTTGCGTGTCCAAATGAGGAATATCGTCTCGTGAATCGTCGCGATAAACTGCTGCAGAAAATGCGCAACTCGCCGACCGGCGTCCGGTTCACCGAGGTGGTTTCCTTGCTTCACCACGAAGGTTTTGTGTTGTTCAATCGAAGGGGGCTTTTCACCGGGCAGACGGTCGAATTCTGACGATCGTTCGCCCGCATGGTTCGCGCAACACATGCCACCCGGCCGACATCCGAAAACTGTTGGAGGCTTTAGAACGATGACCACAATCCACGAATATCGAGGCTACGTATTCACGATAGCCTATCAGGCGCAAGAGCCGGCCTACGTGGTGGATTTCCCGGACATTCCCGACATCATCACCAGCGGCGACACGCTTGCGGTGGCATTTGCCAATGCCTGCGAGGCCCTCGACCTGCACCTGGAAAGTCTCCAGAAACTCGGCCTTCCCTGGCCCGAGCAGACACATCGGTTGGTGATGCAATAGGCTATTGCTTTGTCACGCTTAAATGTTCGGGTGTAGCGGGGCCTCTTGCGGCTCCGCCGTCACGGGGCTGCCCGGTGGTGGGGCCGCGCTTCGCTTGACTACACGGCCGCCTCACTCCTTCTGCCGCGCGTAATAGCAATCAGAGCAGCAGTTGGGCATCCCCGAGCGGATGTTCTCGATCACGTGGTGCAACCGCCGGCGGTTGCCCGCGAACACGTCGACCGAGGAATCGCTCTGGGCCATCAGAGTATCGGCGAACCGAAAAGCGTCTTCCAGCGCGAAGTCGTTCATGGCGTCGTAGACGCAGCCATGCTCCTCGCACTTTTCGAGCAACCCGACTTTCAAGGCGATGTCCATCGCCACCACACGCTTGCCATCCTGCTCCGTCCCGATTTCTTTTGTCGTATCCATGATCTTCATCCTCCACGTAAGATAAGGGTGAATCTGAAGTCTGGAAAAAGAATGTCTGACAGGATGTCGATTTTCTCCTTGGCTCGGTTTTCTCCTATGATGCGTCGCTACGACACCCCCTGTCCGGCGACTCGTTCTACCCGCTATCATAGCAGAGTCGATGGGAGAAATCAACTCCGACCGGGGATGGAGCGTTTCGCTAATTTGTAGGGTGCGAGAAACGCGATTTCGTCGGCGGCGGGGCGTCGTACGCACCCTTCGGGACCGCTAGTGGCCGTGTTACAATGCGTTTTATGGTGAACACCGCGATTTCATCCTGCCGACAAGTTTGGATCAACGCCCGGCCGGCGACCATCGACCCCGCCGTGGCCGTGCCCTACGGCGCACTCGCCGAAAGCGCAATCGGTGTGCGCGACGGAAAGATCGCGGCAATCGTGCCGATGGGCGAGTTGCCCGAAGACCTCGGCGCCGCGGAAGTGATCGACGCACGCGGCGCCTGGATTACGCCGGGCCTGGTCGATTGTCACACGCATCTGGTCTATGGCGGCAACCGATCGCGCGAGATCGAGCTGCGCCGCTCGGGCGTATCCTACGAAGAGATTGCCCGACAGGGCGGCGGAATCCTTTCGACCGTCCGCGCCACACGCGCGTTGAGCGAGTCGCAATTGCTCGAGGCCTCGCTGCCGCGGCTGACGGCGTTGGCCGATGAAGGCGTCACGACGGTCGAGATCAAGTCGGGCTACGGACTGACGACGGCCGACGAGTTGAAGATGCTGCGGGTTGCCCGACGGATGGCCGAGTATATGCCGATAAACATCACAACGACGCTATTGGCCGCGCACGCCCTGCCGCCGGAGTTTCAGGGTCGGGCGGACGATTACATCGCGCTGGTCTGCGACGAGATCATTCCGGCCGCTGTCGCCGAAGGGTTGGCCGACGCGGTGGACGTGTTCTGCGAGCGGATCGCCTTCTCGACTGCCCAGTGCGAGCGGGTTTTCGAGGCCGCGCGACGGCACGGCCTGCCGGTCAAGGGACACGTCGAGCAGCTTTCCAACCTGGGCGGGGCACGACTGGCCGCTCGATTCGCCGCGCTGTCGGCCGATCACCTGGAACATCTGGACCCGGCGGACGTTCAGGCGCTGGCCGACTCCGGCACGACGGCCGTGTTGTTGCCCGGCGCGTTTTACTTTCTCGGCGAGACGCAAAAGCCGCCGGTGGCCGAGTTGCGTGCGGCCGGCGTGCCGATGGCCGTCTCTACCGACCTGAACCCCGGCACTTCGCCGCTGGCCTCGCTGCGATTGATGCTCAACATGGCCTGCACGCTGTTCGGTCTGACGCCGGAAGAAGCGCTCACGGGTGCGACCCGCGCGGCGGCCCAAGCCTTGGGCATGGCCGATCGCATCGGAACGCTGACGGTCGGCAAGCAGGCCGATTTCCTCGTCTGGGACGTCGGTCATCCGTCCGAGTTGGTCTGTGAGTTCGGCGTCCCCCGGCTGCGGCAGCGGGTGTTTCACGGGGAAACATAAAGCCGCTTGACGCACTCCCCTCGCCGATGTACCCTATATTCAGGTGGCGAGGCACACTCGTTCTCCCCGTTGCCGGGTATTGCAATGAAGGCGATTGATCCAAAAATATCCAGCCGAACGCCGGCTCCTTGCGTCGTTGAGCTGCGCGAGATGCTGCAAAAAGTCTTGGGCGATGATTTTGTCCGGCTGTATCATTACGGTTCGCGCGTCGAGGGCGGGGCCGACGCCGAATCGGATTACGACGTGTTTTGCGTGACCAAGCGCCCCCTGAGCCGACGGCAGAGGGATACGGTTCTGGATCGGCAATTGGACATCCAGATGGACCGTGACGTGTTGTTCGATCTGCACTTTCGGCACGAGGAACAAATCCATTCAACATCGTCGATGTATTCGCCTTATGTCGACCACGTGATTTCCGAGGGAATCGTTGTATGAGCCTCCCCGAAGCGCAGCGGCGACACATCGTGGAAGTGCGTATGGCCAACGCCGAGCAGATGTTGGTCGATTCGTCGAACATGCTTGACGACGACTCCCTGCGCAGCGCCGCCAATCGCTGTTACTACGCAGTTTTCTACGCGGCCTCGGCATTGGCGATGCGCGACAACAAAACCTTCCATAAACATAGCGGCGTGATCTCATATTTTCACGCCGCATACATGAAAACAGGCCGGTTGCCCAAGGAATTGGGCGGCATCTTGCAGCGCACGTTCGATGCTCGCCTCGACGCCGATTACGACGACCTGGTCGAACTGCGGCACGAGGACGTGTCTGAAACGCTCGACCAGGCCCGGCGGTTCGTGGCCGATGTGAAGTCGCTCCTCCAGACGACTTGACGCGGCCGCCGGGACGAGCAATTGCCGTCGTTTCACCGCCCCAGTCCCGAAGGGACGTTTGATAATAGCCCAGCAGTGTACTGCTGTGGTCGTGGGCATGCATGGCGCGGCAAGAAAGTCCCGTCGGGACGGTTGAATTGCCGAATCTCGGGTTCAACCGTCCCTCCGGGACGAAAAACGGAATCTCGGGGCGTTCCCCTACTTGTTGACAGTCCTTTGTGCCATATGTAGAGTCAAATCACGGTAATTGGTTTTTCAAACAACTTAATTGCGGCAAATGTACATGCGATGTCGGGAGAAGTGATCTCCATGTGGCGATGCCCGAACTGCGGAGAACATCACGACGATCAGTTCGATTCCTGCTGGAAATGCGGAACCGGCTCCGCGGGCGACAGCAATCCGGATTTTCGCGTCTCGGAACCGGCTACTGAGCAAGATCAATCGCCCGATTCCCAAATGGCTGAACTACAACCACCGACCTTGCGTTTGCCGAGCATAACCTACTTCAGCATAGCCGCCTATCCCTGGATATATCTTGCCTTGTTTATCGGAAACCCAAAACTCTTCTTTCGGCAGATATCTCCGATGTCGCCCGAATTTCATATTTCACCTACCGAAATCATATTTTCCGCGTTTGCATTTTTACTGATTGGACTGCCGGTTGCCGCTAAGATGGTCCACGCGTGGTATCTCGACTTTATGCGGAAATACACATTTTCCGACGGTTGGTTCGGCATGACCTGGATGCTATCCATGTTCCTGCTGCCTGATTCTCTACGTTGTTCTCATCGCTGGTTTGTTCCGGTATACTATGTTTCTCTCGTCGCTTGGTTTGTTGTTCCACCTGTCATCGGTGTGTTGCAAATCATTAACGCGGGGTAGTCCCTACTGGCTTGAATGACTGCGGGGCCATATAGTAACGACATGACCGAGGAATCCAAGAGACCGCACAACCGGTACAATGTATCTGGCAACGTCGAAGTGCAGTATGTCGATGCAGCGGAAACCGTGCTGCGAAACAAACCGGGGATCACGGACCTCGTCGCGCTCCAAATGGCGGAAGAAAAATCGCTTGCGCTTGCCTATCGAGATTTACTCCTCGAAGTGCGAACTGACACGCCACTTACTTGCGACCTGATACGTCACATTCACGCCCGCATCTTCGGCAGTCTATACGAGTGGGCAGGGCGATGGCGCACCGTGTGGATCAGCAAGCCGGACATTACCTGGCCGGCCCCGGATTTTTTGGACGCGAACATGCAGAAGTACGAACAAAACGTACTCCGCAAATTCCCCGCCATCAACCTTGGCGAGGATCGCGCCTTTTGCGCCGCCGTCGGCGAAATCCAAAGCGAGTTTCTCGTCATCCATCCTTTTCGTGAGGGAAACGCCCGTACGATTAAGCTCGCTACCAACCTCATTGCCGCCCAGACTGGACGCCCTCTTCTGGTCTACGATGAAAGCGAAGACGGGCAGCGACAATACATCGAGGCCGCGAAAGCTGCGTTCAAGCGAAACTACGTACCAATGATAGAGATCATTCGGCAAGCGCTTGTACGGGCCGAGAACCGGAAATGAGTTCGTTGCGGAGCTGCTGGCGTGTCTCCTCGGAGAATGGCGGAAGCCCCTCGATGACACTATCTCGCTCCGTTACGTCGAGAATCCGTTCGATCCGTTCCGCCTCGTCCCGAAGCCACGGGTTCGACTCTATCAACGTCGGGCCTTTTCCGAAGTTCGTCATACCTTTATTATACCATTTTTCCGCGCGGCCTGCCAACGTCGTGCCGATCGGCTATAATGCCGTCCAAAATCGAATCCGAGGTTTTCCCATGTCTCCATCCAACCGCAACGACCCAACACGTAAAATTCGCGCCCCGCGCGGCACGGAACGCACCGCCAAAAGCTGGCTCACCGAGGCCGCTATGCGGATGCTGATGAACAACCTCGACCCGGAGGTGGCCGAGCAACCCGCGGAACTGGTGGTCTACGGCGGCACGGGCCGGGCGGCACGCGACTGGAAGTGCTTCGACAAAATCGTCGAAACCCTCAAACGATTGGAAGACGACGAGACGCTGCTGGTCCAGTCGGGCAAACCGGTCGGCGTGTTCAAAACCCACCCCGACGCACCCCGAGTGTTGATCGCCAACTCGAACCTCGTCCCGCATTGGGCCACCTGGGAACATTTCCACGAACTCGACCGACGCGGGCTGATGATGTACGGTCAGATGACCGCCGGCTCGTGGATTTACATCGGCACGCAGGGGATCATCCAGGGGACGTACGAAACGTTCGTCGAGGCGGGCAGAAAACACTTCGGCGGAGAACTGGCCGGACGATGGATTCTCACCGGAGGGCTGGGCGGCATGGGCGGCGCGCAGCCGCTGGCCGCCACCATGGCCGGCGCCGCGATGCTCGCCGTCGAATGCGACCCGGCCAGGATCGAACGCCGACTGCAAGCCGGATACCTCGACCGCAAGGCCGACTCGCTCGACGAAGCGCTCGAGATTGTCGGCAGTGCGTGTGCCCAAGGCCACGCCGTTTCGGTCGGACTGCTGGGCAACTGCGCCGAGGTGCTTCCTGAAATTGTTCGCCGTGGCGTCGTTCCCGATCTGTTGACCGATCAGACCAGCGCCCACGATCCGTTGAACGGATACCTGCCGGCCGGCTGGACGTTGGAGCAGGCCGCCGAGGCCAGGCAGTCTGATCCCGAGTCGGTTGTCCGTGCCGCCCGGCAGTCGATCGCCGTCCACGTCCGCGCCATGCTCGAACTGCAAGCGCGGGGCGCGATCACCTTCGACTACGGCAACAACATCCGGCAGGTGGCCAAGGACGAGGGCGTCGAGGATGCCTTCGCGTTCCCCGGTTTCGTACCGGCCTTCATCCGACCGCTGTTTTGCCGGGGCGTGGGGCCGTTCCGCTGGGTCGCGCTCTCGGGCGAGCCGGAAGACATCTACCGCACCGACGCGAAAGTCAAGGAACTGATGCCGGACGATCGGCACCTGCATCGCTGGCTGGACATGGCCCGAGGGCGGATCAAGTTCCAAGGTCTTCCGTCGCGGATTTGCTGGATCGGGTTGAAGGACCGTGCCCGGCTCGGACTGGCGTTTAACGAAATGGTGGCCAGCGGCGAGGTGCAGGCGCCGATCGTTATCGGCCGCGACCACCTCGATTCCGGCTCGGTGGCCAGCCCGAACCGCGAGACGGAAGGGATGCGCGACGGCTCGGACGCGGTCTCCGACTGGCCGCTGTTGAACGCCATGTTGAGCACCGCCGGCGGGGCCACTTGGGTCAGCTTCCATCATGGCGGCGGGGTCGGCGTTGGCTTCAGCCAGCACGCCGGATTGGTCATCGTGGCCGACGGCAGCGAGGCGGCCGCCCGTCGGTTGGCCCGCGTATTGTGGAACGATCCCGGCAGCGGCGTGATGCGTCACGCCGACGCCGGCTACGAGGAGGCAATCGACTGTGCGCGGGAAAACGGGCTGGATTTGCCGATGCTTTAGAGAAATCGTTGAAACATCCGTTTAGCGGCCGCCGGCACGGCGGCCCTGAACCACAAGCCGCCGTGCCGGCGGCTGCTAAACAAAACACGGTGATGGATATTGAAATGAAACTGACTTTAACACCCGGAAAACTTGCCCTTGCCGAGCTGCGCCGCATTTGGCGCGAGCCGGTGGAAATTGAACTCGCGCCGAAATGTCACGCCGCTATCGACGCGGCGGCGGAAACCGTGGCCCGCGTTATCGCCGAGGGGCGAACCGTCTACGGTGTGAACACCGGCTTCGGCCTGCTGGCCCAAAAACGCATCTCGCCGGAAGAATTGGAGCTTTTGCAGCGGAGCATCGTGCTATCGCACGCCGCCGGGGTCGGGCCGACAATGAGCGAGGCGCAGACGCGGCTGTTGATGACGCTGAAGGTCAACAGCCTGGCGCTGGGACGCTCGGGCGTCCGACGCACGGTGATCGACGCCCTGGTGCGGCTGCTCAAAGCGGAAGTCTATCCGTGCATCCCACAAAAAGGCTCTTGCGGGGCCTCCGGCGACCTGGCCCCGCTGGCCCATGCGTCGCTGGTGCTGTTGGGCGAAGGCGAAGCCCTGCACCAAGGCCGGCGCATTTCAGGAGGAGAAGGACTAAAGATCGCCGGGCTCGAACCGATCGCGCTCGCCCCGAAGGAAGGACTCGCGCTGCTGAACGGTACGCAGGCTTCGACCGCGATGGCGCTCGAAGGACTGTTCCGCACAGAGGACTTGTTCGCCGCGGCGGTGGTTGCCGGGGCCACGTCGGTCGAAGCCGCGCTGGGAAGCCGCGAGCCTTTCGACGCCCGGCTGCACGCCGTCCGCGGCCAGATCGGACAGATCGACGCGGCCGCCGCATATCGCCATTTGCTAGACGATCAAAGCGAAATCGGCCAGTCGCACACCCACTGCGAAAAGGTGCAAGACCCTTATTCCTTGCGCTGCCAGCCGCAGGTGATGGGCGCGTGTCTGACGCAAATCCGCCAGACCGCCCAGGTGCTGGCCGTCGAGGCGAACGCCGTTTCGGACAACCCGGTGGTCTTCGCCGAGGACAACGAAATCCTCTCGGGCGGCAACTTTCACGCCGAGCCGGTGGCGATGGCCGCCGACAATCTGGCCCTGGCCATCGCCGAGATCGGGGCCCTTTCGGAGCGGCGGATCGCGCTGCTGATCGACGCGAACCTGTCGAAGCTGCCGCCGTTTCTGGTCGATAACGGGGGGCTGAACTCCGGCTTCATGATCGCGCAGGTGACCGCGGCGGCGTTGGCCAGCGAGAACAAGACGCTTGCCCATCCGGCGTCGGTGGACAGCATGCCCACCTCGGCGAACCAAGAGGACCACGTTTCGATGTCCGCCTTCGCCGCGCGGCGATTGGGCGAGATGGCCTCGAACACGGCCGGCATTGTGGCCGTCGAGTTGCTGGCCGCCGCGCAAGGATTGGATTTCCGTACCCCGCTGAAAACCTCTTCCCGGCTGGAGGAGGCCAAGGCGTTGTTGCGGGGCAAAGTTGCGTTTTACGACCGCGACCGCTGGTTTTCGCCCGACATCGAAGCGGCGCAAGACCTGATCGAAAGTTCCGCCTACGCCGGATTTTTGTCGCCGGGCACCCTGCCGTCGAACGGCCGATGCCGTGGGAGAAAAGTAGGGTGGGTCAAGCGCAGCGCAGCCCCACCATGATTTCTCCGTTGTTGGTGGGTCCGCGCTGCGCTTGACCCACCCTACTTGAATACCGGCGGACGGCCGATGCTGTAGTAGGTGAATCCGGCCTCCAACATGCGCTGGGGATTGTAGATGTTGCGTCCGTCGAAGACGACCGGGCAACGCATCAGGCGGCGCATCTCGTCAAAGTCCGGGTGGACGTACTGCTTCCACTCGGTGCAGATGGCCAGGGCATCGGCCCCCAACAGCGTGTCGTCGCGTTTCGGGCAGTAGACCAGCCGATCGCCGAAGATGGCGCGGACGTTGCCCAGCGCCTCGGGGTCGTGGACCCGCACGGTGGCCTTCAGTTCCAACAGCCGGTGGATGAGCACCAGCGACGGGGCCTCGCGGACGTCGTCGGTGCCGGGCTTGAACGCCAGCCCCCAGATGGCGACGGTCCTGCCGGAGAGTTGCCCCTCGAAGTGCCGTTCGATCTTTTCGGCGAGCACGGTCTTTTGCCGCTCGTTGACGGCATGGACGGCCTCGAGCACGCGCGGCTCGACGCCGTTGGCCCGCGCCAACGCGGCCAAGGCACCGACGTCCTTGGGGAAACAGCTACCTCCGTAGCCCACGCCGGGGAAAAGAAAGGCGAAGCCGATGCGGCTGTCGTGGCCGATGCCGCGGCGGACCTCGTTGACGTCGGCCCCGGCACACTCACAGAGGTTCGCCATCTCGTTGATGAAGCTGATCTTCGTCGAAAGCATGGCGTTGGCCACGTACTTGGTCATCTCGGCGCTCTCGGGCGACATGGCCAACAGCGGTTTGTCGGTCCGCAGGTACGGCTGATAGAGGTCCGTCAGCACGTCGATCACTTCCCCGCGCCGGGCGCCGACGACCACCCGGTCGGGCTTCATGAAGTCGTCGATGGCCATCCCTTCCTTGAGAAACTCGGGGTTGCTGGCCACGTCCACCTCGCGGCCGGTGAGCTGCCTTAGCCGAGCGGACAGCTTGGCGTTGGTGCCCACCGGCACGGTGCTCTTGCAGACCACGATGCAGTCGGGATCGAGGTGTGGCGCGGCCTGATCGGCCACCGCCCACAACGCCGAGAGGTCGGCCGAGCCGTCCTCGGCCGGCGGGGTACCCACGGCGAGGAACAGCAACTTGGCGTTTTTCGCCGCCGCGGGCAGATCGACCGTGAACCGCAGCCGCCCGCCGTCCACGTTGCGTTTGACCAGTTCGGCCAATCCCGGCTCGTAGATGGGGATATGGCCGCGGTTGAGAACGTCGATTTTCTTCCGGTCACAATCGACGCAGGTTACGTCGTTGCCGGTCTCGGCCAGACAAGTGCCGGTGACCAGCCCCACGTATCCGGTTCCGACGACGGTTATTTTCATAATTTATCGGCTCTCATGGCTCTCGGGATAATGTCGCAATAGCCGGGGGCTAACAGCCCCCGGAATGTGCCCAAAACAGCAGGCACCATCTCCGGTAGCTATTGATCCTCGGCCGCCGTGCCGGGTTTTTGATATCACAATTTGTGACATCAAGGCAAACAGGAGGCCCGTGAACGGGCCTGACAAAACCTCCAGGACAACAAACGGGATTCCGTGCCACGCCAACCCGGCGTAAACGCCCGGGCCTAATACCGCCTACGGCGAACAAGGGTCGTAAACGACCCTAAATAAAGCCATCGTCGAACATTCTACCCTCCCCGATGGATACCCTCTAACAAAAAAGCTAGCTCTTCGCCGCGTGGACGCGGCGGCTAAACGTATAAGGATTACGCTTCTTCCGTCTTTCCGTTCTCCGCCTTCCCGTTCTCCTCCTTCGGTACGCGCTTGACCGCCACCAGCGTGTCGTCGTCCAGCGACATGATCCGCACACCTTGGGTGTTGCGGCCGATGATGCTCACGTCGCTGGCGGCGATCCGCTGAAGCTTGCCGCGGGCGGTTATCATCAGCAGTTCGTCCTCGTCCGAGACATGCACAATTCCCACCACCGGGCCGTTCCGCTTGCTGGTTTTGATGTCGCGCAGGCCCTTGCCGCCACGGCGCTGCGTGCGGTAGCTGTGGCCCGAGGAGAGGTCGTCGTCCTCTACGGTTTCCTCGGTGGGTGGCACTGGCGTCTCGCCAGTGGTCTCGGTTTCCAGGTTCTCATCGTGCTCGGGCAACGACTCGTCGGATTCCTCCTCCAGATTCGGTCCGAAGGGGGTCCGCTTACCGTAGCCGTTGGCGCAGACTGTCAGCAGCGTGGCGTCGGGATCGGTCACTACCATGCCCACCACCTTGTCGCCGCCGCCCAGCCTGATCCCCTTCACGCCGCTGCTGTTTCGGCCCATCGGGCGCGCGTCGGACTGCTTGAAGCGGATGGCCATGCCGCGTTCGGTGGCCAGCACGATTTCGTCTCCCGGCCCGGTCACGATTACGTCGACCAGCGAGTCTCCCTCGCGGAGTTTGATGGCGATGATGCCGCTTTTCAACGGTCGGCTGTAGGCGGCCAGGGGAGTTTTCTTCACCAGCCCGCGCTCGGTGGCCATCACCAGGAAGTGGTCGGGTTGGTCGAAATCTCGCACCGCGCGGCAGTCGGTGATCTGCTCTCCCTCGGCGAGCCTGAGCAGGTTCACCACGGCCCGGCCGCGGGCGTCGCGGGCCAATTGCGGCAAACTGTACACCTTCTGCCAATACACCTTCCCTCTGTTGGTAAAGAAGAGCAAATAAGCGTGTGTGCTGGCGACGAAGAGGTGCTGGATCGGGTCTTCCTCCTCGGCCTTCGCCCCCTTCAGCCCCTTGCCGCCGCGGCGTTGCGACCGATAGACGGAGATCGGCGTGCGCTTGATGTAGCCGTTGCTGCTGATCGAGACGACCATCGTCTCCTCGGTTATCAGGTCTTCCAGGTCTACCTCGCCAAGCTCTTCGCCGCTCAATTCAGTGCGGCGAGGTTCGCCGAACTTCCGCTTCAGTTCGCGGCAATCGGCGCGGATCATGTCGAGTATGTTTTGCCGGTCGGAAAGGATGCGGCCGTATTCCTCGATTTCGTCGAGCAGCTTGTGATGTTCGTTGGCCAGTTTTTCCTGCTCCAGGTTGACCAACTGGCCGAGCGTCATTCTCAGAATGGCGTCGGACTGGACCGGCGTGAGCGTGTAGACTTCGCGCAGCCCGCGTTCTTCAGCGAAGATGTTGAACCCCTCTTCGCCCAGCGCCCGGCGGAGCATGGCGGCGGGGGTCTCGATCTTCATCAACCGCTCCTTGGCCTCGGCCTGGGTCGATGAACCGCGGATCACACGAATCACTTCGTCGATGTTGGCGTGGGCCAGCAGAAGCCCTTCGACCGTGTGCTTCCGCTGCCGGCAGCGGGCCAGCAGGAACTGCGTCCGGCGGCGAATCACCGTCTCGCGGTGGCGGACGAACTCCTGCAACAACTCCTTGAACGAAAGCACCCGCGGCTTGCCGTCGACCAGCGCCAGGAAAATCAGCGAAAAGCTGTCTTGCAGGGGCGAGAACTTGTAGAGCTGATTCAAAACGATTTCCGGGTCGGCGTCGCGCTTCAGTTCGCAGACCAGCCGGACCGGCTCTTTCAGGTCGCTCTCGTTGCGGATGCCGGATATGCCGGGGATTCTTCCCTCGTTCACCAGGGCGGCGATTCGCTCCTCGATTCGGTCGCGGGCCTGTTGGAAAGGGATTTCCGTAATGACTATTCGGAACCGCTTTTTGCGTTCTTCGATCCGCGCTCGGGCGCGGACGACGATCGTGCTCCGGCCGGTGTGATATCCACGGCGGATACCCGCCCGCCCGCAGACCACCCCGCCGGTGGGAAAGTCGGGGCCGGGAACGATCTCCAACAACTCGTCAATCGACACGTCCGGGTCGTCGATCACGCGGACCAGGGCATCGCAGATTTCGCCGAGGTTGTGTGGCGGGATCGAGGTGGCCATGCCTACCGCTATGCCGTTGGCCCCATTGACCAGCAGGTTGGGAAACTTCGACGGCAGCACGGACGGTTCGGTACGACGCTCGTCGTAGGTGGGCACGAAATCGACCGTATCCAGCTTGATGTCTTCCAGCATCAACGCGGCGATCGGCGACATGCGGGCCTCGGTGTATCGCATGGCCGCGGCCGGCAGACCGGCGATCGAGCCGAAGTTCCCCTGTTTATCGACCAACACGTGCCGCATGTTCCACTCCTGGGCCATGCGGACCAGGGTGGGATAGATCACGCTCTCGCCGTGCGGATGGTAGTTGCCGCTCGTGTCGCCGGAGATTTTCGCGCACTTGACCCGCCCCGAGCCGGGCGTCAGGTTCAGGTCGTTCATGGCGACCAGAATCCGCCGCTGCGACGGCTTCAATCCGTCGCGTACGTCGGGCAGCGCGCGGCTGACGATCACGCTCATCGCGTAGACCAGGTAGCTCTCTTTAAGCTCTTCTTCGATCGGCAGGTCCAGAAACCGCCCGCCGGACATTATTTCGCCGCCGTTATCGTCCGAAGGTTCGGCGGGCGGTTTTTGCTCGGGCGGCGGCGGTTCGGGGGGAAGATTAGAGTCGGTTGACACCGTGCGTCCTTTCGGAAAATCGTATCGTGTCCCGCCGCCCTAACCCCCGCTGTAGAAGGGAGTTGCGGCGATGCCGGGCATAGCTCCATTGCGAAGGCAATAGTATACCGATTCCGGCCGCGGCAGACAACGGCCAATGCCCCAAAACGCTCGACGCAACTTATTTCACGGCAGACACTTGCAACACGACTTTTCGGCGGTCCCCGGCAAAACCACGGCAATTCCGTCAGGATGCCTTTTCTCAATTACCGCGGCGCGGCCGCTTGCGGTTTCGCACCCGCGCGACCGACGGTCGCGGCTTTATAGCAGGCCCAACTGCTCCATCCGCAGCACCAGCCGTTTGGCCACCGGGCCGGCGGCCGCGGCGGCGCTTCCGGCGTGCTCCAAAGCAACAACGAAGGCATACTTCGGCTTGTCGGCGGGCACGTAACCGGCAAACCAGGCATGGCTGGCCCGATCGCCCCCCGTCTCCGCCGTGCCCGTCTTGCCGGCAACCGGGATCGACTCGATGTAGACCGTGCCGTGAGCGGTTCCGCGCGGATCGTCCACCACGCGGAGCAGGCCCTTGCGTATCGCCGAAAGCGTACGCGAAGAACTAAAAGGGATCGTGGCGGAATTCTCTCCCCTCTCCCCTCTCCCCTCTCCCCTCATCACCACGTGCGGCGTTACCAGCCGGCCGCCGTTGGCCACGGCCGCCATCATCCGCAACATTTGCAGCGGCGTGGCGGTCAGCGATCCCTGGCCGACGGCCAGCGCCACGGTGTCGGCGGTTCGCCAGGCGTGGCCCTCCAGTTGGCGAATGTTCTCCGGCGAGGGGAGCGTGCCGGCCGCCTCGCCGGGCAGGTCCACGCCCGTCGGACGGCCGAAGCCGAACCGCCCGGCCCAATCCACCAGCGGTCGCGGTCCCATCTCGCCGGTGAAATGGAAAAAGTAAACGTTGCAGCTTACGGCCAGCGCGTCGGCCAGCGTCACCTCGCCGTGGCCGACGCCACGACGGACGAATATCTCGCACCGCTGCCGGTCGGGACGATGCAGATAGCCCTGGCAATCGAACGGTTCCTGCGGGCCGACCGTGGCCGATTCGAGCAACGCAACGGCCGAAACCACCTTGAACGTCGAGCCGGGCGGAATCGCCATTTGCACGACTCGATTGAACAGCGGATGCGACTCGTCCTTCAACAGGGCGACCCGCTCGTCGCTCGTGCCGCTGGCAAACAGGTTGGGATCGAACGCCGGCTCGGAAGCCACGGCCAGCAGCGCTCCCGTATTGACATCCATCACGGCCACCGCCCCGCCGAAAAAGGTGTCGGAACTATTTTTCTGTAATAAATAGTTCCGACACCTTTTTGCGGCGCTTTGCAGGAGGTCTTCCGCCGTGCGCTGCAAAGCCGGGTCGATGGTCAGCACAACGTCGCGGCCGGCTGTCGGATCAAGGCGAGAATGAGAGGCGATAACGCGGCGGCCGCGGTCGATCAGCTCGACTGACAGCCCGTCTCGTCCGCGCAAAAGCGGCTCGCACTGCCGCTCGACGCCCATCAGGCCCACCGTTTCTTCCTCTTCGCCCCGACCGAGGTGTCCGATCACGTGCGCGGCCAGCGTACCTTGGTCGTAGGAGCGCCGCGATAGGGTCACGATCTTTGCGCCGGGGTAGCGCTCCGGGTGATTTTCGATCTCGGCGACGGCCGCCGGCGGCAGGTCGTCGGCCATGACGTGATGCTCTAATTCCTCGGCAACGATGATGCGCGGCGACGGCGGAGCGTCCAGCAACAACCGGCAAAGGCGGTCGGCCCACGAGCTGTCTTCGTCGATCGGCTCGGCGGCCTTGGTTTGCCGGCGGCGGTTGACGCTCTCGGCGATGCGCTCGACGCGGTCCTGGATTTTCCTTGCCCTAGCGGCCCACTGCTCCGGCGGAATGCCGCAGAGTTTTGCCAGCTTATCGGCCAGCCCTGATCGCCCGGCCAGAACTTCGGCTCGGGCGGCAGCCACTTTATCGGCGTCCTTGCGGTCGGCCTTGGACAACCGCGAGCGGACGGCGGCCCGAAGCCAACGTTTGTCCGGCGGGTTTTGCAACCGGCGATACTTGACGGCCAGGGCGAGTACGGTTCGGTCGCGGGCCAACACAGTTCCGTCTCGGGCAAGGATGCGGCCGCGCCGCGCCGGCATCACGATTTCCTTTTCGATCGGTTGCATCGCCTCTCGGCGAAACGCGGCCCCTTGCGTAGTTTCCAGTTGCACCACGCGGCCAAAGACCAGCAGCAGCGCCGCGGCGAAACCGGTCATGCAGATTTTCAGCCGCCGCCGCGGATCGACCACCGCCGGCACGTCGGCGTTTCTTTCGTGGAATTTTCGCCAATCGAAGAACATGGGTCAGAAGTCAGAGGTCAGAAGTCAGAAGTCAGGGATATCTGACCTCTGACCTCTGATCTCTGATCTCTGATTTATGCGGTCGATCAACTGCCGCAGTCGGCCGAAGTTGCGGCGGTTGAAGTGGAATATCAGCCGCGGCATTTCGGCCAGTTCGGATTCGTGTCTTTCCTCGGCCAGGGCCTCGCCGAGCGCGAACTTGCCCTCGACGAGGATGTCCGCGAAACCGGCGTTGATCTCGTCGAGCAATGCGTCGTCGAGCGGCCGTTGCAGGCGGAACACGAGGTTTGTGCGGATGTAGCGCATGCTGTGATACACGCGGTAGAACCGCATAATTTCCTCGATGGCGTCCTCGACCCGATCGGTCAAACGATAGAGCGCCATGTCTTCTTCGCCGATCATGCCGTGGTCGAGCAACCGGCCGCGGACGAACTGGTCGAACGTCGTCCAGTAGTCGCCGCCCGGCTCGTCCAACAGGACCACCGGCATCATGTCGTGCTTGCCGGTTTGCAACAGCGTGAGCACTTCGAGGCCCTCGTCGAGGGTGCCGAACCCGCCGGGCATCAGGCAGAAGGCGTCGCTCTCCTTGACGAACATCAGCTTGCGGGTGAAGAAGTACTTCATGTGGACCAGCTTGCGGTCGCCGGCGATGATCGGGTTTGTGTCCTGCTCGAAGGGGAGGAGGATGTTCAGCCCCATCGAGTGGTCGCGTCCCGCGCCGGCGTGGCCCGCCTCCATGATCCCGCTGGCCGCGCCGGTGACTACCAGCCAGTCGTGGCCGGCCATCGCTTGGCCGAACCGGGTGGCCTGTTGGTAGGCAGGCTCACTGGGCAACGTTCGGGCCGAACCGAACACCGTCACCTTGCGAATGTGTCGGTAAGGCGAAAAAACCTTGAAGGCGTAGCGCAGCTCGCGGAGCGTGCGGCTGATTATCTTCAGGTCGCCGCGGCTGGTCCGGTCGACGGCCAATTTGTCGGTCGTGTCCCTGATCGATTGGATCAGTTCGGCGATCCGTTTCGGCGGTGAAGGTTTTGGGGCGTCGCTCACGAGGCCCTTGTACCATGAACCTGCGCAAGCGGGAAGGCTGAAAGAGAAATCGACAAACGCCGGGTGTATTCCGCACTTCGATCGTCACGGATGCGGAGCATCCGGGCGGTGTGTTCCCACGCGGAGCGTGGGAACAAGGCGTTCACCTCCCCTTTCCGCGAAAAAAATCGGCCTTGACGCGATTTGGCTAATGCCCTATTCTCGCCGCTTGATCCACGTGGATGGGTCTGCACCGGGGGATTTTCGCGGAGGCGCGATTCCCTGCGGACCGCGAAGCGCTCGACTGCTGGCACGGAGGCCGGCGGCGCGCTTCGGATATACTAAGAACGCCCAACCTGAAGCGGTCGGAAAGGCCGCAAGGGTCGCGGAGCGTCCAATCGCTCCCGAAAATGTGTCGTGTCCTTCGCCCCCCTGGGACATGGCTTTTTCGGGAGCTTTTTTTGCGCGCCGACGGAACCGCGTTGATCTCGTTCCCACGTTACTCATCATCGTCTCCGAACAGTGCGGCCGGTGTCAAGAAACCGGACCATTGACACGCCACCCGATAGAACGACAATACCGGACATGGCTTCGTTGTGGAGAACCGCCGGACGATTGGCCGCGCTCCGATTCCTCGCCCCCGGCTGGCGGGTGGCGGGGTTCGCTGCCATCGGCATGACCCTGGGAACGGGGATGTTCGTATTCCACGTTTCCCGGGCGGCTTCGTACCTGAGCGACAAGCCGGAAACCTGCATGAACTGCCATGTGATGACCACCGAATACAACACTTGGCGGCACAGCAGCCACGCCGGCGTGGCCACCTGCAACGACTGCCACGTCCCCCACACTTCGCCGTTGGCCCATTATGCCTTCAAGGCCAAGGACGGTCTGTGGCACGCCACCGTGTTCACCATGCGATGGGAGCCGCAGGCGATCCGTCTTTCGGCCGGAGCCGTGTCGGTCGTGGAAAACAATTGCCGCCGCTGCCACGTCGAGACCATCGCCAAGGTGGCCTTGGCCGAACATAGCCGAGGCGATCTCCGCTGCTGGGACTGTCACCGCGATGTGCCGCACGGCACGGTGCGCAGCCTGTCGGCGACCCCCGACGTTTTTCGCCCGCAACTTCCGCCGATATTCAAGCCGATCCAGCGGCTGAGCATCGGCGGACGCCCCATAAAATTCCAAGAGAAGGATCCCGAGGATGAACGCAGATAATCGCGGAAATCCGCCGCCGGCGTGGCGGGGCTGGGCATTGATGCTGGCCGCCGCCGGGGCCACGTTCCTGCTGGGGCTTCTGGCGGCCTCGATCGTCCAGCGCCGCGAGGAGGCCCGACAGAGATTGCCGCTCCGCCCGATCGGGCAATGGGAAACCGACAGCGCCAAGTGGGGCGAAAACTACCCGCGTGAATACGAAGCCTACAAGCGGATGGAAGATTCGACCACGCGCACGAAGTACGGTGGGGCATTGCCGCGCGACTATCTGGCCGAAACACCCGCCAACGTCGTCCTTTTCGCCGGATACGGCTTCGCCAAGGAGTATCGGCAGGCGCGGGGACACGTCCACGCCATCGAGGACGTGACGAAGACGAAACGTGTAAACGACAAGACGCCGGCCACCTGCTGGACGTGTAAAAGTCCCGACGTGCCGAGGCTGATGGACTCGATGGGCATCGACAAGTTCTACGCGGCGAACTTCGACTCGCTGAAGCCGGAAATCACCCATCCGATCGGCTGCCTCGATTGCCACGAGCCGAACACCATGCGGCTGCGCGTTACTCGGCCGGCGCTGCGCGAGGCGTTCGCACGCCAAGGAAAGGACATCGATCAGGCGACGCACCAGGAAATGCGCACTCTGGTCTGCGCACAGTGCCACGTCGAGTATTACTTCAAGGGCAAGGGCGATTACCTGACGTTCCCCTGGGACAAGGGAACCACGCCCGAGGACATGGAACAATACTACGACGCGGCCGATTTCGCCGATTGGACGCACGCAATCAGCAAGACGCGGATGGTCAAGATGCAGCATCCCGACTACGAGATCTATCGGACGGGCATTCACGCCTTCCGCGACATCGCCTGCGCCGACTGCCACATGCCGTATCGCACCGAGGGCGGGGTGAAGTTCACCGACCACCATATCCAGAGTCCGCTGTTGAACGTGGCCGGCTCCTGCGTCGCCTGCCACCGTTGGTCCGAAGAGGAGATTCGCCAGCGGGTCGAGGATGGTCAAGACAAGGTCCGCGCGGGGCGCGAGATGGCGGAGCGAACGATCGCCCTGGCCCATTTCGACGTCGCCGCCGCCATGCAGGCCGGGGCGACCGACGAGGAATTGGCCGCCGTGCGGAGGCTCCTCCGCGGCGCCCAGTTGCGCTGGGACTACGTGGCGGCCAACAACGGCATGGGCTTCCACTCGCCGCAGGAGTGCCTGAGGATTTTGGCCTCGGCGATCGATCTGGCCGGCCAGTGCCGGGTGGAGTGTGCCCGGATACTTGCCCGGCACGGTATGACCGAGCAGGTCGAGTATCCCGATTTCAGCACGAAAGAGAAGGCCCAATCGCTCATCGAGCGGTTCATCGACGGCCGGCCGCCGAAACTTATCGAGCCATAAAGCCGCGCTGTGTTGGTCGCGCCTTGCGAAACCGCAAGCGGCTTGATGGGTTTAACTGCCACCCCAACGAGTGGCAAGCGGTGTCAAATATATTCTTTCCCCCAACGCTCCGCGACTTGCCGGTGCAGTTCCTTGATCGAATCGGCGCGATCGGCGCGGCAAACCAGCGTGGCATCCGGCGTGTGGACGACGATCAGATCGTCGCAGCCGATTGTGACGATCAGGTGCGACGGATCGCTGGAAGCCGCCACCGTGCCACGCGTATCCATGAACATCGCTCGCTCGGCGACAAATGCGTTGCCTTGCTCGTCGCGCCGAGAAATCTCGGCCAGCGAAGACCACGAGCCGACGTCCAACCACCGCAGCGGCATGGGTATCACCGCCAGCGTGACCGCCGGATCGAGCGAGGCCGGCTCCAACACCGCGTATTCGATGCTGGTCTTCGTCAGCGTCGGGTATATCTCTTCGAGGACCGACCCGCGCCGCGGGGTGTCCCAGGCGTCGGCGATCCGCAGCAGCCGGTCGTGATCGTCCGGGGCGTGGCGGCGGATGCAGTCCAACAGCGTGCCGGCCCGCCAGACGAGCATCCCGCTGTTCCAAAGGAACCGCTCGGCTCCGGCCCGGCAGTATTCCCGCGCGGCTTCCAGGTTGGGTTTTTCGCGAAACTGCCGCAGCCGCCGCGCCGTCTCGCCCAGCGGTTCGCCGAGTTCCAGGTAGCCGTAGCCGATGGCGGGACCGGTCGGCGCGATGCCGAACGTGACCAGCGCCTCGGGGCGCCCTTCGATCAGCTCGTAGCCGGATTTGACGATCTTCTGGAACCTGTCGATCGGCTCGATCACGTGGTCGGCGGTAAAAATGGCACAGATCGCCTCCGGGTCGCGCCTGGCAAGCACCGCGGCGCATAGACCGATTGCCCCCAGCGTGTCGCGCCCGCACGGCTCGCCGAGAAATCGGTCCGGGTCGAGTTGGGGCAGCAGCCGCCCGATCTCCTCGGCGTGCGACTTGCCGGCGCAAACGAGGCACTGCTCGTCGGGCACCAGTCCCTCGAGCCGCTCGAAGGCGATTTCCAACAAGCTGCGGCCGTCGATCAAGGGGATCAACTGTTTCGGCCGGGCGGCACGGCTCATCGGCCACAGCCGCGTCCCCGATCCGCCGGCTAGTATCACTGCGTATCGCATGGAATTGGTTCTTTCGGAAACAATACAATTCGTTTAGCAGCCGCCGGCACGGCGGCTTGCAGCGG
>JAUWPQ010000281.1 GCA_030611515.1 Planctomycetota bacterium | reverse complement strand
TGGAGGCCGGCAAATGCAAGAAGCTTGCCCTGACGGCCTGCATGCGTAAACTGCTGACGATTCTCAACGCTATGATCCGTGACAAAAAAACCTGGCAAACCGCCAATCCTTGACCTTGACTTTTAACACAGTCGCTGTCCCCTTCCGCGACGCAAGGGGGGAGTTCCCGCTATCCTTGAATGCAAATTCCATGCTGCAGGACGTACTCGGCCAAACCGCCGCGTTCAGGGTTTGCTAGTGCGGAGGCTGGGAAGAGATGTGCCTCGACGTCCGCCCCTGCTTCCTTCATAACCAAGGCCATTGCCTTCACTCGTTTTTCCAGATTCCAGTTCTCGGCCCCTTCGACGAAGGCGGCGACGTCGATGTCGCTCCACCGATCGGGGCGACCTTCGGCGTAGGACCCAAAAACATAAGTAGCCCGAACGGTACCCAGCCGCCCCAAAACCCTTGCCGCAAACAGGGCCTTGTCTATTATTCCGGCATCGAGAGCAACCATTCCGTCATCTCCTTCGTCGTTCTCAGCATTTCCTTCGCGGTGGCCTGCGTCATGGTTGAAGCCAACTCACCGATTTCTTCGGGATACCGAGACTGAATATAGTAGGCCGACAATTCCGCCAGAAATTGAGCCTGATCGGTGGACAATTCGACTTGCGCGATTTCAGTGAGTCGCAACAAATTGTGAATTCTCGGGGGCAATGTGCCCGTCCTCGCCGTAATCACGGCTTTCAATCCCTTCTCAACTGCTTGCTGGCAGCAAAATACGACGTACAGGTAACGGCTCGACGCCAACATCGCTCTGGCGGTGTCGAGATCATAACGGGAACGTTCCATCCAACTCCGCGTTGCATTATTCATAATACGCCCGTCCTCGCCGCACAATTGGATTATAGCCCGCCGGTGGAAATAAACCACCACCGCTTGCCCCCTTATTCATTCCCGTCCGCTGGACTCATCCCGTCGATCGCCGCCGGAGATGCCGCGGGTGTAGGCGCGGAACTGATCGGCCCAATCGGGCGGAGGAGCGAATCGGCCGGCGTCCCGCGGGGTTCCCGATTTCTCGGTTTCCACGCCGCCGCGTTTCAACTCCGTCCCACGGGGGCGCAGGCCGAGGCTTTTCAGCGCGTCGTCGAATCGTTTCTTTGCCATTTTGCCCGCCGCGCCATTTTCCACCGCCGAGCGGCGCATCTCCTCCCACCGCGCGAGGAACCGCCGCGCGTCGTCCTTCGTCCAACCGAGCCGTTCGAGCAGTTCCGGCTTCTCCTTTGCCACCTGGTCGCGGAGATGCTCCAGGGCCAATGCGGTCTGCCGTCTGGCGTAATCGAGATTCGCCCGATCGGCCGAATCATCGGATGACCTGGCCAAATCGGCCGGGTCTGCTTTGCCTGGTTTTCCGCCGCCTGTTACGGTGCCCGAACCCTCGGATTTCTGTTCTTTCCCGGTCGGGATGCCGCTTTTGTCGGGAGTCTCCAGCGGCTCGCCCCGCCGATCGGAATCGTTGGAATCGCTTTGCCGTTGGCCGTCGGCGGCGCGGCCATCGGTCGCGGCTTTTTGTTCGGAGCCGGTGGGGGCTTTCGACGCTTGTCCGTCGCCTGCACGGGAGCCGGTCGCTCCTTCGCCTTGCTCGTCGGCCTGCGACGCGCCTTCGTCGGCGGGGGTGCTCGATCCGGGACCGCCGACGCCCGGTTGGTTGGACTGTTGACCGCCCCCTTTTTCGCCCCCCCCCTTTCGATCTCCGGCAGTGTCGCTCTGCGCGTCGGATTCTTTTTTGCCCATGCCGGGTGATTGGGCATCGTCTTCTTTCCGCTCGCCCGGCGCTTCGCCGGCCTTGTCCGGCCGTTGTTTACTGCTTGGTTGGGCCTCTTCTTGCGGCAAGGGGCCGCCGGTTTCACTGTCTGATTTTTCGCCGTCGCCGGGCATGTCTTGGCGTCCCGGTTTCTGCTTGCCCGGCTTTTGATCGGCGGTAGGTTGCCGTTGCGATTCGCCCGATTCGCTGTCGGATTGATCTTGCTCTCCTGTTCCTTGATCCTTCCGTCGGTTTTCGGATGGTTCCCCCTCGCCATTTTCGCCGTTGGCCTTCTCGGCGTCGGATTTCCGGCCTTCGGTTTCCGATTGTCCCGTGGCGTCTTCACCCGTGGTCGATTCCTCGCCGCCGGCTTGTTCTCCGCCCGATTGTCCTTCTTCCTGCTTGTCGCCCGAAGGCTGTTCGGTTCCGGTCTCTTGATTGCCGGCCGGTTGCCGATCATCGCCTGATTGGCGCTGATCCGGCTGGCTTTGATCGCCGCTTTTTTGCTGACTGTCCGCTTGCTGTTTTTCCCCGGGTTGCGATTGCTTATCGCCTTGCGGCTTGTCGGGCCGCCGGTCTTCCGGTTGCGGCTCGTCTTGCGGCGGCTGGTCCTTCCGTTGGCGTTGGCGGTCTTTTAGAATCTCCTGCATGGCGTCGCCCGGCTCGGCCTCGGGATGGATCCGCCGGCCGGACCGACCGTCTTGCTCCCCTTCGCCTTGCTGATTTTCACCCTGATTTCCGGGATCGGATTGCTTGTCGCCTTGTTGCTTGCCGTCGGATTGTTCGCCTTGTTCGCCGTCTTGCTTGTCGCCGGACGATTCCTCTTGCCGCCGGTCGTTCCGGTCCGCGTTGGGCGATTGCGACTCATCCCGCGAGGGTTGTTTTTCCGCGGGGTCTTCCGGCGGCTGATCTTGCGGCTGCCGGTCGGCGTCATCCCGCTGATCCGACCGATCGTTGGACGGCTCTTGTTCCCTGGATTGATCGGAGGAGCGGTCTCCTTTCGCTCCCTCTTGCTGTTGCCGTCCGTCTTGGGCCTCCTGGCTTGCCACGACGATCCATCGTTTCTCGGTATCGGAGCGATTTGCGATCGGCTCTTTGTTGTCCTCGGCCTCGGCCCAGTATTGCACTCGGTCGCCGGCCTTTAGCCCCAGCCTTGCAGGCTCGAAAGCGTATTCGGTTTGGAACTCGCCCTGGACCGCCTTTTCCGGTCTCCGCTTTTCCAGCAGAGGAGGGATCGATAGGCTCCGGTTGTCGTCGCGGACTGCCCTCAGCGTGACCCGCCGCAGAGCGAAATCGGGGTCTTCGGCACGGACGCGGATCGTCAGCCTGCCGTTTTCAGCCACTTGGACCTCTCGCTCCCGCGGCTCGATCAGTTGAATCTCCGGCGGGAGGTCGCGGACGACCTCGATGCGATGCCGGACCGGCCGAGTGTTTTCGTGCCCCTGGAGGTCGTAGAAACGGAGTTGGTAGCAATCGTATTCGGGGGTGTTGTCGTCCGCGCTGAGCCGCAGTCTGAAGCTGCCGGTGGCCTTGTAGCCGTCGGCGGTCATCCGCACGCCGCGACGGCCGGTGCAGCCGAGGTCGAATTCGGCCGTACCCGGCTTGATTTCGGTGTTTGCCGTGGCGTGGATCGTCGCTTCGGTCCCCTCGATGGCCCGCAAATCGCCCTGGTTATCGAGCGTTTGATCGGCCAGGCCGGTGTAGCCGGGGTAACGGTAGACGACTTTATCGACCACAATGGCCGGGGCGTTCCGAACTGTGATCAGATAGCCGCGCGTGCGGCAGTCGCCGACCGAGAGGTGATATTTGTAGTCCTGCTGCAAGCCGAGTTTGCCCGGCGGAAGACGGCACTGGTATCGGTATTCCCCTTCGGGAGGCGTCATCGGGACCGCCTGATCGACGCTCTGGCCGTCGGCCGTGGAGTAAATCAGCAAGGGCGTCTCGCCATCTCGCAGGCCGGCCAACTCCGCCGAGACGGTGATGAACTCGCCGTGAAAGGCGGCTGTGTCGCCGGGACGGACGTCGTCGATCGTTACCCGTGTTGGGGCAGCGACGTTTGACCACGGGAAAAGGATCCTCGCAGCCGAGCGGAGCGGGTTCTTCGGCGAGACGACCAGATAGAGACTGAACAGCGCCAGCACAACGGCCAACGCGCAGCAGAGTCGGACCAGATGCGTCCGATCGACCGCCGCCTCGATGCGGACCTGCGACAGGTCGGCCGCGGCGCGTTGCTCGAGCGCGTCGTAGACGGGCGCGGCCATCTCTCGCCGCCGACCGCGGAGCAGCAGAAAATTGATCAGGCTGTTCCTAAGCGACGGCCGGCTTTTTTCGATCGTCGAGGCCGCGAAGACCGGGTTGACCCGATACATCAACGGCGGGAGCACTCGGAGTGCGAAAAAAGTGCCCGCCGCACCGACGAATCCCAGCCAGAGCAGCCACCGCCCCCAAAATCCCAATCCTCCGACAATCAGCCAATGGTCGGCCAGCGCCGCCGCGAACAGGTACAGAAGCGCGCCGACGGCAAGCGTTGCCAAACCGACGGCGATGTCCACGCTTTTCACCTGCCGGCGCGTTTGGCGGAGCCGTTGGTCTATATAGCCCTCGTACTCGGTCGGCGGCGCGGCCAAGGGTACATCGGGCGGCAGCGGAGGAGGGGTGACTATTCCGCTCGACATGGGGGGCTCCGGGTGAATGTTCCTTCTCTTCTTATATTATAGACGCAATCCTCGCCATTTTGATTCCGTGGCCCCGAAAAAACTTGGCTGTTTCGGGAATTATCCCATTTAGCCCGTCGTGAATACACGGCGGGGTCGGGTTGAACGCGAAACACCGCTTGCCCCGGGTGTATTCACCCTCGTTGTTACACACAAGTGGCTAACAACTTTGTCCCGTAGGGACGTTTGACAATAGCCCAGCGATTTACAGGATTATGCAAGTGCTATCACTGCTATCATATTGGTGTTGAAAAACAGGGACTTACGTCAACAGTTGTGATGATTATCAATCCGGATTTTTATGAAAATTGTTAAACGGGCATGATAAGCTCCGTTGTGGTAAGT
>JAUWPQ010000034.1 GCA_030611515.1 Planctomycetota bacterium | reverse complement strand
GACAAGGACCGCGCGGAGAGTGTTCGGCAAGCGGAGTTGGCGTTGTCGGCGGCGCGGCGGTCGATCGAGGCGTACGCGCGGGTCGCCCGCGACCAGTCCGACCGCGGGGCCATCGCACAGTTGAACGAGTTTGTCTATCGTCCCCTCCAGCGAAAGCTGGCGGCGCTGCGGGGTCAAACCCAAGAGTGATGTGGTCCAACCATAGTCCGTCTTTTCCGCCCCGCGGCTTTTTTTTCGAGATACCTCTTGCGGATAGCCTCTCAATCGCCGGCATGCAAACACGCCGGTCACGCGAATTGCATCTGATTATGCCGTAAGTAACGGCGGCGTAAGCATTTATACCACCCGGCATCTTGGCCAACCCGCCTTGATCCAAAGGGCCGGTCTTCTTATAATCCCGCCGCGCAAGGATGGGGCACTTTTCGCGCTAAGGACTTTACCCTCTTCGTGTTGCGACTCGGCGCCGGGCGGTCTGCAACCTGTGGCGACCCGGCGGAGCAAGGATGCTGTTCTGGTAGATAGACTTGGCGAGCTGTTGGCCCGCAACGGGCGTGTAGCGCTTGCGGCGCGCGCGCGGAGAGATGCCGCGCGCAGGACAGCACCCTCTCGTTCCCACGTTCCGCGCTGGAGCGAGAGGATTTTTTTCGCACTCGTTGTCTTTCTACTCCTTGCCGCTTCGGCCGCGGCGCAGGTGCAACTGCCGGAAGGAAACTCAGCCGAGCCGATCATCGTCGGCGCCCAGGCAGGCAACCGCTGGGAACTCGGCTCCTACGAAGTATGGGTGCTGCGCGGCGATTGCACGATTCGACAGGGGAATACTACCACCAGATGCCGCGAGGCCGTCTTGTGGATCGACCGCGCGGAGGCTTTCGACCGACGGCCGCACAAGGTAATCGCATATCTCGAAGGCGACGTGCGGATGGTGGTGGACCGACAGTCCGGCGCGCCTCGATTGACCGATCAGACGTGGTTCGGCCGGTTTTACAGCGTCGCGGGCGTCGAGGTCCGCGCGACGACGACGGACGGTCGGCCCGACTCGCTGCCGCCGATCTATTGGCGAGGCATGGAACGGCGTGTCCCTGAGCCGGCGAGCGATGTACGGCCGGCACAGTACACGGCCGAGGCGCCGAGACTGGTGAATCCGCCGGCTGACCCCGCACTGCTGGACAAGCCGGCAGTGGCACACGATACCGAGGGTGCCACGGTTGGCTTGTCCAACCGTGCATTTCACACTGCTGGGCAAGCCAGCAGTGGCACCCATCACGGACCGGTTGCCTTGCCCGGCGGGGCGAGGCGGATTCGCGTCTTTCCGCGCAGCAACGTGCCCGTTCAGGTAAAGTGGTTCCCCGATCCAAGCGGCAACCAGTGGATCGCCGTGATCCACTCGGGCGTGAACGTGATCGTCGACGGGCTGGCCGAATACGGCACGATCGACGTTTCGACCGATCGGCTGGTGATTTGGACCACCGGGATGCAGGAACCGGACCTGACCGGCCAGACCCGGCAGGACGAACGCGTGCCTCTGGAGTTCTACATGGAGGGGAACATCGTTTTCCGCCAGGGCGAACGGGTGATACGGGCCGATCGGATGTACTACGACGTGCCGAACCAGATGGGCACGATCCTGAACGCCGACGTGCTCACGCCGGTCCGCACCTATCAAGGGCTGTTGCGGTTGCACGCCGACGTGATCCAGCAGACCGCCCCGGACAGTTTCTTCGCCCAAAACGCCTTCATCACCTCGAGCCGGATGGGTGAACCGAGCTATCGGATCCAGGCCGGCGACGTGTATTTTCAAGACATTCAGCGGGCGATGGTCGATCCGTTCACGGGCCAGCCGATCCTCGATCCGGTCACGGGCCAACCGGTGATCGATCACCAGCGATTGGCCACCGCGTCGCACAACTTCCTCTTCATGGGCCCCTTGCCGGTCTTTTATTGGCCCACGCTGGCCACCGACCTGAACGACCCGACCTACTACATCCGCCGCGCGCGGCTGAGGCAGGACAACGTCTACGGCACGCAGGTGTTGACCAACTGGAGCGGCTACGAGCTGTTCGGCATTCGCAACCCTCCGCTGGGGACTGATCTCGATATCAAGCTGGACTACCTCGGCGACCGCGGCTTCGGACACGGCGGCGCTTTCAGCTACAACCGCGAAGGCTTCTTCGGCGTCCCCGGCCAGACGGCTGGACTGGCCGATTATTGGGGCATCCAGGACCGCGGCCTAGACGACCTCGGCCGCGATCGGATGAACCTCGTGCCCGAGAAATCGTATCGCTACCGTCTCTTCTGGCAACACCGCCAGATGCTCCCGCTCGATCTCCGCCTGAGCGCCGAGACCGGCTGGATCAGCGACCGCAACTTCCTTGAAGAATACTTCAAGTACGAGTGGGAGGAGTTGAAAGACCAGACCACCGGCCTGGAACTGAAACGGATCACCGAAAACCGCGATTGGAGCATCACCGCCGATTACCGCACCAACGATTTCTTTACGCAGACCAACTGGCTGCCCCGGGCCGACCACTACTGGATCGGGCAATCGCTCTTCCGCGACGTCTTCACCTGGTACGAACACTCGCAGATCGCTTACGGCCAATTCCGCCGGCTGGAGCCGCCGACCAATCCGAACGACCAGCCGTTCAGCTATCTGCCGTGGGAGGCGGCGTCGCGCGAGGGCGAGCGATTCGCCACCCGCCAGGAAATCGACTGGCCCTTCCAACTCGGCGTGGTCAAGGTGGTGCCCTACGCGATGGGGGAGATTGCCCATTGGGGCGAGGATATCAACGGCCAACCGCTGGACAGGCTGTGGGGACAAGTCGGCGCCCGGGCGAGCTTGTCCTTATGGAGCGTCGATCCCACCGTAAACAGCGACCTGCTGAACGTCCACGGGTTGGCCCACAAGGTGGTCTTCGACCTGGAGTTTTCCTGCGCCGACGCCAACCGCGACCTTTCGCTGCTGCCGCTCTACGATCCATTGGACGACGATTCGGTGGAGGCGTTCCGGCGGCGGTTCGTCACCAGCACGTTCGGCTGGCCGTCTACCATTCCGCCGACGGTGGCCGGTATTCCGCAACGGTTCGACGAGCGTTACTACGCCCTGCGGACGGGTCTGCAAAATTGGGTCACCTCGCCGAGCACGGAGATCGCCGACGACCTGATGGCGCTCCGCCTGGGCGCCAGACAACGTTGGCAGACCAAGCGCGGTCCGCCCACCCGCCGACGGATCATCGACTGGATCACGCTGGACACGAATCTGACGGTCTTTCCCGAGCCGGGCCGCGACGATTACGGCCGGACCTTCGGGCTGCTGGACTACGACTTCAATTGGCACGTGGGCGACCGACTGACCTTCGTCAGCGACGGCATCTTCGATTTCTTCAACCAAGGGCAACGGATCGTCTCGGTCGGCGGTTTCCTCAACCGCCCCCCGCGCGGCAGCCTCTATGCCGGCTTCCGCATCCTGGAAGGCCCCATCCGCGGCCGAATACTCTCCTTCTCATACACTTATTGGATGAGTCCGAAATGGGTCTCCTCGTTCGGCACGACGATCGACCTGGGCAACCAAGGGAACCTCGGCCAAAACTTCAGCGTCACGCGCATCGGCGAGTCGTTCCTGGTCAGCGCCGGCTTCAACGTGGACGCCGCGCGCGACAGCGTGGGCGTGGCCTTGGCCATCGAACCCCGCTTCCTGCCCAAAAGCCGATTGGGTAGAATCGGCGGCGCCCAGATTCCACCGGCCGGAGCGTTTGGGCTGGAATGATGAATTATGAATGATGAATTAAAACGAAACAAGGGATCACGTCCGTGAAAGAATGTGGAACGGACAATGACTTGCGGGGGAGAACAAAAGGCGTTCGCTCTGCGAATTGTGAAGCTGGTTTCCGCCCTGCCCAACTCATTAGTGGCGCGCACCATTGGAGGACAAGTTTTGCGTAGCGGCACGTCGGTCGGCGCTCAATACCGCGAGGCTTGTCGATCCCGATCAACAGCGGAGTTTATCAGCAAGATGGCCGGCGCGACGCAAGAGTTAGACGAAACGGCATATTGGCTCGAATTGTTGGCCGATGGCGGTATCGTTGCACGGAAGAGACTCGACGATTTACACCGAGAGACCGACGAACTTATCGCTATCTTCACCGCTTCCATAAAAACCGCCAAGAGAAACAAGTAATTGCCCCTCCATTCATAATTCATTATTCATCATTCATCATTTTTTCCAGGCACAGCACCATGTCCCCCAACCCCAGCCCCCCGACCCCCGACCCCCGTCATTGGCGGCGGAAGTTCCGCGACGCCTTTCGCGGCGTGAAGGAGGGCGTACACGGACAGAGCAGCTTCTTCTTCCACTTCTTCGTCGCCGTGCTGGTCTTTGTCGCCGGCATGGTGCTGGAAGTGAATCTGATCGAGTGGTGCCTGTTGATAATGTGCATCGCCGGAGTCCTGACCGTCGAGATGTTCAACAGCGCGTTGGAGTCGATGGCCAAAGCGATTACCGGCGAGAGCGATCCCCACCTGGGCGACTCGTTGGACATCGGCAGCGCCGCCGTGCTGATCGCCTCTATCGGCGCCTCGATCGTCGGGGCGATCATCTTCGCCAACCGGCTGGCGATCTTGCTCGAATGGTGGTAATCCACCATCGTCACCGTTCACGGGACAATCGTCATCCTGAGGCTCAATAAACGGCAATCCGTACTCTTCCCTCTCCCTTCCCCCTTCCCTCCTCTTCCCGTAAAATACAGGGGTTATGTCCTACCGTTCCATCAAGCGCGTTCTCGGCGAGACCAGCCTGGAGCGGAAGTGCCGCTTCCTGTTCGGGGCCTGTCTGCTGCTGCTGATTTCCACCAGTTTCTGGTGGTACGGCAATCGGACCAATAAGATCATCGACGAGCAGAACCGAAACACGGGCCGGCTGCTGGTGGACCAGGAAATGCAGGTGCGGCACTGGAGGGGTCTGGAGAACGAGCAGTCCAAACAATTAGTGCAAGACTTGTCGGCGGCGTTCAGCAAGCAACCGTACAAACTGAAATTCATCCTGCCGAGACCGGCCTCCTTGAGTGAAGAAGACCGTGAAGAGTACTCCCCGCAGGGAGCGTTCGAGGAAGAAGTTCTCAAGCGCTTTATGGGAAACAAACCATACAATCCCTCGGATCCGGTGGAGTTTGCCGAGCGGCATTCCCCGGACGGCAACAGCTACTACTACTACCAGCCGATCCGCGCCACGATTGACCGATGCTTCAACGCATGCCATCAGCCCTTGGGTAAGGTGACCGGCGAACCTTCGCTGCTCAATGCCGGCGTCGGCAAGTCGATGGCCGAGGCCGTGGGCGATCTGATGGCGGTGGCCAAATTGACCATCTCCACCGCGCCGACCCGCAAGAGCATCAACTTGAATCAAGGCATTTTTATCGCCACGGCCATCATCACGGTTTTTTTGGCCATGGTCGCCTCATACGTCATTGTCCGCTACGTCATCGTCAAGCCGCTGCGCCATCTCCGCGATGTGAGCGACGCCGTCGGCAAGGGAAATACCTCGCTGCGGGCGGATATCCGCACGGGAGACGAGTTCGAGGAATTGGCCGTGGCCTTCAACCGCATGTTGCGCCACCTCACCGGCACGCAAGAGGAACTCCGCCGGGCAAACGTAAGCCTCGACGGCAAGGTCGACGAACTGGCACAAGCCAACATGCGGCTCTACGAGTTAAACATGCTGAAGAGCGATTTCCTGGCCACCATGAGCCACGAACTGCGCACCCCGCTGAACAGCATCCTCGGCTTCAGCGAGGTGCTCGGCTCGATCGACTCGATCGACGAGAAACATAAACGGTACGTGCAGAACATCCAGAAGTCGGGCAAAACGCTGCTGGAGATGATCAACGACATACTCGATCTGGCAAAAATCGAAAGCGGCAAAATGGAGACCCGGCTGAGCGACTTCCGCATTGCGCACGTGGTCGCGGCCCAATGCGACATGGCCCGGCCGTTGTCCGAACGGAAAAACATCGATCTGGAATACCGGGTCGAGGCGGAGTTGCCCCCCTTGCATCAGGACCAGGCGCGGGTGCAGCAAATACTGAACAACCTGCTGTCCAACGCCATCAAGTTCACGCCCGAGGGGGGTCGCGTCATGGTCGCCGCCCGACGAGACGAGGAGGGCTTTCTGGTGCTGAGGGTCAGCGACACCGGCGTGGGCATCGCACCGGAGGACCAACAAACTATCTTCGAGAAATTTCGCCAGGGACGCACCGCCGTGCCCGGCGGAGACACCATGACCCGCGAACATTCCGGCAGCGGACTGGGGCTGTCGATCGTCAAGGAGTTGTGCCGCCTGCTCGGCGGAGAGGTCTCGGTCCAGAGCGAGTTGGGTAAGGGGAGCGACTTCACCGTCCGCCTGCCCTGGACCCTCGAAGAACAACCCCGGCTGGACGCGGCGATCGTCGCCGGCTATGAAGAGTTCGCCAAACAGCGGTTCGACCAAACGCAGGAACACGAGCCCACGGCATAGAACGTTTGATCGAACCGCCAAGAATCCGGTGATTACATTGACGCACTCCATGAGCAATTCTTCCGCACCCGATGTTCCCGAAGTCCAACTCTTCACCGACGGCGCGTGCAGCGGCAACCCCGGGCCGGGCGGTTGGGCCTTCATCCTCCGACACCTGACTTCCGGCAAGGAAAAAGAAGCCTCCGGCGCCGAACGTGAGACGACAAACAACCGCATGGAACTGATGGGTGTCATCCGCGGCCTGCAAACCTTGAAGCGGCCCGTCGCCGTCGAACTCGTCACCGACAGCACCTACGTCGGCAGGGGACTGACCGAATGGATGCCGAAATGGAAGGCCAACGGCTGGCGGCGCCGCGAGAAGGGACGTTGGGCCGAGGTGAAAAACGAAGACCTCTGGCGGCGGCTCGACACTCTGATCGGCCGACACCGCGTCCGGTTCACCCACGTCCGCGGTCATTCGGGACACCCCGAAAACGAACGTTGCGACAAACTCGCCGTGGCGGCGTATCAGAAGTTCTTGAAAAAATGACGGGGGAGTATTTAGCATGACACCCGACCCCGACCGTCCCGAAACTCTGCTCTCGGTCGCCAACGAGATCGAAGCGGCGGTCATCGTCGGCTACTTGGATCAACGCGGCATCCGGGCCTTCGCCGCCGGCGGCTATACCGCGGGCTTCAGGGCCGAAGCGCCGGGCGATGTGAAAATCCTCGTCAAGCAAGCGGACCTCGACCGCGCACGGAAGGCGCTGGCCGAGATTCAGGACCGCCGTGCCGGCGACCGCTAAACGAGTGAGACAATCCCGCGGCCGCGGCCAGTGCGACCACCGGCATCGCGACGGCGCGCATCCGCATGTCGGTCCAGAACACCGCGTGAACCGCCATCAGGCAGAAAACCAACAGCAGGCCCCAGAACCAGCCGGCGGAGGGCGAAATCCCAAGGGCTGGCCGCTTAAGCGGCCAGTTGGCAAAGATTCGCCAAATGCCAACCAATGCCAGAAGAAACTCCAACACGTACCAGACCGCCACGGCCCAGCGCGCCAGCCGGCGGGCGAGCGATTCGTCCGCGACGACCCGATGCGGCAGCGGCGACCAGAATCGGCCCAAACGGACCAGACACGAGTAGGCGAACGTACACGGTTCGCGGCGGATGGTTTGCCAGGCCTCGTCGTATGCCAGCCGATCGGCGGCGATTTCATTGCGCGGACGACGTTGCTCCCACTCGGCGTTGAACCGGTCGGCCCGCCACACGTCGCCCCATTGGCCCGCGCGGAGCCACCGATAGAACTCGGGGTTGTTGGCCAGCAGCAGCGTGTATCCGCCGTGGGTAGTGGTGGCGATCGGCCGGCCGAATTGCAATTGGTTGCGGATAATCCAAGGACTAAGCACGACCGCCGCGCCGAGCGCGAAGGCCGCCGGCAATGTGAGAAAACTAGCCGCACGGCGCAGCGAGCAACCGTTGTAGGAGGCGACTCCAGTCGCCGAATCGGTTGCCATTGGCTCCATCGGCGTCTGGAGACGCCTCCTACAGTTCCATGCTCGTATTGCCATGACGGCGCCTACGGCTATTATCCAGAGCAGCAGCGTCGGCCGGCAGAGCGCACCGAGGGCCAGCACGACCCCGGCAAGCATGGTAGCAGGCACACTTCGTGTGCCGTCCGCCACGGCACACGGAGTGTGCCTGCTACAAGTCAGCGCGATCAATCCAACAACGACCAGCAGCGCGGCCGCCGTTTCGGTCATGATTTGCGTCGATTGGAACAGAAGGATCGGGTCGCAGGCGACCAGCAGCGCGGCCAGCGCCGCGCCGCGGCGACCCAATCCCCACCAGTTCCCCAACACGAAAACCAATCCCACGGCGGCCATGCCGAGAATCACGTGCAAAACTCCGATGGCCAAGCGGCAGTAATCGCCCGCGGCCACGCAACCGGTCAGCAGTATTGGATAGAGCGGCGGGCGGAAGGCCGTGGGCGTTGCTCCGTGGCCAAAAGTGCCGTGCTCGACGAGATTTTCCGCCAGCCGCCGATAATCGTCCGTATCGGCCGTCAGCGCATCCGGGGTACACAGCAGCACGCCGCCGCGGACCAGCAATGTCAACAAGAGAAGGGTGGCAAGCGTTTTCCCATTCATGTCATAAAGCCGCGACCGTCAGTCGCGCCCCTAACACTCTCGTTCCCACGCTCCGCGTGGGAACGTACTGGCGGGACGCTCCACATCCCACGGTGTTACATCGCAGTTCGCCCAACGGACGCGGAGCGTCCGGGCAGTGTGTTCCCATGCGGAGCATGGGAACAAGGAATCTTTTGGTTATTGTTGCAACGAGTAAAGCAGGACGTTCAATCCGATCCGAGCGGCGTCTTCGCGGGTGTAGCCGCGACAATCGAGCGTGGCGTGTTTCTCCAGCGCGCAGCTCAGATCGAAGGGAGAAAATACCACGCCCCAGCGGTCGCCGAACTTGACGCCTTCCAAGTCGGGCGGGACTTTGCGTATCTTGTCCTTCAGCGGCTGGCCTTCCCCGGCCGACTCGGGGTCGCGGCGCGAAACGATCCGCAGGTCGGCCCCGCCGTACTTTGTGCTCAGCAGCGGATCGTCGGGTGGGATGCGTTCAAGTTTCCGGTCGGGAAAAATCTTCCTCATTTCGCGTCGAAACGACTCGCTGAACGCCCGGCTGGCACAGATCGAGTCGGCCAGCACCATCCCGCCGCGTTCGATGTACAGTTTCAGCCGCTTGCGTTCGGCGTCGGTCAGTCTGAAGGCGGTCCGCCCGTGCATGAACACCAGATGGTGGTCCATCAGGGCGTCGTCGGTGATGGCCAGCGGCTTCTCGCGGACGTGTGTTCGGAGCCGCAGTTGGTCGGCGGCGGCGTCCATCAGGTTGACGACTGCCCGTGGAGCGGAGTTGCATCCGCCGGGGTGTCGGAGCGTGGCGACGTACAGCCGGCCGCGTTCGATCCGGTCGCTTGCCCGGCGAGTGGTCTTCGATAGGAAGAAATCCTCCTTGGACTTCAGTTCCCGATTGGTGGCGTAGGCCAGGATGTTGATACCCAGCGCCATCGCGGCGTCGATCTGTTCCTGGACCACTCGGCTATATTTTTTTCCCCTCCCCGGGCGCGACAGTTCCCAGAGGCAAGAGAGCGAAGGCCGAGGATTACCCGGCGGGTCGACCGGGGCATAGATCAGGCTCGTGCGGCAGCCGAACTCGACGCCCCAGAGCGGCCGCAATTGACGCGGATCGACCTTCTCCTCGGCGTACCAGATTGGGTGCTCCGGCTCGAGCAGCCGCAGCTTGTATTCCGGCTCTGGAAAGACCTGGCGCATCAATTCTCGGAAGCCGCGGTCGAAGTCGGTCCCGCCGCAATACCCTTCGGCCAGCAGGAATCCGCCTCGGTCGAGGTAATCGCGGAGTTTTTGGGCCAGTTTCGTTTGCTCGGCGGGCTGTTGGGGCAACGGGCTTTGGCTGCCGCAGAGGTAAAGCACCGGCGTCTGCAACAGGTCTTCGACGTCGGCCAACCGCAGATCGATCACCTGCCAGGTCATGTCCCGCTTCCAACCGCGTTCAACGTAGCCGGTCAGATTGGCCACGTCGCCGCGGTGCCGGTTCCAATCGTTGCCCGCGCCGTGTTGCAGTTTTCCCAACAGCACGGGCCAGCGCCCCTTGGATAGAAACAGCAGGGCGAACGAGGTGCCGATGACGGGTTGAGTTTCCGCGCCGCCAGTGCCGGTCCAAAATCCCGACAGCCCGTCTTGCCGGCGGATCAACATCTCGGCGCCTTCGCGGTACCAGTCGGCGCGGTTTGGCTGTCCCTGGCGTAAAGGCAGCGGTATAAACCGCCGCGCGGTGAGCCGGCCGACTCGCTCGAGGCCGTAGAGATAGTAGAGCAGCCAGACTTGGCCGCCTGGATTGCGGCTGATGGAGTAGCGTTGTCCGAGCCATCGCAGTCCGTTTTCGATGCGGTCGGCAACGTCGTCCTTGCCGCCCGGGCAACAGTCGATCCGCTCGCCGACCACCCGCGCGTCGCTGGCGCTTACTCGTCCCGAGGAGATCACCAGCGAGGTGATTCCCGCGCAGGTCATGCTTCCGGTGCCGGGCTGTCTCAGCTTGTATCCCCAGGAGCCGTCCGCGTTTTGGGATCCCGTTCCACTCCAATAATTTTTGGCCAATAGCCAGGTCCGGGAATTCGCCGGCACACCGACTCGCTCCGCCTCGTGGAGCGCCAACAGCGCGAATTGGGCATTCGAGTTGTCCCCCTCGTCGCTGCAACCGGGGCAGGTCGAATAGGTCCACGCGCCTTTGTACGGGCCAGCGGCGATTTGGTTGCCTTCCAGCCACTTCACGTTGCCGCGGATGAGCAGTCGGTCTTTTTCCGGCTCGGCGCGGGCAAAAACCATCGTTTGCAACGCGACGACGTAGGTTTTATCGGACTTGATCTTGCGGAGGTAACTTAGCGCCTTTTGCATTGATTCGTCTTCCGGCCCAACGCCGGAGTTCAACAATGCCAAGGTGCTAAGCGCGCTGATGCCGCCTTCAAATATGGGGTGGTCGGCCCACGAGCCGTCGGCGCGTTGCTGCCCCTTGAGGTAATTCACCCCGCGGTCGATCGCAGTTCGGACCTGCTCGGCGGTGAGTTCCGCCCGCACAGTCCCTACAATCGCCCCGAACGACCAGACGGCAAGCACGGCGATGGCCGCCAGACGCATCATGCGGAACTCCTTCCATCCGATTGCCGAAAAAACGGTGTGAATGTGACCATAAGCATCTTAGAATTAAGCAGTTAAGTCGGCAACCACCCGGCGCCGGCCCTGGGTGGTTTCGCTGGCCGCATGTAGAATGATAACATTAGAAAACGTGCGAAACCGCAAGCGGTCCCGAATCCCGATCCTCCAACCCCGAGTCCCGAACCCCCCGATGTCTACCGTGAAACCGCGAAACCTCGGCGACGTGTTGCAAGAGTTCAGCCAGCACCGCCGCCTGATGCAGGAAGAATTGCAGAAAGTCATCATCGGTCAGGACGATGTGATCGAGCAGATGTTCGCCGCCATTTTCACCCGCGGCCACTGTCTTTTGGTCGGCGTTCCGGGGCTGGCCAAGACGCTGCTGGTGAGCACATTGGCCCGCATCCTCGACGTGCAGTTCAAGCGGATCCAGTTCACACCCGACCTGATGCCTTCGGACATCACCGGCACGAACGTGTTGGAGGAGGACGATCGCGGCCGGCGCGATTTCCGCTTCGTCCAGGGGCCGGTGTTCACCAACATCCTGCTGGCCGACGAGATCAACCGCACGCCGCCGAAGACCCAGGCCGCGCTGTTGCAGGCGATGCAGGAGCGGGAAGTGACCGTCGGGCAAGAGACCTATCCGCTGCCCGACCCTTTCTTCACCATCGCCACGCAGAACCCGATCGAACAGGAAGGGACCTACCCGCTGCCCGAGGCCCAGTTGGACCGCTTCATGTTCAACATCAAGGTCGATTACCCCTCATCCGAGGAGGAGCAGCGGATCCTGGCCACCACCACCCGCGGCGAGCGGCCGGAGGTCCGCAAGGTTCTTTCGGGCAAGGCGATCGTCAACCTGCAAAACCTGGTGGGCAAGGCGGCCGTGAGCGAGTACATCGTGCAGTACGTCTCGCGGCTGGTCCGCTCCACCCGGCCGAAAGACCCCTCGGCGCCCGAGTTCATCCGCGAACTGGTCGAGTGGGGCGCCGGTCCGCGGGCCGGACAGTTTTTGATCCAGGGAGGCAAGGCGCTGGCGGCGATGGACGCTCGCTTCTCGGTCTCGATCGAGGACGTGCAGAAAATAGCCATCCCGGTTTTGCGCCACCGCATCAGCACCAACTTTCAAGCCCAGGCCGAGGGAATGACCAACGAGGACATCATCGAGCGTCTGATCCGCGAGACTCCGCCGCCGGTAATACCCAAGTATGAAAAATAGTGGAGAGTGGAGAGTGAAGAGTGGAGAGTACGAACAGATACTATCCACTATCCACTATCCACTATCCATGTCCACCGCCGAAAAATACCTGAAGCCCGAGGTTATCCGCCAGATCAAGCGGCTGGACCTCCGCGCGCAGTTCATCGTGAAGGGTTTCTTGCATGGGCTGCACGCCAGCCCGTTCCACGGCTTTTCGGTCGAGTTCAGCGAACACCGCAAGTACACCCCCGGCGACGACCCTAAGGACATCGACTGGCTGGTCTACGCAAAGACCGATAAGTATTACGTCAAAAAGTTCGAGGCCGAAACGAACGTCACCGGCTATCTGGTGATGGACCTGAGCCGCTCGATGGGTTACACCTATCGGCAGGAATTGACCAAGTTCGACTACGCCATCTGTCTGGCCGCGGCGCTGTGCTACCTGATGGTCCATCAGCAAGACCCGGTCGGCCTGCTCACTTTCGACAAGAAGATACGCCACAGCCTGCGTCCCAAGGCGCGGCGGAGACAGATCGGCGACGTGCTCTCGCTGTTGGCCAACCTCAAGCCGGAGGGCGAGACGGACATCGCCCAGAGCCTCGTCCAAGTGGCGGCCATGCTCCGGCACACCAGTCTGGTGATGATTTTCTCCGATCTGTTGGCCGACCCCGAGCCGGTCATGCAATCGCTCTACCGGCTGCGGCACGGCGGACACGACGTAATCCTCTTCCATGTGCTGGACGAGGCCGAGGTCAATTTCCCCTTCCGAGGCATGGTCGAGTTCGAGGAATCGGAGAGCCGTCAGCTAATGACCCTCGACGCCGACGGCTTCCGCAGCGCGTACCTATCCGAGGTCGAGTCGTTCCGCGAAAACTATCGCCGCGAGTGCTTCCAGGCCGGAGTGGACTACGTGCCGCTTGACACCAGCATGCGCTTTGATCGGGCACTGACCGAATACCTGATGCGGAGAAGCGGTCGGGGGTGATGCGTTTAGCCCCGGCGTCCACGCCGGGAAAGATCGTGAACCGTGTGATCGTTTGCACAACGAAAACTCACCGCTTGCGGCTTCGCAATCGAGTTGTTACGTCATGAATCAATTTGATCCCATTATCAACTGGCCGTTTGTCGCGGACGCGGAGCGTCCGGTAAGTGCGTTCCCACGCGGAGCATGGGAACGAGTATGGTCAAATACTCCCGAATCCCGTCCCTCGTCCCTCGCCCCCCGCCCCTCGCCCCTCCCATGACCTTCGTTCATTTATCACTCTTGGCCGGGACCGCGCTTGTGGCGCTGCCGATCGTGCTGCATCTGATCATGCGGCGCCGGCCGATACGATTGGAGTTTCCGGCGCTAATGTTCATCCAGAAGCGGCACGACGCGAACCGGCGTCGGCTCCGGCTGCGTCATTTGCTGCTGCTGCTGCTTCGGGCGGGGGCGATCGCACTGCTGGCCTTCGCGTTGGCCCGACCCAGCGTTAAACTACCCGGCGCGACCGGCACACAGGAGGCCCCGGTGGCCGCGGCGATGGTCTTCGACGCCGCGCCGCATACGCAATATCGGCACGAGAACCAAACCCGGCTCGAAGCCGCCGGGGACCTTGGCCAGTGGCTGTTGATGCAATTGCCCGAGCAGAGCGAGATCGCGGTGCTCGATACCCGGTTGGGGTCGGCCGCCGCGTTTTCGCCCGACCGAGGCGCGGCCAAGGATCGGATCGCGCGGCTGGCAAGCGTGGCCAACTCGCGGTCCTTGCCCGAAACGCTCGTCGCCGCCGCGAAACTCCTGAAATCGAGTAGTTTGTCGCGGAAGGAGATTTACGTCTTCACCGACCTATCGCGCGGCTCGTGGCCGCTGAAACAGTCCGCCGCGATGCAGAAACAGATCGAGGCGATCGGCGACTGCGGCGTGTATGTTGTGGACGTGGGCGTTGCGGACCCGACCGACTACGGCCTGGGCGAGACGCGGCTTTCCGCCGAAGTTCTGTCCAGCAACGGCACGTTGGGGATCGAGAGCGGCCTTTCGTGCGTCGGCCAGTCCGCCAAACGCAGCGTCGAACTGTATCTGTTGGACGACGACGGCAAACCGCAAAAGCGGAGCGAGCAGAGCGTCGAGGCCGCGCCGGGAGAGTTGCGGCCGGTGGAGTTCCGCATCGGAGGGCTGGAGCCGGGCACGCATCAGGGGTTCTTGCGGATCGTCGGCGAGGATGGCCTGGCGGCGGACGACGTGCGATACTTCACCTTCGAGGTCAAGCCGGCGTGGCGGCTGCTGCTGGCCGCGCCGAAGCCGGCCGAGCGGTACGCCCTGTTCCTCGCCGAGGCGCTGGCGCCGGAAATATATCGCCGCCGCGGCGTGGCCCGATTCGATTGCGACATCTGCGACCTGGACTCAGTGGCCGAGCGGCCGTTGGCCGATTATGCCGCCGTATGCCTGCTGGATCCGACGCCGCTCAAACCAGCCCTATGGAAGAAGCTGGCCGATTACGCCGCGGAAGGCCACGGTGTGGCGATCTTTCTTGGCCGCAACGCTTTGCCGCTCGACTCGTTCAACGAGCCGCAGGCGCAGGAATTGCTGCCGGGCAAATTGCTCCGCCAGGCGCGTCGCCCCGACGGCGAGTTGCACTTGGCTCCGCGCGACTTTCAGCATCCGATTCTCTCGGTCTTCCGCGGCCGGGCCGGTTCGGTTCCCTGGGAAATGTTCCCGGTGTTCCGCTACTGGGAACTCGATCAACCGGCAAAAGGCGTGGGCGTGGTGCTACCGTTCAACGACGGCCGACCGGCGCTGCTGGAACGCACGGTAGGCCGCGGCCGGGCACTGACGATGACCACGCCCGTCTCCGACCGGCCAAATAATAAGCCCTGGAACCTGCTGCCGGTGGGCGAGGCCTGGCCGTTTATGATCCTCGCCAATCGAATGGCCTCCTACCTGGTCGGCGGCAGCGACGAACATTTCAATTACCTCGCCGGCCAGACGGCCGTTATGCGACTTGATCCGGCCCAGCAGCGGCGCGGATATCTGCTGTTCACGCCGGACGGCATGAGCACCCCCTACCCGGCCGTGCTCGATCGCCGCGAACTGCCGATCACCACGACCGATCAGGTGGGCAACTACCGGCTCCTCTCGGGCGGCGAAGGGCAGGTGGACCTCGGCTTCAGCGTCAATTACGCACCCAAGCAGACGCAACTCGAACGCATCACCGAGGGGGAGTTGTCCGGCATCTTCGGTCCGGTAAAGTATCGTCTGGCCCGCACCCGCCAGCAGATCGACCGCGACATCAGCGCCGGCCGCGTGGGGCGGGAGTTGTTTCCGCCGCTGATCCTGATTGTCGCGTTGATATTGGCGCTGGAATCGTTTGTTTCAAACCGGTTTTACAAGGAGTGAGGAGTTATTAGTTTCCAGTCTTCGGATTTCAAATATCAGATTTTCAATTTTACATTCGCATTTTTCCATGTTCCGACTTTCCTTCTATCCCGTTTTCGACAGCTACCTGCTGGTGGCGCTAGTGGCGCTGTTGCTGATGGGATTGCTGTGGTTCGGACCGAGCCGGGAGCGGACGAGCCGACGGCAACGCACGATGCTGGTCCTGCTCCGCGCGGCCGTGATCGCGCTGGCGGCGCTGGCCATGCTCCGACCGACGCTGATCTACACCCGGACGACGAAACAAGCGGCCACCTTGGTCGTGTTGGCCGACCAGTCGCGGAGCATGTCCGTACCCGACGCGGTGGGCGGCAAGACCCGCTGGCAGGCTTTGCGCGACACGCTCGGAGACGCCGCCGACGAGTTGGACAATCTGACTCGCGAGTTCGAGTTGAAGGCATACACCTTTGACGACGAAGTGCATGAGGTGGACGTGGAGCAGGGGCGACTCGATCTGCCGGAGCAGCCCGAGGGACGGCAGACCGCAATCGGGGCATCGTTGGAAGACGTGTTGCGACGCGAGGCCGGCAAACGGCTCCTCGGCGTGGTGTTGCTCAGCGACGGCGCGCAACGGGCATACGCGCCGCGCGACCTGCCGCCGCGGACCGCCGCCGTCAGGCTCAAGCACCTCGGCTACCCCTTGTTCACCTTCCCCCTGGGCCAGTCGCGCGGCCTGGGAGACGCACGCGACGTGGCCGTCAAGGACTTGATCGTCAATTCCAGCGTGTTCGTCAAGAACGAATTGGGGATCAGCGGCCAGGTCCGCGTCGACGGTTACGTGGACGTCGATATTCCGGTGCGTGTGCTGTTCGAGACCGCGCCGGGCAAGATGGAAGTCGTCGCCCAAGAGAAGATCAAAGCCGACGCCGACGGCCGGCTACTGCCGGTCCGCCTCGGTTACGTTCCCCAAACGTCGGGTGAGTTCAAGCTCACGCTGGAGGCAGTCGGGCAGCCGGGCGAGTTGGTGACCACCAACAACGAGTTGAGCACCTTCGTCAATGTGCTCAAGGGCGGACTGAACGTGTTGTATCTCGAAGGGGCGCTCAGGGTCGAGCAGAAGTTTATCCGCCGCACGCTGGACTCCTCGCCCGACATCAAGGTCGATTACGTGCGGATCGATCCCCGCGACCCGCAAAGCCGGCCGCCGGACCTCGCCGAACGGTTCACCCCGGGCAAGTACGACGTGTACATCATCGGCGACCTGGATTCGACCACTTTTGAGGGCCGGGAATTGGCCGATCTGGCCGAGTGCGTCAACCGCGGGGCGGGCCTGATTATGCTCGGTGGGTTCCAAACCTTCGGACCAGGCGGTTACGGAAACACCCCGCTGGCAAAGGTGCTGCCGGTGGGAATGGACCGGCTCGAACGCCAACGGCCCGACGAGCCGGTCCGCGGCGACCTGCACTGGCCCGGCCCGCTCCAGATGCGACCCACGCCGCTGGGGATGATGCACTTCACGATGACGTTGGCGGGCAGCCGGCGCGAAAACTCCTCGCTCTGGGCGAAACTGCCGCCGCTCGAAGGGGCCAATCGGTTCCACGACCTCGCGCCGGGCGCGATCGTGTTGGCCGAATCGGGCGAGGATAAACCTCTGCTGGTCGCGCACAACTTCGGCGACGGCCGGGTGGTGGCCTTCGCCGGCGATTCCACCTGGCGCTGGCAAATGCACGGTTACGAGTCGGCACATAAGCGGTTCTGGCGGCAGATGATCCTCTGGCTGGCACGGAAAGACCAGACGCGGGACAGAAGGGTTTGGATCAGCCTGATTCAGCGCCGCTTCGCGCCGTTGCAGCGGGTGGAGTTTGCCGCGGGCGCGAACTCGCCGACCGGAGATCCGATCGCCGATGCCGAATACAAGGCCGTGGTCGTCATGCCCGACGGCACGCGGCAACCCTTGTCGTTGGTCCGCGAAAACGAGCGGATGTCCGGCTCGTTCCGCGACACGCGCACCGCCGGCGACTACTCAATCGAGATCACCGCGACACGGCAGGGTCAACCGTTGGGCACCGCCCGGGCGCGGTTCCTCGTCTACCGGCAAGACCTCGAACTGGACAACGCCTCGGCCAACGCCGCCACGCTGGAGAGCATCGCCCGGATCGGCGGCGGCAAAGCGCTGGCCCCCGAGCAGTTGCCCGAGCTGATCCGCCGCCTGACCGAGGAGACCGAACACCTGGAAGTGCGTCAAGAGACGAAAAAGACGTTCTGGGACACCTGGGCGTTTTTCTTGACCGTGGTTGGTCTGCTGGGGTTGGAGTGGTATCTCCGCAAGCGGTGGGGGTTGGTGTAGGACAGGTTGGCAACCTGTCCCACGCTGTAGAAGCTGCTCTTGTTCCACTCCCGGGATTCCGATACATTCCATTGCTCCCTGATGTCGGCTCCTTCTATCGGGGGGTGAAAATAAGGACTCTTCCCCGGAAAGGAATCCACGACATGCAAGCTACCCTTGCCGAGCTTGCCGCCTTGGTCGGCGGGGAAACCTTCGGCGACGACCTGTTGGAGATCGCAGGCGCGGCCGTGCTTCGGGACGCGGAGCCGGGGCAAATCACGCTGGTCGATCAGGCCGAGAAGGGGCGCCTCCTGGAGAGTTGTCGCGCCTCGGCCGTCGTGGCGCCGCGGGGATACGCGCCCGACGGAACGTCGGCCATCCAGGTCGACGACGTACACCAGGCGTTCTCGACGATCGTGCGATATTTCTCGCCGCCGCGTCGGATGCCGCGTGTGGGAATCAGTTCGCAAGCGGCGATCGACCCGACCGCCCGGCTCGGCGGGAACGTCGACGTCCATCCGTTCGCCACCATCGGCGCGGACGTGACGATCGGCGCCGGCTCGACGATCCACTCCGGCGTCCACGTCATGGCCGGCTCGCAAATCGGCGAAGGGACGACCATTTTCCCCAACGCCGTGCTATACGAAAACACCATCGTCGGTCCGCGCTGTCTGATCCACGCCAACGCCGTGCTGGGTGCGTACGGTTTCGGCTACGGATTCGTCGACGACCGGCACGTTTTGTCCGCCCAGTTGGGCAACGTCGTGCTGGGGGCGGACGTGGAGATCGGCGCCTGCTCGACGATCGACCGCGGCACCTACGGCCCGACCTCCATCGGCGACGGGACGAAGATCGACAACCAGGTGATGGTCGCCCACAACTGCCGCGTCGGACGCCACAACATGCTCTGCTCGCAGGTCGGTGTAGCCGGCAGCACGACCACCGGCGACTACGTGACGATGGCCGGGCAGGTCGGCGTCCGCGACCACGTTCACATCGGCGAGCGGGTCGTGCTCGGCGCAATGGCCGGCGTGACCAACGACGTGCCCGACGGCGCGCGGATGATCGGCATCCCCGCCACGCCCGAACGAGAACAAAAAATCAAGCAAGCGGCGCTCAGCAAGCTGCCCGAAATGCGCCGCCAGTTGAAAAAACTGCAACGCACCGTCGATACGCTATTGAAGGAATCGCCCGCGACGGGCAACCTGACGATCAAAGCCGACAACGGAGACACCGACGGAAAACGGGCGGTGGCGTGAAGTAGTGGATAGTGAATAGTGGGTAGTGGATAGTGAATAGTGGGTAGTGGATAGTGGGTAGAGAAGAACGTTGTGGGCCGCTTGCGGTTTCGCAAGTATTCCTCGTTCCCATGCTCCGCGTGGGAACGCAGAGGAGATCAACTTGCCGTGGCCAATTCCAACGATGCCAACATGCAAAGATGTTGCCGTAGCATACGTTCCCACGCGGAGCATGGGAACGAGAACGCTACTCCCCGCCGCGTCGGCATCCTCGCCGGTTGGGGGCAATACCCGCTGGTGATCGCCAAGGCCCTGCGCCGTCAGGGATGCGAAGTCTATTGCCTGGGCACTATCGGCCACGCCGATCCCGCGCTGGCCGGGGTGTGCGATGATTTCCGCTGGCTCGGGCTGGCCAAGTTCGGCGCCGCCATCCGCTACTTCCAACGTCACGGCGTGACGGAAGTGACGATGGTGGGCAAGATATTCAAGGTCCGGCTCTTCCAACGCTGGAGTTGGCTGAGGCACCTGCCGGACCTGCGCACGATCCGCATGTTCTTGCCCCATTTCTGGGCGCGAAAGAAGGACTGCCGCGACGACACGCTGCTCAGCGCGATCGTCGACGAGTTCGCTTCCGAGGGAATCCGCTTCGCCCCGGCGACCGACTACGCGCCGGAGCTTCTTGTCAAAGAGGGCCGGCTCACCCGCCGCGGCCCGACCAACTGGCAGCGGAAAGACATCGCCTTCGGCTGGCGTTTGGCCAAGGAGATGGGCCGGCTCGACGTCGGCCAATCCGTGGCAGTGAAGGACCAGGCCGCCTTGGCGGTCGAGGCGGTCGAGGGGACCGACGAGTGCATCCGCCGCGCCGGCCAGCTTTGCCCCGCTGGCGGTTTCACCGTGGTCAAGGTGGCCAAGCCCCGGCAGGACATGCGTTTCGACGTGCCCACGGTCGGAATGCTTACTTTAGAAACGCTCCGCGCCGCCGGCGGTCGAGTGTTGGCCATCGAGGCCGGCCGGACCATCCTTCTCGATCAATCCGCCGTGATCGACTACGCCAACCGCCACGGTCTGGTGATCGTAGCCCTGGCCGATCCCTCGTAGGCCGGGTTGCAACCCGGCGATTGTTGCTCGTGGGCATTGCAACGCATTGCATTATCGCAATACAATGATATAATACAATAAGAAGCCAGACGCGGAGCCGTCGATGCGATACTTGCAGGTCATTTGGGACGACGACGATTTGCCGGAAGGAAACATGCGGCACGTCGCCGAGCACGGCCTGACCATAGACGATGTGGAGCACGTTCTGGAAAACCCTTGGGAAGAGGGTGTGAGCGCCGGCACGGAACGTCCTTGCTGTTTCGGATACACGCGCGGAGGCGAGTTCATCATCGTGGTCTATGAGCACGTCGACGACGAAACGATTTATCCCATAACCGCCTACGAAGTGCCTGAACCGAAAGGATGACGAAATGGAGAAGAAGAAAATTAGCCGTCGTATCCATCGCCGAGGGGCGCCGAGCGGGGCGGAACGGGCGAGACTGCAAAAGATTCGGGAAAAGGTCCGCCGCGAGTTTCCGCCGCGCGATCCGCCGCGGTTGCGGCCGGCGACTACGGGCATTGCCGCCCGGATTCGAGCCGCCCGAGAGGCACAGGGACTTACCTGGTACGCCGTGGCGAAGCGGGCAGGGATTCCCAACCCTAGCACGGTCCGCGACATCGAATACGGCCGCGACACAAAACTCTCCAGCGTCCAAGCGATTGCCGAATCCCTCGGCCTGCGGCTCGAATTGGTCGAAGTGTGAGCGACTGGCCTGCTCCCCAAAAACTGGTCCATGTGTTATGAGAGTCCAGAAAGCCCCTGACGGGGGCGAGGAGGACTCTCGATGTCACGACGACGAAAGCGACATAGCCCGGAGCAGATTGTGCGGATGCTGCGGGACGCCGACGCCATGCTGGCCCGTGATCTCGACGGACTTTCGCCCGAGGAGATCGTGGCCTCCGTCTATCCAAGCCTCACCTTGGCCCATGTATATTCCGCACTGGCATATTACGAAGACCACCGCGAAGAGATCGACCGCGCCGCCGATGACGAGAAGCAGCGGGTAGAGAAGTTTCGGCAACAACACCCGGAACTCGTCCGCGACACCCGGCCGAGGAAAGGGTAAACCTAAGGTTGCAACCCGGCCTACCGTTGTTCCGCTTCTCCACAGCACCATAGCAATGCCCCGATATTCTGTGGATATCCTCCAGCACAGACAATTTTGCGCTAACTTTCCAGAAAAGCGTCTCGGGCGGAGTTTTGCGCGCGAGCGGCGTTTTAGGGGTCAATTCAACCCCGACGGAAAGACTCTTGGACAATCCACTTAAAAATAGAGAATTTCTAGGTTTATACCCCGATTAAGACTTGACAATTCTCGGAAAACCTGATAAATTGCTTGCTGTTCAATAGAAACGCCCCTGGAAAGTGTAGTTGCACTCGCCAGGGACTAACCACCACAAGTAATAAGGATACTTGCAATGGCTTCTCTCTTTATACCGCCCGCCCCTTCTCACGGCAACCAAGCCCCTAGTAGCGATTCTAGCAACGTCCGATCCCTTGGCCCCATGCTTTCCCTTGGGAGGGCAGCCGTCGCCCTGGGCGTTAGCCAGACAACAATGAGGCGAATCTGCGACCAAGGCGAGATAACAACTGTGGTTTTGCCAAGCGGGCACCGCCGGGTGAGTGTCGCCAGCCTGAATGAATACCAAGGTTTGGATACCAAGGAAGGTAATAAGAGGAATGGGTGTGGAATCGCGGCCTATTGTCGAGTTTCAAGTGAAAAACAAAACCAAAGGGGAAGTCTTGACCGACAAAAAGCCCGTCTTACAAAAGTTATAGTGGAAAGGGAGGGGGTAGAGGCGGGCGATATTGAGATTTACGCCGAGATATGCTCCAGCTATTCCAACAGGGAAATTCTTAACCGGCTCATTTTAGACATTATAAATGGTGGGGTATCTGTATTGTATTGCGAGAATGAAGACCGCCTGAGTCGAATCAGTAGCACAACATCCCTTGTCTATTTTCTTTGCAAACAGTATGGCACTAAGGTAGTTTGCCTAGACCGCGATGAATTAAACGAGGATGAGTTGGAGGCAGGAATGAAAGAACTCCTAGCCCATGCCGGAATAATTACCGCGAGAATCCACGCCAAGAAATCCGCCCTTGTCACCCGAAAAGCCCTATCGGGAAGTTGCATACAGAGAATCATAGAACTGAGACACAAGGGCCGGTCGTTAGTGGAAATCGAAAGACAGTTGCACAAGGAAGAATATGTAGCAAAGACGCAAGACGGAACCGAAAGCAAGATAGGGTATGGGATTATTAGGCGGATTTTGGACGAGAACGGCGTGGAGGATATTTTGAGCCGTCTGGTTGTATGCAAAGGAAAGGAATCGTCGGCTACTGATTTTATTACAAGCCGAATTATTATTGGAAAAGAGGGGGAT
>JAUWPQ010000101.1 GCA_030611515.1 Planctomycetota bacterium | reverse complement strand
CCATTGTTGGGGACATTCCCACTGACATTTCGAATTTGCCATCCTTGGCTCCTCCGTTGTGCGGTTTGTTTTGCAACGATAGCATGACGGAAGAGCCTTTTTTAGTGGATACCAATTATCACCGTTTTTCAGAAAGTGCAGGTCTGGTAAAAGGCATGTTAAAGTGGCCAAGTTGGAGATTCTTAAACCGGCCGGTGAAATGAAGTGGAAGGAATTCGCCGATCTGCTCCGCAAGGTTCGTTATCGCGTCTTTCGCTTGGCGAATCTATGCGTAAGCGAAAAGTATCTTCAATTCCATCAATGGCGAACAGGACAGATCGACGCCCTGCCCAAGCTCTCGATTGGAAAGCTGAACAAGCGATTGCGAGACTTCCTTGTCGAGGAGGGAGAAAAAAACGAGAGCCAAAATCGCATCTGCAAGAATGGCGCGCTGCCGTCTTATATCGTCGATGCGCTGTCGAAATACAAAATCGGCGCATTGACGAGCAAGAGCAAATGGCAGGGGGTGGTGCGAGGCAAGACTGCCCTGCCGACCTTCCGTGGCAATTTGGCGATTCCTATTCGTTGCGACCATTCACCCCGCAAGGCAGGCTTGCGTCGTTTAGAGCGGATATCCAACGGCGATGTGGAGTTGGACTTGATGGTTTGCCTCAATCCGTATCCTCGTGTCGTTCTGAAAACGGGAAAACTTGACGGCAGCGCGCTCGCTGTCTTGAATCGCCTGCTCGACAACCCCGAGCAATCGTTGGACGGCTACCGGCAGCGGTGTTTCGAGGTCTGCCAGGATCGAAACGATCCGAAGCGATGGTGGCTGCACGTAACCTACGATTTTCCCGCCGTCGAGACGAAAGCAAATAAGGAGATCGTCGTGGGCATCGATGTGGGCTGGGCCTGCCCGCTCTATGTCGCCTTGAACAATGGCGAAGCACGGCTCGGATATTGGCATTTCAAGCCGCTGGGCGAGCGAGCGAAGTCTTTGGAGAGTCAGCATCTTGCGCGGCGACGGTCCATGCTGCGCGGGGGCAAGGACGACTTAGCCGGCGACACCGCCCGAAGCGGGCACGGCCGACGGCGGCGATTAAAAGCCACGGAAATACTGGCCGGGCGAATCAACCACGCCTACGACACGCTGAATCATCAATTCGCCAAATCCGTCGTCGAGTTTGCCAAAAACCACGGGGCGGGCACCATCCAAATGGAAGACCTCGGCGGCCTCAAGGACGACTTGCAGGGCACACTTTTAGGCCAACGATGGCGATATTTTCAGCTACAAGAATTCATTAAGCAGAAGGCCGAGGAAGCGGGCATTGAAGTCCGAAAAGTCAATCCCCGCTACACGAGCCGGCGATGCTCGAAGTGCGGCTATATCCACGTCGATTTCGACCGGAAATACCGCGACACACATCGGGAAAACGGGAAGACGGCCCGATTCAAGTGTCCCAAATGTGAATTCAAGGCCGATCCCGATTACAACGCAGCGAAAAACTTGGCTAACCTTGACATTGAGGCGCTAATTAAGCGACAATGCCGCAAGCAGGGCATCGCCGTTCGGGGCGATGAAGCCGTAACGTAAGTTCTTTGACAATCTGTTTTGAGGTCGCACTAGAAAAGACCGCTAGCCCACGGGCGATCGACGGTCTGGCGACTGAAGGCCAACCTGATTGGCCTAAAGGCTGAGAAGGGTGCGTATTAGCGGCAAAAATGCCCTTTGTACCCGCTCACCAAACGCTTTTCTCACGTTTTTTGCGAATTACACAAGCGCAACTCTTAATCAGAACAAGGGTTACAGGTGAAAGGGTGTGCAACACCGTGTTTTGAGTGGCGTATTCAGGGGCATCGTCACTGACGAGTGCGGCTCCGTCGGTGTGCAACACCGTGTTTTGAGTGGCGTATTCAGGAGCGTGTAGCCCGCGGCCTCTTCCGTCGTCGGTGTGCAACACCGTGTTTTGAGTGGCGTATTCAGGGGGGTGGAGCATTGACGCCAGCCGTTGGGCAGGTGTGCAACACCGTGTTTTGAGTGGCGTATTCAGGACGATGTCAAGTAGTTGTTTCATCATGCCTGGTGTGCAACACCGTGTTTTGAGTGGCGTATTCAGGATGATAGGCTCCTGTGGTTGGTGGTTGAATCGGTGTGCAACACCGTGTTTTGAATGGCGTATTCAGGGAACGGATTCGATCAATAGTGTACTGCCGGGGTGTGCAACACCGTGTTTTGAGAGGCGTATTCAGGGCGAAGTGCGGATGTTGCCGTGGTGTGGCCGGGTGTGCAACACCGTATTTTGAGAGGCGTATTCACTTGCGATTGGCGGGCTTTTCCATTGGAAATTGGGCCAAGGAATCTGCTGCAATTCGCCCGAGCGGTGGCTAGTGGTTAGTGAAGAGCAGCGGTCGCGGGGGAAACCGACAAGATTTGCGGTGGTGATTGGCGACGCGCCTGCGAAGTCGCAGGCGGCTTTCGGGAGAAAACCACCGTGACGGCCGTCTTCTCCCCTCTCCCCTCGCCCCTCACCTCTCGCCCCTCCGCCCTCACCCTCTCGGCACTTGTCGTAAAGTGGGGAGTCTGGCTGCGGGGGAGGTCCGTTCGCGGCGCTTGGGCGAACGACTGGTGCCGGCCAGGTAATTGTCCACCGTGGCCGCTTTCTGAAGTTTCTCGAAGTACTTGGCCATCGCCAGCCGGAGCTTCTTTTCGTGCAGGTCGCGGTGGATTTCGCCGCGGACCTCGGCGAATTGAACGTTTATCGGCTTGGTGTATCCCTCGCAGCGGAGGATGATGAATTTGTCGCCCACCTGGATGACGCCGGAGATTTCGCCCAGCCGCAGCATGAAGGCCTCTTCCTCCAACCTCGGCTGTCCGCCGTGTTTTTTGATCGGCGGAATCTCGCCTCGCAGCGCCTGGCTGCCCGGCTCGACCGAATACTCACCGGCCAGATCGCCGAAATTCTCGGAGGTGTTTTTCCGTCGGGCCATCTCGAACACCTGTTGGGCGCGGCGGAGGTTGTCGAGCACGATCGCCAGGCAACGCACGCGCGGCCCGTAGTTGGCATCGAAGCCCTTGCGGAGGTCTTCTTCGGTGACTTGGACCTTTTCGGCGACGAGCTTTTTCAGCGCCACCGTGGGCCAGACGGCGTCGCGGCGGTATACCTCAAGCGAAATGCCTTGATTTTTTTTCACCAATTCCAGCCAGGCCTCGACGTCCGGCGAGTCGTCCGGCTTGGGCGTGATTCCGGCCAGCGCGGCGCGGGCGATTTCCGCGTCGATGTCCGCGTCGGTCACGGTAAGCCCCCGTTTTTTGCAGGCCTGTTCGAGAATCTCGCGGCTGATCATCCCCTCGAGGGTCTCCAGGCCGTGCCGCGCGACGCACTCCTCGGCCAACTCGCCGATGGCGAGTTGCGCACCGTTGACCACGGCCGCCACGCCCGGCATCCGCTCCCGCTTCACCCGATCGTTCCAGATGATTTCGATCTTGGCGGAATCTTGCAGCCGCTTGAATACGTCCTGGGCGACGGACCGCATTTTGCGGTCGCGGATAATCTCCTCCAACTGCGGCGCGATCCGCTCGAACTTCACCTGTCGGGCCGGAATGACCCCGTCACGCTTCAGGATCAGGTATTGTCCCCCGGCGTGGATCACCGGCGAGATTTCGCCGTCGGCCATGTTGAAAACCGCTTCCTCGATCTCCTTGTAGCTGCCGTGCTTGCGGATCGGATGGATTACTCCCTTCACGCTGGCGCTGGGGGCGTCCTCCGAATAATCCTTGGCGAGGTTGCCGAAATCGTCCGGGTTGGCCGCCGCTTGGGCACGCAGCTTTTTCGCTTTCTCCATGCTGCTCACCGCGATCAGCCGGGCACGGACCGCCTCGCCGTAGCGGGTCTCGAACTCCTTGACCAACTCCTCGCGAGCGATCGTCAACTGGTCGCCCGCCAGCCTGCGCAACGCAAGTGTGGGCCAGATGATGTCGTCGGCGTATTGCGCGGCCGTGACGTTCCGCTCCTGCTCGAGCATCTTCAGCCACTGATCGACCGGTATATTGAATCGCTTGGCCATCCGCTCGATCTCCGCGTGTACCTCGTCGCGCGTCACGCTGATCCCCCGGCGACGGCACTCGTCGGCAATCAACTTTCTGTTGAACATGCTTTCGAGCACGTCCTCGCCGTAGTGCATGAGGCACTCGCGGGCGAGGTCCTTGCGGGTGATCCGCCGGGAGTTCACCGCGGCCACCACCTCCGGGATCGTGGGCTTTGCGTCTCGCTTGGGCTTCACCCGGGGTTCGACGGACCGGGAACGATTGACCGATGAAGGCCGCACCTTCAAGGTCGTGTCCGCGCTGGCAGGCAGGGTGCCCCAGTAGTAGCGGATCGCCACGCAGAGGGCCACCATAAACAGGCCGCCGAGGATAATTGTGATCCGTCTTCGACCGGCTTTGTTCCGAACGCCGGTTTCAATCCTTTGCTCCGATGTCTCGCGGGTCATCTCGGTTCCTCCTTAAACCCTTGTCGCACCAACATTTGTGCGCGTGGAAGTCCATTCATGCACAGAAACATATTAGCGGGTGCGGTAGTATAAACCCTCCCTTTCGATCAAGACAAGCCCGAAATTTTCGTGCTTTTGCGGCGGCAATCGCATTTCTCACCACTCGGGGCGAATCGACAACAGTGTGCCCGGTGGGGCAGACATTCCTGTCTGCCCCACCATGGTGAGAAATGCCGGCTAAACGGCGGCGATTTACCCCCTGCCACCGGAAAATCTGTATTGTGCCGCGCGGGCCGAATGATGTAAGATCACGCTCCGCAATACCTTGCGCTAACTTACACGGATGCTCGGGTGGGCCAATGAACACGACGGACAAAGCACAGGTAAACTCTCGTCCCTGGTGGGAAGACTACTTCGCCAATCAATGGGACGCCAACAACGGACGCGGCCAGACGACGTACTTTATGCAGCGGCTGGTGGAGAATCTGCCGCCGGCCGAACGCGAATACCTTGCGTCCCGAGAAGCGTCGATCCTGGACTGGGGCTGCGCGTTCGGCGACGGAGTCGAAGTGTTGGCCGAGGCATTCCCGCGCTGCCGCGTGGCGGGTTTGGACTTCGCCGAGCGGGCCGTGGCCGAGGCGCAACGCTGTTTTCCACGCCATGATTTCCGCCACACGCCGGACGGCGCCATCGGCGACCACTTCGATGTGATCGCGGCCGTATCCTGCTTGGAGCATTTTTCCGATCCATTGGAGGTGATGCGCGGACATCTTCGGTGCTGCCGCGGCTTTTACGTGGCGATGGCGCCCTACCGCGAGACGCCGTTGCCTTTCAGCCACCTCTCGCAGTTCCGCGAGGAGTGTTTTCCCGAGCGGCTGGACGGGTTCACCCGCATCGCCGCGAAGGTCGTGGATTGCGAGTTCCAAAACCGGCGGGGGAAGTGGATTCTGGTCGTCTACGCATCGGCGCCATACCTCCGCGAGCGCGACGGCCGCGACCTCCAAATCCGCGAACGGGAGAAGTGGGACAACTATTACGCGACGCTGCCGATGCTGGAGGTTGACGACTCCATGCGGGACTTCGGCGACGATCTGGCCGAGCGGATCGGCGAGTTGTTGCCCCGCGGCGGCAAGGTGTTGGAAGCCGGGTGCGGCGCTGGGTGGCAAAGCCTCGCGCTGGCGCAAAAGGGGCGGTTCCAGCTTACGTTGATGGATTTCTCCTCCGAGGCCCTCGGCTACGCCGAACGCATTTTCACCCAACATCAACTGTCCGCCGAGTTCGTCGACGGAGACGTATTTTCGTGCGGCGAGCCGGAATATGACTTGGTGTTCAACGCCGGCGTGTTGGAGCATTACACCTTCGACCAGCAAGTCGCATTTTTGCGCGGGATGGCCAGCCGGAGCACGAAGTACGTTCTGGCCCTGGTGCCGAACCGGATGTGTTACTGGTATTGGCTGTGGCGGATGCAGCGTTCGGCGCGGGGCGGTTGGCCGTTCGGCAAGGAGATGCCAATGGCCGACATGTCCGCCGCCTTCGAGGCCGCCGGACTGCGGTTTCTCGGCCATTGGTTCGGCGGCGCCACCTGGAGCGAGTTCTTCATCAAAGACATGGAAGGCATCGACGGCCGGTTGCGCGACGAAATCATGGCGGTGCATCGCTCGTCGGTCGTGCCGGAGAAACAACGGGCCTATCTGGTGGCGGCGCTGGGGTGCAAGGGAAACGTCTCCAGCGTACCCTCTTGCTGGGAGCCGGCGAGCGAATCGGGCAACTTCACCCTGGACCAACTGACCGCGTCGCTGGCCGACTCGCTGGCCGTCACCGTCGCGGCCGAGCATCGCTGCAAGCAATTGGACGCCGTGGTGGCCGACAAAGACAAACTTGTCGCCGCCAGGCAAAATGCCTGCGAGTCGCTCCGCGAGGAGCTGCGCGGCCGCTCCGAAGACATCGTCCGCCTCTGCGGGGAACTCGCCGACGTGGAGTCTCATTCGGAGGCGGCCAAGGAGTTGGCCACGTTGAAGCGGACCTGCGGTTATCAATTGCTGTTGCGATTCTGGCGGATCAGGACGTTGCTTGCCCCGCCGGGTAGCCGTCGGGCAAAAATGGGCCGGATCGCTTGGAAACCGCTCTCTTGGGCTGCAAGTCTTGCGCCGCGGACGCACCGGGCTATCGACCGACACTGGAAAGACGTTCTCGCCTGGATCGTTCCGGAAGGAACCTTACGCGAGAAATGCGCACGAACGACCGTGCGAAACGTCCGCCGGCTGCGCCGCCGCGTCACCGGCCGGCCGGGCCTCGATCTGGATCAGGTGCTCGATCAAAACCTGGGGCACAAGGGAATCGTCGTCTATCCGCCGTTTATCGACTGGAGTTGGATGCGGCAACGCCCGCACCAACTGATGGCCCAGTTTGCCGAGGCCGGATACCTGTCGCTGTTCTGCTCGCCGCGGAAGCGGACGGATTCGTTCGAGGGTTTCTCCCGCGTCGCCGAGCGCCTCTATCTTTGCGAATCCGTCGACCTGGTCCGCCACGTCCCCAATCCGATCCTGCTTGTCGGCTGGACCGGCCACTGGGAGACGATCAAGCAGTTCCGCTCGCCGTTGGTGATTTACGATTATTTGGACAGCCTGAGCGTGTCTTCCCGCGGCGGCGTTCCCGACCGGCGCAAGCTGGAGTTGCACCGCAAACTGGTGACCCGGTCGGAGATCGTCCTGGCCACGGCGAGGCAGCTCTACGACGAGGTAAAGCAACTTCGCCCCGACGCGATATTTTGTCCGAACGGGGTGGACTACGATCATTTTAGATTATCAGCCCCTCCGTCCGTGCCGGCGGACATTGCCGATTTGGTCGGCGCGGGGCGGCCGATAATCGGCTATTATGGCGCGTTGGCCCGCTGGTTCGACTACGAACTGGTGGCTCATGCCGCCGAGGCCCGCAGCGATTGCGAGTTTCTGCTGATCGGTCCGGATTTCAACGGCAGTCTGGCAGCCAGTCACATCGCGCGATTACCCAACGTTCACTGGCTAGGCGAGAAGAAGTACGAGAATTTGCCCGCCTATCTGTATTACTTCACCGTGGCCACGATTCCATTCCTGATCAACGAAATCACCCGGGCCACTTCGCCGGTGAAGTTGTTTGAATACATGGCCGGCGGAAAGCCGATCGTCGCCACCGACATGCCGGAATGCCGCGAATACTCTTGCGTGATGGTCGCCCGTGACGCGGACGAGTACACGGCGATGCTCGACGAGGCCATCCATCGCGGCAAATTGGACGGCTACCGTCGGGAGCTTGACCGAGAGGCCCGCGACAACACCTGGCAGCGGCGGGCGAAGCAAATTATCGAAAGACTCAATACGATCGCAGTCGGCGGTCGGCGGCAATCGGCGTAGAAATCGGGGGGGCGCATGGATAAAGACTTATTCTCAAATGTAGCACAGCCGCCCTCGGCTGTGCAGAATCGCCCAGGACAGCCGAGGGCGGCTGTCCCACAAGGAAATAATATTGGGATAGCCTCGAAATTGCCGAGCACGGCGGAAAACCGACTTGCGGCGGCCGAGCGGCGCGTCCGAGAATTGGAGTGCGAACTCCACGTGTTGCACACCAGGTTGAACCAGATAACTAACGGCCGGGCCTGGGTCGCGATCGATTTCCTCCGCCGCGTGAGATATTGGATATTGCATGTGCCGGCCGGCAAACGCCGACAGAAGGCGCGACAACTGGCCGAGCGAGTGCTGCGGAAGACGGGCCTCTATCCGGCTGCCGCCCGGGTATGGCGGCTGGTCCGCCGGGCGAAGCCCGCCCCGACGGCGCGGGACGCCGAATGCGATGCCGTGCCGATCGTCGACGATTCACACGGTTACGACGTATTTTGTCTGCCGGTGATTTTGTGGAACTCCCGCTTCCAACGGCCGCAACAGATGGCCCGCCGGCAGGCCGCGGCAGGCCACCGCGTGCTTTACGCCTCGTTCGGCTTCCATCGCGGCAACTCCGCCCGGCTCTCGACCTGCGAGCCGAACGTCTACGAAATGGAATTGCCGGGTGCCCCCGGAACGAACGTCTATCAGCAATTGCCTTCCGACGACGACGTGCGGCGGATGGTTTCGGCCATCGACCGGCTCCGCCGCCAACGGCGGATCACTTCCGCGGTGGTCGTGGTGCAATTGCCCTTCTGGACCGCGCTGGCCGAGAAACTCCGCGAGAAGTTCGGCTGGCCGATCGTCTACGATTGCATGGACGACCATTCAGGGTTCTCCACCAATTGCGAGTCGATGTTGAGCGTGGAAGAACGGACCATCGCCGAGGCCGATCTGGTGGTGGTCACTTCCGACGTGCTCGAGGCGAAAGTCAGGCCGAAGGCCCGCCGCACGGCACTGATTCGCAACGCCTGCGATTACGAGCATTTTGCCCCAGTCTCCCCTCTCCCTTTGGGAGAGGGGCCGGGGGTGAGGGCATCGTCGAATCCAGTGCAAAACAGCCCTCACCCTAACCCTCTCCCGAAGGGAGAGGGGACTGTTTTCGACGACGTGCCGTCGGCCGCTAAACATTGCGACGTCACCATCGGCTTCTACGGCGCGATCGCCGAATGGTTCGACGCCGATCTGGTCGCCGATCTGGCCGAGTTGCGTCCCCGGTGGCGGTTCGAGTTGATCGGCAGCACCTTTACCGGCGACGTTTCGCGGCTGGAGAAGTTGCCCAACGTGAAGCTGTTGGGCGAGAAACCATACGCCGATCTGCCGCGGTTTGTGGCCGAGTGGGACGCCTTCATTATCCCCTTCAAGCGGATTCCGCTGACCGAGGCCACCAATCCGGTGAAGGCCTACGAGATGCTGGCCACGGGCAAGCCGGTGGCGGCGGTCGATCTGCCGGAGTTGCGGCCGATGGCCCGCGACGGGCTGCTCTCGCTGGCCGACGATGCCCGGGAGTTAGCCGAAGCTCTTGAGCGGGAATTGGCCGAGGATTGCGACCGGCGGCGGCAAGGGCGCCGGGCTTTCGCCGCCCGCAACACCTGGAAGAACCGCTGCGAGGCGCTCGATCGGGAAATACGTCGCCTGTTTCCGCCGGCGTCGATCATCATCGTCACGTACAACAACCTCCATCTGAATCAGAGTTGCCTGGAAAGCGTTTTCCGCGACACCGACTGGCCGAACTTCGAGGTGATCGTGGTGGACAACGCCTCGAGCGACGGCACGGCCGAGTGGCTCGCCGAAGAGGAGGCCCGTCGCCCTAATCTGCGCGTGATCCTCAACAAGGAGAACCTTGGCTTCGCGGCGGCGAACAACCAAGGTCTGCGGGCGGCCCGCGGCGAGTTCCTCTGCCTGCTGAACAACGACACGGTGGTCGCGCGCGGTTGGCTCTCGACGATGATCGGACACCTGCGCGCAATGCCAGAGGCGGGGATGATCGGGCCGGTCAGCAACATGGTGGGCAACGAAGCCAAGGTGCCGGTCGGCTACTCGACGATCGGCGAGATGCCACGCTGGGCCGCTGAATACTGCCGACGGCACGACGGCGAAACTTTCCAGATGAAAATGTTGGGCTTCTTTTGCGTAATGTTCCGTCGGGAAGTGTACGAGAAGATCGGCGAGTTGGACGAGCGGTTCGGCGTCGGTTACTTCGAGGACACCGACTACTGCTACCGTGTCCGGCGAGAGGGTTACGAGCTTCGCTGTGCCCGCGACGCCTTCGTCCATCACTGGCAAGGCGCGTCGTTTCGCCTGCTGGGTGAGGGAGCTTTCGCCGGCATTTACCGGGAAAACCAGCAATTGTTCGAGAGCAAATGGGGCACCGAAAGCATGGCCGGCGCATATTGAACAACACGAGAGGGAGGAAACAATGTCAGTTATCGGCGATTCCCTGATGCCCGTGCTCAAGGCGCCGGTGCGGAAGTGTTTGCAATTGCTTGGGATGAGGAGCGGGGCCGTGCGGCACGAGCCGCCGCCGCCCGTCGAGCCACTCCAGTTGACGTTGTTTCTCTGCAACGTCTGCGGGATGTCGAACTGCCTGCCGCGGCGGCGGTTGACGCGCGAGGACGGGCATTGTATGGATTGCGGATGCTATGGCCGCTTGCGTTCGATGATGTACGCCGTGACCGCTCATTTCTCACCCGACGAGATCATCCTGGCGCGGATGGCGCCGCGGAAGGAGATACGCGGCCTGGGTTGCTCCGACTGGGGCTACGCCGACCTGCTGGCCGAGAAGTTCGACTACGTCAATACCTTCTACGACCACGATCCGCAGCTTGACTTGCGCGACGTGGATTGGTCGCGTTGGCAGCCGGAGAGCTTCGACTTCATCACCTGCACGGACGTGCTGGAACACATCGAGCCGCCGATCGACAAGACGTTCGAGAACATGCATCGGTTGCTGAAGCCGGGCGGCGCGGCCATAATTACCATACCCACCACTCTGGATCCCGACACCCGCGAGCATTTTCCAAATCTGAACGACTGGGAACTCGTGACGGAGGGCAAGAAGCGGGTGCTGGTGAACCGCCGGCCCGACGGCATGGTCGAGCGGTTCGACGATCTCTGTTTCCACGGCGGCGAGGGAATGACCCTCGAGTTCCGATTCTTTTCCCGGCAAGGTCTGATCGACTGCGTCCAGCGGGCTGGGCTGCGCGTGGCGGAGATTCACGAAAAGTCGCTTGACGCCTACGCGATCCCGCTCTGTAGCGACAACTTCGTGCTGGTGGCCGAGAAACCCGGCGGGACCGGACGGACGCCGCCCAGCACCGATCCATATCGCCTCCTCGGCGATTGCCAAGAGGAGATTGCCTCCCGCCGCACCGCGTCCGGCCCCGATGTTTGCAAATACGGTTCCGGCTATCGCCTCGATGAGTTGGGTTATTGGCTGCACGTTCCGCGCTGGATTCACCAGGACTTTGGGAAAAGGGCCGCCCGCAGCGAAATGTTAAGGTGCCTTGACGTGGGCTGCGCCTATGGAACGCTATTGTTGTACGCGACGAAGCTGCTCCGTTGCGAACCATACGCGATCGATTTCGTCGACTACTTGGACCGATCCCTGGTCAAGGATTACGGCATCCGCTATCGGCTCAACAACATCGAACGGGAGGCGTTTCCCTGGCACGTCCGGTTCGACGTGATTCTCTTCACCGAAGTGCTGGAACACCTGAACTTCAACGCCTTGCCCACGATGAGAAAGCTGCGGTCGCTGTTGTTGCCCGGCGGCCGGTTGTATCTGACCACGCCCGACGCCGCGCAGTGGGGCCGGCAGACGAAATACTACCCCTCCTGCTCGGACCTGCCGATGCCGTCCGATGCCGCGCGGTTTTCCGTCATCGACGACCACGTTTGGCAGTACGACGAGGCGGAGTTGAACCACCTGATTGACGCCGCCGGATTCCGCGTCGTGCGCTGCGAGTATTCTCCGGGCAGCGGCAAGCGGCATTTCAACATGACCCTCGCGGGAACCTAGGAAAACAGGACGGTAGGGTGTGTCCGTGACGCACCGATATTCAGGAAAGCCAAGCCTACATGTTTGCGGTGCGTCGAGGACGCACCCTACAATGAGCCAAATATGGAAAGATGAGCGGCATGAGCAAGCTACGAGCGCTGCTGACTTTCGGCACCAGACCCGAGGCGATAAAGATGGCCCCGGTGGTTCACGAGTGCCGCCGTCAAGACGAAAGTATCGAAACGATTGTCTGCCTGACCGGCCAGCACCGCGAGATGCTCGACCAGGTGACGGACTATTTCGGCATCGAGGCCGACTGCGATCTGGCGCTGATGACGCCCGATCAGACGTTGGCCGAGTTGACTGCCCGATGTCTGACGGGGCTGGACGCCGTCTTGGCCGAGTATCGGCCCCATTGCGTGGTTGCCCAGGGCGACACGACCACGGTCATGGCGGCCGCGCTGGCGGCGTTCTACCGCCGATTGCCATTCGTCCACGTCGAAGCCGGATTGCGGACCGGAAACCTTCAGGCCCCCTGGCCCGAGGAACTGAACCGCCGCATTGCCGGACTGGCCACCTCGCTGCACTGCGCGCCGACCGGTCGGGCGGCGGACAACCTGCTGCGGGAAGGCACGCCGCCCGAGTCGGTCCACGTGACCGGCAACACGGTGATTGACGCCCTGCTGTGGACCGTAGCGCGGGAACGCGGCCACGACCGCCCTTGGCGCGAGAAATACGCCGCGCTGGAAGAACGGCGGATGGTGCTGGTCACCGGCCACCGGCGCGAGAACTTCGGCGGCGGCATGGAGCAAATCTGCGCGGCGATCGCGCAACTGGCGGAACGTTTTCCGCAAGTCGAGTTCCTCTACCCGGTGCATCTGAATCCGCGTGTCCGCGAGCCGGTGGGCCGCTTGCTCTCGGGCCGGACCAACGTGCATCTCCGCGAACCGGCGCCCTATCCCGAGTTCGTCTGGCTGATGGACCGGGCGACCTTGATCTTGACCGACTCCGGCGGGGTTCAGGAAGAGGCCCCCTCGCTGCGCAAGCCCGTGCTGGTGATGCGCGAGACCACCGAGCGGCCCGAGGCCGTCGAGGCCGGCGCCGTCGAACTGGTCGGGACCGACGTGCGGCGGATCGTCGATCGGGTGAGCCTGTTGTTGTGCGACCAGGCAGCGTACCGTTCGCGTCAGATAGACAACAGCCCCTACGGCGACGGCCGGTCCGCCGCGCGGATCGTCGAGTTGATGCTCCGCCAAGGCTGGCAGGCGGAATCGACACCCGAAAGCGGCGCCGGGGAAAAGCTCCGCGAGGCGGCGTGAGGAATGGCTATTTAGCAGCCCGTTGAAAAAGTCAGATTTTAGGAGTTTGGGTGCCACTGTTGGCTCGTCCAGCAGTGTTTTTCCGGCAGTTTCCTCCATGCACTGCTGGACAAGCCAGCAGTGGCGCCCTTTTTTAACAGGCTGCTAGCGGGCGATCGTTTCTCCGTCGGCTCGTCGTGGAGTTTCTTCCATTCCACCTGCTGCTCGGGTGTGAGAAGATCGAGGGCGCGGCGGAGATAGTCGTCGAGCAACTTGTTGCGAAGCTGCTTTATCCGCCGCCGCTCGACCCCGCGCAATCGCGGGTCGAGATCGAGTTTCCGTATGGCTTCGGCCATCGCGTCGATGAGTTGTTGGATTAGTTCTTGCTGCTTTTCGGTCAGCCGCAACCGCCGGACGACTTCCGGCAGGGCCAGCGCCGTGGAGCCGGGCAACCGCCGTACCAGATTGCACAAGTCTCCCTCGGACTTAGCCCCGAAGGCGTTTGGTTCATCCGTTCGATTGCCGGAAAAATCCAACAGCGAGCGGGCGATATCACTGAAAGTAGAGTCGTTCTTATCGAAGCCAGGTGTGATGGTCTGGAAACCACCACCGCCGAAGCCCTCTGCCGGGAGCCGACCATCGCTCGACTTCCGCTCCGAAAACGAGGCCCACGGATCATTCATCGAGACCGTATTTCCGTCTTCCGAGCGCCGCACGTTCAACAACATACTCGCCAATCCCAGCGGGACGGATATGGCGGCCAGCGCCAGCAACACGCCGGCGGCAGACATCCATCCATTCGCTGGGGACAATTGCCGCAGCCGAAAACGAAGATCCTCGGCAAACGGCGAGACCGACGGCTCGTCGAGCGGCACGGCGTCGCCCAGTCGTTGCAGTCCCAGCCGGAACCACTCAGTCGGTTTCTCCGAATCCACGACCTCGCAGTCCTCCGGCGGAGGGGCCTCCACGGCGAACGTGACTCGGACATTGAACCATCCGCTGTCGGTTTGCAGAAGGATGGTTTGCTCGGTCTCCAGATTCAGCGGCCGGTCGACCAGCACCGAAAATCCGCCAGCCGACTCGTCCAGCAACCATGCCGGCAACGTTTCCTCGCCGATCCGCAACGCGCACTGCCGACGCGATTCCGCCACCAGGCAGCGGAACGAACTCCGTTGATCGCAAAGCAAGTCGGGCGTGCTCATGGAACGTCAACCCAGGTTTCATGGGGGATGGACTATTAAAACTCTAGTTCACTACTGTGATATCGTGGGGGGCACCACCAAGAGGGGGCGTTGCATGTTTCCTGGGATTGGGGATATACATGCCTATAGCGTTAATAATACATGTGTAGCGGGCGGGCTTGCCCGCCGTGTGTCACGTCAAGAACGGCGGGCAAGCC